>CAYJPE010000058.1:0-13911 GCA_964371965.1 uncultured Desulfovibrionaceae bacterium
CTCCTTCCCCTTTCAAAACGCGCTTACTGCTTACTCCCCCCACATGCTTTTCAAAAAATACACATTTAGACAAAACAAGCTACTAGCATGCTTACATATTGTTATGTAAAACAATATAGAGTGCTGAGACAAGTTGGCTGTAGGCGTAGCTGTTAGCAAGTAACAATATTGCTCAGTTGTTCAATCATCATGTCTATATTGCTCGCGTATAAAGAAATTTTTCTTTCTGCCGATAGGGTATTTTACAGAGGTTTGAACCTCTTTTTTTGTTGGCAAATGGATAAAAAGGGTTTAAACACCTTGCTGCCGTAAGAAATATGAACACGAAATACGTTTTGAGAGGGGTATATGAAACTTAAGTTGCTAGGAAAAATCTTGTTGTCGACGTTGATTCCCGTCTTGTTAGGGACGGCAGTATTGACATTTATCGCGTCTACCTTGTCTTCTGACGGAATATATGATGTCTCTGACGTGCAGCTTTTGGAATTTGCCAAGAAGCAAGCATCTGAAATTGATAATATTGTGCGTACTGCTCTTTCTGTTGGGCAGTCTGTGAGCAGTTCCACAAACTTTGAAAAGATTGTGGAAATGTCCAATGCCTTGGGTGAAAAAGCGAATGATTCGCCCGAATTTAAAGTGTTGCAGGAAGAAAACAATGATTTTTTGAAAAATATAACAGAAAAATTTCCCAATATCACGGCGGCCTTGATTGTGAATAAAAATGGTCGTTCCGTTGCGCATTCAGCCCCGTCGCGTATTGGAATGGATTTGGCCAATTACGACAGTATAAGATCGGCCATGTCTGGGAAGGACGTCATTGATACGCAAATGTCACGCCAAACAGGCAAAATGAGTGCCATGGTGGCGACGGGGATCACCGACGATAGCTCCGGCAGTGGCGTTGACGGCGTGTTGCTTATGGTTTTAGACATGAGCGTTACGTCCGACAATACTATTCAGGACGTAAAGCTCATGCCTTCGTCAAATTTATTCTTAGTTGATAACGAAGGCGTCATGCTCATGGAAAGATCCTTTCCCGAGCTGATTGGTGAGGACAACAGTATATACGAGTATATTCGCACTGTCCTTGCTGAGCGCACAGGCATTACCCGTTACGATTGGGAAGGCGTAGCAAAGGTCACCCACTTTGCCGAATTACCTACCACCGGCTGGGTTCTTGGCGTAGAAACAGACGAAAGTGACTTTTATATTGTCTCCAATGAAATCACTTTTACTCTTGTTCTTGTGGGCTTTTTTATTCTGTTGGTGGTGGCTGGTGTCATCTTTTTTGTGGTCAAAAAAGTGGTTGTTGCGGTGTCCAAGAGTGTGGATGTAGCCATCTATGTGGCTGAGGGCAATTTGACATTGACAGATTCGCAGGACAGGGAACTTGCTGCTATCATTAGGCGTGAGGATGAGCTTTCTACCTTGGCGCAGGCTCTTGGCACCATGATTCAAAACTTGGCAAAAATGGTTTTTGAATCGGAAGAAAAATCTAAAGAAGCGCAACTTGCCGCAGACAAAGCTGCCATCGCTTCCAGTGAGGCAGAAAAATCTGCTGTGCAAGCTGAGGCAAAAAGCAAGAGTATTCTCATTGCCGTGGAAAAGTTGGAAGGCATTGTAAACAATATTTCCATCGCGTCCGATCAGCTTTCTTCCCAGATAGATGCTTCCACCATAGGCGCAGAAGAACAATCTGCCCGTATGGCAGAAACGGCTACGGCCATGGAAGAGATGAATGGTACCGTGCTTGAGGTGGCCAGAAATTCCGGTAATAGCGCCGAAATAGCGTATAGCACCAAGGAAAAAGCGCTTCAAGGTGCAGAAATTACACGAAGATGCCAAAAATCCATGATTGAGGTTAAGGAAGAATCCCTCAAGTTACGTGAAAATATGAACGAACTTGCCACCCATGCCCAATCCATCAATGCGGTCATGAGTGTCATTTCAGACATTGCTGATCAGACGAACTTGCTGGCACTTAACGCCGCCATTGAAGCTGCCAGAGCAGGTGAAGCAGGGCGCGGCTTTGCCGTTGTGGCTGATGAAGTACGTAAATTGGCAGAAAAAACCATTTCCTCCACATCTGATGTGGCCAATGCCATCAATACTATCCAACAAAGCACAGAAAAGAATGTGCAACAAGTGGATATGGCTGTAACGCGCATTGAAGAGGCTACAGAACTTGCTGTGGGCGGCGGTAATGCCCTGCAGGGAATCTTAGAAATGGCTGAAGAAAGTGCCGATGGCATACGCACCATTGCCACAGCAAGCGAAGAACAATCTGCCACCTCCGACGAGATTGCCAGATCCATCGCCACGGTTTCCAACATTGCCAATGACACGGTCAACGCTATGAATGAAGCTTCTCGCGCTGTAGGCTCTCTCTCTGAGCAAGCAAACCAGCTGGCGAATCTTGTAGAGAGTTTGAAAAATAGCTAGGAGCGTGTATCGTCTAAATGTGTATTTTTTGAAAAGCATGTGGGGGGGGCGTGTGCCCTTTAGGGTGAAACTTTTTTTAGGAAAAAAAGCCTTCCCCCCACACCATCGCTGCTCTCGATAGCCGTAAGGCTCGTTCCTCGCCTAACGGCTACGCCTACGGCGCCATTCGGTCGGCCCCTTCAAAAAAACCAATAGGTTCGCATGCATGCCGAAGTTTTTTTACTTGGGAAAAAAGGCGGTATTGTATGGCGCATGGCCACACGCAAAGGATGCAATCATAGCTTTTGGCGTAAACAAGGCACTAGGCGCTTTCGTCAAATAGCGACTTTTCGTGTTATATCAAGGAAGACGTTCTTGCTTTGAGGGAGTATACTCTTATGATATTTGACCGAAAAAGCAAGTAAGGCCTGACGCAAAGGTAACCGAAAGGGCGCATTTGACGACAATGCCTAATAACGAATATAAATTCTTTCAAATGACTGCTACAGTCCATATTTTTGCGCTTTACGCACAACACTTGATTGGCTGACACCCAATTTTTTTGCCGCCTTATACGTGCTACCTTCGCTTTGCAATGCCGCGACAATGAGTTTTTTTTCGACGTCTTCCAACGCATCTTTCAATGAGGCATGCTGCAACAAGGCTTCAGGCTCATCGACTCGCGGAACAGCTTGTGGTTGCGCATCGTGAACTGTGTACTGAGGTGTATTTTCTTGAATATACGTAGGCAAGTGCTCTATGCCAAACATCCGTTCATCACACATAGCATGCAAATATTGCACAAGAGCACGCAGTTCGCGCACATTTCCCGGCCATGCATAATGGACAAGCGTGTTTAAAGTGGCAGGTGCAAAAGAACGCTCTTCATGTTCTCCTCCGTAAGTGTGCAAAAAGTATTGTGCCAGAAGGGGAATGTCTTCACGTCTTTTGCGCAAAGGAGGAATATTCACAACAAGAACACGTAATCTATAGAATAAATCTTGTCGAAACTTATGCGCTTGCACCAAATCCTCAAGGCACTTGTTGGTGGCTGCAATAATACGGACATCACTTGTAATATCATGGGTGCCACCCACGCGTTTGAAGGTAAAATCGTCAAGTACGTGTAAGAGTGTGGCTTGTGCCGCAAGAGGCATTTCGGCTATTTCATCAAGAAAAAGCGTCCCGCCGTGAGCCAATTCAAAAACGCCCTTTTTTCCTTCCTTGGCAGCACCTGTAAACGCTCCTCGACTGTAGCCAAAAAGCTCTGACTCTATCAATGAAGAGGGAATACCACCACAATTAAGCGCCACAAAGGGGCCGTCTTTACGCGCACTGGCTTTGTGTATGGCCTTGGCTGTGAGACTTTTACCTGTGCCTGTTTCGCCCAATATGAGGGTAATCGTGTCATTTTTTGCTGCTTTGAATATGTCTCGGCGCAGGGCGACGGTGGCCTCGCTGTTGCCCATAATACCGTGATCTTGCGCCTGTTCCATGCGTAGCAACTGTGTTTTGTAATGTTCGTTGCTGCGCTCAAGCTCAGCAAGGCGTTGCGTCATGAACTCAAGTTCAGTAATGTCTCGTATGCACGCTATCACGCGCCACACTTCGCCATGTTCATCAAGGATGGGGGTACTTGTGTTGAGGCAACGACGACCGTTGGCATAGTCGTCAAACATTGTAATAACTTCTTTCTTTTTAAGAGCTTGGAGCGTGACGCACGTGGTAAATTTTAACGTGCGCATGCTTTCTTCCACATGCTTGCCGACCACATCCTCGTGACGAATATCGGCAATACGTTCCATGGCTTTGTTGATGCGCAACGTTATACCCTTGGCATCAATAACCCAAATACCATCGTGAATGGCGTTGAGCAAAATATTTTGTTCAATGGCACATAAAGGAAACACGGCCGACATTGGGCTTGGTGTTACAGATGGCGCAGTAGCTGACGCGCTGACTGGTATTATGGCCGGTGTCGTTGTCCCGTCGCGCATACCGCCCTCCTTCTCTGTCACGCTCCCTCAGCAGCTTTTTAAAAAAACAGCATTGAGTTGTTTTATGAGGCGCTGTTTCTAAGGAAACACTGATGAATTATTTTTCTTAAGGGGGGAAGGGACAGGTACCAAAACCCAAAAGCTTCCCCTTCCTCCCTCAAACTCCCCTCCATCCCCTCAAAAGGTTGTCATCATTCTTCAATCACTGAGTATGGAAGGTTTTTTCTGGGATTGACTTATGTCAAGCTTTAATACGTCTTTCTATAATTAGTGTTTCCTCAATTATTGCACCACAGAAGCCTTAGTAATCACGATGGGATCCGACGGGACATCATTATGCATACCCCTTTTACCTGTGGGAACTTTTGCTATCATATCGACAATGTTTTGTCCTTTTATCACCTTACCAAACACCGTGTAACCATAGCCTTGGTTAGTAGGTGCTGTGTAGTTAAGAAAGTTATTGTCAGACACATTGATAAAAAATTGTGCCGTGGCGGAATGTGGCTGCGATGTGCGAGCCATGGCGACTGTATATTTGTCATTGTCAAGGCCATTGGCAGCTTCGTTTTTAACGGGGTTTCCTGTGGGTTTTTCCTTCATATCCGCTGTCATTCCGCCACCTTGTATCATAAATCCGGGAATCACGCGGTGAAAGATGGTGCCGTCATAATGCCCACTTTTTACATAGTTCAAGAAGTTGGCAACGGTTTCCGGTGCTTTGCCCCCATCAAGACGCAGCACTATTTCACCCTTTGTTGTCTCAAGACTCACGGCAACGCTTGAAGCTGCCTGTACGTTGGGTATGGCGGACAATGAGATGGAAAAGCACGCGCAAAGCATGCATGCAAAAAAAAGTTTGGGAAAAATTTTGTGAATACTCATGTTTTTCTCGTTTTTTGTTGTTAATAAAAAATACCTCATACCGCACTTCTCATACAATAAATTATACCAAAGGTCAAAGCACTTCTTTGAAACAATAACGCTAACGCTGGGCGCTGTCGTCAAATTGCGAATTTTTTCGTTATATCAAGGAAGACAAGCTTACTTTGAAAAATAGATTCTTCTGGTATTTCTCTGAAAAAACACGCGAAGTCTGACACAGATCCCACTTCGAGAAGGGCGAAAAGGCGCATTTGACGGCGGCGCCTCAACAAATTCTTTTGCGTTTTGCCCCTGCTCCGAAGGGGTCAAACGATGTTTTTTACTCAAGTTACGTATGTCTGTATACGCGCCTTTCGCACGAAAACGTGTTTTCCTTGGCAAGAGCACACAATCTTTTTGCGTAGAAACAGACCCTATGAATATGTACATAAAAAATCTTGTCATTTTTTGACAAAAGGTCTACAGACAAGAAATGTTTTCAATAAAGTGTCACGCTGTTTTCCAATGTGTTTTCATGGAATGTGTTTAAACTGATGTTTGAACTCTTGGAGGTTACAATGGATGTTGTTTTACTTTCACGGTTACAATTTGCTGTGGCCGTCTTTTTTCACTTTGTCTTCGTCCCCTTAACTCTTGGTCTTTCCATCTTGCTTGCATGGATGGAAACAAAGTATGTACGTACGGGTGACGAATTTTGGAAACGTCAAACCCAATTTTGGGGCAAACTCTTCGTCATCAACTTCACTCTTGGCGTGGTCACAGGCATAACGCTGGAATTCCAATTTGGTACCAACTGGTCGCGCTATTCTGAATATGTGGGCGACATTTTTGGATCACTCCTTGCTGTGGAAGCAACTGTGGCCTTTTTCCTTGAATCCTCATTCTTGGCTGTATGGATATTTGGATGGAAAAAAGTCAGCAAAAAAGTGCACTTATTCGCTATTTACATGGTGGCGCTTGCAGGCAATATTTCCGCCGTATGGATTATTATTGCCAATGGATGGATGCAAAATCCCATAGGCTATGTGATCCGCAATAATCGTGCAGAACTTGACAGCTTTCTTACTGTCATAAGCAATCCCTACGCGTGGGGTCAGTATTTCCACACCATTTTTTCGGCGTGGATGCTCAGTGGCTTCTTTGTACTTGGCGTATGCGCATGGCATTTTTTGCGCAAAAGTCATGTAGAATTTTTTAGCCGCACATTCCGTATGGTGGCTCCCTTCACACTCATTACAGCCTTGCTCGTGGCCGGCTCCGGACACCACCAAGGCATGGTCGTGGCTGAACATCAACCGAGCAAGTTTGCTGCCATGGAATCCCTTTGGGAATCGGACAAAAATGCCCCCATGCACATTTTGGCTTGGCCTGACGAAGAAGGCGAAAAGAACAGCCTGGAAGCTATCAGTATACCGGGCATGACCTCATGGTTAGCTTTTGGCGATACACAGGCACATGTTACGGGTCTTAATGACATTCCCAAGGAGGATCGCCCTCCCCTGCTCATCACCTTCCTCTCCTTCCGCACAATGATAGCCTTTGCAGGTATTTTCCTCCTGCTTTCCGGCTTGGCCTTTTTATACAGGAAGAAGGATGATTCCATGAATCCCCTACTTCTTCGTGCCCTTGTATGGACAATTCCGCTGCCATATATTGCCATCATGCTTGGCTGGACCGTTGCAGAAGTTGGACGACAGCCTTGGATTGTCTACGGTCTCATGCGTACGGCAGATGCGGTATCACCGGTTCCTGCGGGTAATGTGAGTATTTCGCTTATTGCCTTTATTGTAGTCTACTCCATGCTGGGACTCATTGATATTTATCTTTTACGTAAATATGCCTGTAAGGGGCCAAAGACTCACGGGTCTTAAGGAGAATATATGTTAGAAACAACATGGTTTGCACTCTGGGGTCTTTTGTGGGCTGTCTACTTTATACTAGACGGCTTTGACTTTGGCCTTGGCACGCTTCTTCCATTTTTGGCGGAAACTGAACACGAAAAAAGGGTCATTTTCAATGCTGCCGGGCCATTTTGGGACGGCAACGAGGTGTGGCTCATAACCGCTGGCGGTGTCACCTTTGCGGCTTTTCCAAAGGCCTATGCGGTCATGTTCAGTGCCCTTTATGCGCCATTGCTTATTATCCTTTTTGCACTGATTTTTCGCGCTGTTTCATTTGAATTTCGAAACAAAGAAGACCATGTGTTGTGGACAGGCTTCTGGGACAAGGTGCATTTTATCTCAAACCTTATTCCGGCCTTACTCTTTGGTGTGGCCTTTGCTAATTTGTTTATGGGTATTCCCATTGACGACAAGGGCGTTTATCATGGCGACTTGTTTAAGCTTCTCAATCCTTATGGTGTTGTGGGTGGTTTATTCTTTATGTGTATGTTTGCCATGCATGGCGCCTTGTGGCTGTCCTTCAAGGCAGAGGATAAATTACAGATTCGTGCCTTAAGCGCAGCCATAATTTTATGGCCTTTTGTGCTCTTGTTACTTTTAGGTTTTCTTGCTTTAACTGCCGCATACACAAATCTTTTTGTCAACTATATGGAACATATATGGCTTTTCATATTTCCCATACTGGCACTTGTGGGTCTTATTGGCGTGCGCATTATGCTCAAAGCCGGCAAAGTTTTGTATGCGTTTGCAAGTAGTGCACTCTTTATTTTTGGCGTCACGTTTTTTGGCGTGTGCGGCATGTTCCCTGGTATTGTCATGTCCAGCCTCAATCCCGAGTGGCACATTACCGCCTTTAATGCGGCATCAAGCCCCCTCACTCTCAAAATCATGCTTGGCGTGACGCTTGTGTGCGTCCCCATTGTACTGGTATATCAAGCGTGGATATTCACTATTTTCTCCGGAAAAGTGACAAAAGAAGACTTGGAAGACGAACACGCTTATTAATTTTTATCTATCAAAATGCCCATGTAACACGCCTAAACACGTGGACATGGGCATTTTTTCAAAAGTTTTCATCTTTTTTCCCTTGCTGCTTTCACACTTTATGCTATACTTCCTTTCAAGGATTCTTGCGAGGAAAATGACATGCAAAAACCACCACTCAATTATTCCCTTGCCACCGTATGGCAACTCACATGGCCACAACTTCTTGTCATGTTTTTCTTTTTTGGCCTTGGGCTGTGTGATGTGTGGACAGCTGGTAAGCTTGGAAAAGACATTCAAGCCGCCCTTGGCCTCGTGTCGCAAGGCGCTATCTTTTTGCAAGTTCTCGCCATGGCCATGGGGAGCGGAGCCACTGCAGCCATAAGCCAATCCATAGGGGCAGGACGCATGGAGCGTGCACAACGCTATGTGACACTTGTGCTTGCTTTGGCACTTATCATGGGGCTTATCATAGCCTGTGTGGCCTATTGGTCTAAGGACATGTTTTTCCTACTTTTACAAACACCTCAAGATATTTTACCCGCTGTGCTCACCTATTGGAACATAACGCTCATAACACTCCCTTTGAGTTATATTTTCAGCGCCAGTACCAGCCTTTTTCGTGCCACACGACAGGTGATCCCCCCTATTTTTGTTTCCGCAACAATGTGTTTCGCTAATATTCTTGGTAATTTAGGATTTGGCCTTGGATACTTTGGATTGCCCGCATTTGGTTATGAAGGCATTGCGTGGACAACATTTATATGTACGGCATTTGGCGCTGTGTGCAATGTATGCCTACTTGCCAACAGCGGCTATTTCAACTATAAACAACTCTTGCCCATACGCACGGCGCTTCGCTGGTCTAGAGCGGCATTTCCTTATTTACTCTCAGTGGCATTGCCAGCGGCGGGAAGTCAAATTGTGTGGCAGAGCGGATATATTGTCCTCTTTGCCGTGGTGGCCTCCCTACCCTTTGACAGTGTTCACGCACTTGCAGGTTTGACGGCAGGTATGCGCCTAGAGGCATTATTGTTTTTGCCAGGTATGGCCTTTAGCATGACGGCATCTGTTCTTGTGGGCAACAGTCTTGGCGAAAAAAACATTGCACAAGCACGACGTGTCATAAATCTCTTGGTGATGCAAGGGGTCGTGAGCATGAGCCTTTTGGCACTGTTACTATGGCCATTTATTCCAGAACTTGCTGCCTTTTTGGCACAAACACCGCAAACACAAGAGATTACCGAAAACTATTTGTACTTTAATTTTCTTGCCATACCCAGCACCCTCATCAGCATGATCTTGGGCGGTGCCATGACGGGGGCTGGGGCAACGCATTACAATCTCCTTGTTTTTGGCACAAGCTTTTGGCTTATCCGCCTACCGGTGGCTTGGCTTGTGGGGCATTATGTGTGGCAAAGTGTTTCAGGTGTTTTTTTAGGCATGGTTCTTTCGCAACTGGTGCAATCCACAATTATGATACTTGTGCTGAAGTACGCCGACTGGCCACGCTTTGCCTTGCACAATCGAAAAACGTAGAACTAAGGAAATATATGCATTTCTCTCCTCTTCATCTCCACGAAAAAAACCTTTATATGCCTTTTTGGCAGGCCATGCCACAGCACTCTATAGATTATTCCTTTGTCAACATATGGGGTTGGTGCCAATATTTTAACCTTGAATGGTGTTTTGATGAGCATGTATGTTGGCTCAGGCAAAAAAATACAGACACCATGTGGGCACCTGTGGGCGCATGGGATCGTGTGGATTGGCACAATCATGAAGCCTTGCGTCACGGTATGCGCCTTGTGCGGGTACCGGAACAGCTTGCCACCACACTTGAACACGCATTGCCCGGACGTGTGCATAAGGAAGACTGCCGCGGACAGTGGGAATACCTGTATAGCGCGGAAGAATTACTTGCCCTTTCCGGAAACCGTTTCCACAAAAAGCGCAATCATGTCAATTCCTTTAAAAAACATTACGGTGAGCCGGACTATCATATAATGGACGAAAACAGCATTGAAGACGTTTTGCGTTTGCAAGACGAATGGTGTCAATGGCACGAATGCTCAAACTCCCATGCTCTACAAGCAGAAAATGAAGCCATTAATAGGGTTCTGTCCCATTGGCAAGACATGGACAGCCTTGTGGGCGGTGCCATCTACGTAAGCGATGTGCTCGTGGCCTTTAGTGTGGGCGAAATATTGGGTGACGATACGCTTGGCGTCCATTACGAAAAAGGTCGCACTGGTTTTCGCGGTGTATACCAAACCATGAATAATGCTTTTATTAAGCATGCAGGCGCCAGCAGCACCCTTATCAACAGAGCGCAAGACCTTGATGAAGAAGGCCTGCGCCATGCAAAATCCAGTTATTTACCAGTGGATTTTTTGCGTAAATATACGATCACCATTGCCCCCTTAAACCCATAGAGAGACATTATATGATATTTCAAACACGCTCATTCACCTTGTATTCATTACTTTGCACACTCCTCTGCACACTCTTCTTGGCAGGCTGTGGTACAACTTCACCACAAGTGGAAAGCTATGCATATCCAAAAGAAGGTAGTGTACAAGATATGCTTGACTTTCCACAAGATTTGACCGTCTATGCGGCACCCTTGGGGCAACAACTACTCCTTTCTTCTGCTGAACAAGCAAAAGCCAATACACACTTCAACAACAGGTATTTTGCGGCATGGAAACAACGAAGTGTGACCATAGGGAAAAAAGCTTTTCTGCGCAGGCTTGGTACACCCCATGGCTACAATGGCATGGAGCCATGGACAAAAACAACATGGGATAGCCTTAAATATACTGCAAATACGACAAGCTATCCAAATACAAAAAAAACGGCAATCATCGTCCGCCAAACGCCCTTACGCGAACTCCCCACACTCTTGCCACGTTATTCCAAACCGGCACCCTCGTATCACTTTGACAATTTTCAATATTCTACCCTTGCTCCGGGTATGCCCGTTTTTGTCAACCACACGTCCCGTGACGGTCAGTGGTATTTTATTGAAAATCCCATAGCCGGAGGCTGGGTGCAATCTAAAGATGTGGCTTTTGTCAATCAAGCCTTTATGGCAGAATATAGAAAACACGACCTTGCAGCCCTTATTCAGGACGAGGTATCTCTTATAACACAGGATGGCATCCTTCTTGACAAGGCACACATTGGGGCTGTTTTTCCCATTATAGCCAACGATGCAACGGGGCTCACTTTACTCGTTCCCACAACAAACGCTCCAGTCGTGACCACCAATGACGCGCCCAGTTCTTCACAGGAAGCCGTATTGGCAAAGGTCACACTCAGTCACGCACAAGCCGTGCGTAAACCCTTACCCTTTCGCGCCGACCTTGTGGCACAGGTGGGCAATGTCATGATGGGGCAAGAATACGGCTGGGGCGGCACTGACGAAAACAGGGATTGCTCTGCCATGGTTCGTGACCTTTTCACACCATTTGGCCTGTGGCTGCCGCGCAACTCTTTGTCGCAATACAGATCCGGCACCATGATGTCATTGAAAAATTACAGCGATACAAATGTTAAGGCCAGCATCATACGCCAAAACGCACAGCCTTTCACAACACTTATTTGGTTGCCGGGGCATATTGCTCTCTATGTGGGAAATTACAATGGCAAGGCGGCCATGTACCATAACATTTGGGGCATACGAGTAGACGAGCAAGGCCTTGGCGATGACAGGCATATTATTGGTCGTGCCGTCGTCACATCCCTCAATCCCGGCGCAGAGTTGCCACATCTGTATAATAACCAAACACTCTTGACGCGTATAGGCGGTATCTCTCACATTCCTTAGTCAGTATTTCCCTAAAGGGGTGAGTTTAGGAAAACGCTGATTAAATAGAATTTTTGTTCTCTAACAAGGAAAGTGAGTTTTGGGAAGCACGCGGTATATATAGACATATATAAGTGTTTCACAAAGCGAGCTTGACGCAGTTAGAGGGCAAAAAGGCATTTAATCAGTATTTCCTTAGAGTTTGTTACACGAGATGATGTTGTGAACAGCATGCTGAAACTAAACCATCGGCCAAGAAAATGTCTTGACTACAGAACACCATATGAGGCATTTCTGGATGGTACAGAAAAAGTTGCATTCTCAACTTGAATGCCAAGGCTGTTGAAAAACTCACTATTTGCAGTCCGCTCAAAAAGTGCCCTTTGAATATAAGAATGCAAAGAAGCAAAAAAAGTCAAGCCGCGCGAACCGACCCGAAGGGCACTAAAAACTTAGCCGTGAGACTGGTAACGAGTCTTACGAATATCGAGAGCAATGCATATGAGACATAGATAAGCGGCGTGACTTTTTGTCCCGTTTCGAAAGGAACGCCCCAGATAGCACTTTTTCAACGGGCTGTTAAAAACCATTGTGCCAATCAGACCTGCTACACACTTTTTAGAGGCCATATCATATGCTAGTAGATATTTCTATGATTATCCCCACAAAAGACCGACAGCAGATGTTGCAGCAGATTATTGAATACCATGCGCCCACAAGAATGCAAATCCTTATTGCTGACGGAACCGAAACACCGTGGCAAGGGGAGCATACACTGACGCAATATCCCCGTGTTCGTTATTTTCATATGCCTGAGCAGCACTTTCACGAGCGAATTCATAGTTTAATGAAATACGTCGACAGGCCTTATTGCGTGCTTCGCGCCGACAGGCGACATCAATGTAATCGTGCCATCGCGCAATGTCGCGATTTTTTGCGTAAGCATACTGACTATACTTCTGCATCAGGCTTGTGGTTTTGGAAGGAACCCTTATCACTGCATTATGGCGCGGACATGGTGACAGAGCCTTGGCATATTAACGATCCCGTCAAAAGGGTGCGTTGTCATGCGCTTTCGTTTCAGCCACCCTTCTATAATGTTCAGACACGCCAGCTGGCTCAATTACGTTTTCGCATCTTGACGCGACTTTTACGCGTGACGACGCACACGTACTTTCTTGAATTTATGGACTATTTCGTCATGCATTTCTTAGGAAAAACACAATTACTCACAATTTTTGGAGGGATTGTGCAAAACAAGCAGGCATCTGTGGTTATTAATGACGAGTTCTATACGACGTGCGCAGCTTTTGACACACCCGCCTTGCTCAGTGCAGCCTTCGCTATTATTGAAAAACAGCTTCGCGCATACAATGTGTGTAAAAAAACACTTAAAGAAGCGTTTTTTGCCTATATTGAAAGCCTTAAATTGCGTTTTTTGCTCTACACCATAGATATTCGTCCACACCCCTTTACCAAGATTGCCGGCTTTGGCCACCTTGAAAAGGTTTTTGATATGCTGTACGATAGGACAACAGAGGATAAAGCGTATCTAAGCAGTGTGTTGCAATGCTTAATAACGATTATGATAGACAATATGACACGCTTTGAGGATGTAATGCATCACTTTTCAGAAGCTGACTTTACGGAAGCTGACCACATTAAAACCTTAATTGCAAACATCACCAAGAGCTGCTAGTACTTTGTCTACTCTAAAAACTCTGATTGCATTCTATACATATTGCCAAATTCCACAAAATCTTTCCTTCTTTCCCACGTAAAAAAACTACGGCATGCATGCGAACCTATTGGTTTTTTTGAAGGGGGTGTGGGGGGAAACTTTTTTTCCCAAAAAAGTTTCTCCCCACATGCTTTTTAAAAAATACACATTTAGACAAAACACGCTACTAGT
>CAYJPE010000059.1:0-7496 GCA_964371965.1 uncultured Desulfovibrionaceae bacterium
GGGAAGCTTTTGGGTTTTGGCAAAAGTTCCCCTTCCCCCCTCAAGAAAAATACTTCATCAGTGTTTCCTTAGTTATGACACGGCACGAGTGCTTTGATGACGTGAGTGAGGGTAAATTTGCAGTGACAGTAGACTGGACAAAGAAGACGGAACACTATATAGTCCCTGCCGAGCCCATATCACTATACCTTAATATAAGGATATGGCTCTTGCGCTTCATGTGGACTTTTGCATGAAGGAAAGGAGATGACATGCACATATTGAAAAAAAAGGAAGATGTTTTTTCTTGGTGCGAAAATTGGCGTAAGTCCGGCGAACGCATCATCCTTGTGCCTACCATGGGCTATTTTCATGAGGGACATGCTTCTCTTATGCGGGCTGCCCGTGAGATGGGTGGCAAGGTGGTGGTAACGCTCTTTGTCAATCCCACGCAATTTGGCCCCAAGGAGGACTTGTCTTTCTACCCTGCTGACTTGGAAGGGGACACGGCCTGTGCCAAATCCATGGATGTTGACTTGCTTTTTGCGCCCCACACAGAGGAAATTTATGATGCTTCGCACAGCACATTGGTGACGGTGCCAAATCTTTCTCATAGCTTATGTGGCATATCACGACCTACGCACTTTCAAGGAGTGGCTCTTGTATGCCTTAAACTCTTTATGATAACGCAGGCTCATGTGGCCATTTTCGGTCAAAAGGACTGGCAGCAAACAGCTCTTATCCGCCGTATGGTTCAGGATTTGGACGTACCACTCAAGGTTGTGGTCTGCCCTACGGTGCGCGAGGCAGACGGCCTTGCCATGAGCTCGCGCAATGTGTTTTTGGAAGCAGAAGAACGCGAGCAGGCGCCAGAAATATATAAAGGCCTCTGCTTTGCCAAGAATTTGGTGAATCAGGGGGAAAGAAAAGTCTCCTTTATCGTCAACGCCGTGCTACGCCAATGGAAGAAGCGTCTCTCACGAGGCCGACTTGATTATTTGTCTGTCGTGGATGCGCAGACATTGGAACCGCTCAGTGAGGTTACCGACAACGCAGTTATGGCTTGTGCCGTGTATCTGGGCAAAGCGCGTCTTCTTGACAATATTCGACTATAGACATAGAACTTATCTGTTAATAGGTGGAGCGTGAGGCGAAAACAAGGAAACATGGATTGTGGCGCAGTTATCGACCACAAAACGCTTGTTTCCGGATAAGCTCATAGCCAAACCTCAAGAAGCTTCGGCATATGTCAGGCCGTTGGAAAAAGGCAATCTGCTGCGTCCCCTACGAAGTAAGGAAAAAATCCAGACATATTTGTGTGCCTCACACTCGTTCCTCGTGTAGCGGCTACGCCTTTGCCACCCTTTGGGTCGGTTTGCGATGCCTGGGTTTTTACTTTTCCTTGCGTCACGCCTTTTTTGGGCGCTCTGCGGATGTGGACTTTTTCAACAGATTGATGACATCATGGAATGCAAACAATGAATACGCAAGAGCTGCGCCTCTTTTTCGACGGCACAACAGCTTTGCAAGGAGTTAAAATGCAGTTGCACAAAGGAAAATATCTTTTTACATCTGAATCCGTCACCGAAGGACATCCTGATAAAGTGGCAGACCAAATTTCTGACGCCATCCTCGACAGCTTGCTGGCACAAGATCCCGACTCGCGAGTGGCCTGCGAAACACTTGTGACCACCGGCATGGCCGTCATTGCCGGAGAAATTACCACAAAAGGCTATGCGGATTTTGCACAGGTTGTGCGCGAAACCATTCGTGACATTGGTTACAATAGTTCCGAAATGGGCTTTGACTGGCAAACGTGTGCCGTTATTTCGTCCATTGACAAGCAGTCCCCTGACATTGCTCAAGGTGTGGATCGTTCCGCTCCCGAAGAACAAGGTGCAGGAGATCAAGGCATGATGTTTGGCTTTGCTTGCAACGAAACGTCCACTCTCATGCCGGCGCCCATCTATTGGGCTCATCAGCTTTCACAGCAACTTACGCGCGTGCGTAAAGCTGGTATTGTGGACTTTTTCCGTCCCGACGGCAAAACGCAAGTATCCTTCGCCTACGAAGACGGCAAGCCTGTGCGTATAACCAATGTGGTTGTGTCCACACAACATGCCGACAGCGTATCCCAAGAAGATATTGTGGAGGCCGTGCGTGCCCATGTTGTGCGTCCTGTGCTTGAACCTTCCGGTTATTTTGACGAAAAAAATTGCGATATTTTCATCAATACCACGGGGCGCTTTGTGGTGGGCGGTCCCATGGGCGACTGCGGCTTGACGGGGCGTAAAATCATTCAGGATACCTATGGCGGATCCGGCCATCATGGCGGCGGTGCCTTCTCCGGCAAAGACCCCTCAAAAGTAGACCGCTCTGCCGCCTACATGGGGCGCTATATCGCCAAGAACGTGGTGGCTGCCGGCCTTGCTCCCTATTGCGAAGTGCAAATCGCCTACTGCATTGGCGTGGCAGAGCCTGTGTCTGTGCTTGTTTCTTCTCTTGGCAGCAGTGATATTCCGGATGAGGTGCTTACCCACGCAGTGAAAGAGGTTTTTGACTTACGTCCCTATTACATCATTTCTCGCCTCGACCTTAAGCGCCCCATTTACAAGAAAAGCGCATGTTATGGACACTTTGGTCGCGAATTGCCTGAGTTTTCTTGGGAAAACATCGACGCAGTGGCTGACTTAAAGACCGCCGCAAAAGTATAGCAGTCCGTTCACAGCTCATTGACTGTCCGTTGAAAAAAGGCACTCAACTGCGTCGGCGAAAAAAATCCAGACACCTTATCAGGCTGTTGAAAAACTCCATTTGTGACAGTCCGTTCAAAAAGTGCCCGCTCTGTAAAGGGGCAAAGAGGCGAAAAAAGTCAAGGCGCGCAGACCAACCCAAAGGGCGCCGAAGGTGTAGCCATTACACGAGGAACGAATGTTACGGCTATCGAGAACAACGCGTATGAGACATAACATAAGCGCTTTGACTTTTTATTCCCCTATCCGATGGGGACGCCGCAGATGGCACTTTTTCAACGGACTGGTATGAGTATATTCCCTCACAGCAGGCGCGTCTTCCTTGGTATAACACGAAAAATCGCTCTTTGACGACAGCGCCTCATAAAAGTACATATAAAATCCACTGCAAAACAATCCTTATGAAATATTTCTTTTACTTAATGATTAAGGAAAAATGAGAGAATTTTGGAGGGATGAGAGAAGTTTAAAAAGAGGGGAAGGGGAAACTTTTGGGTTTTGGCACCTGTCCCTTCCCAAGGGGAAAGTTCCCCTTCCCCCGCAAAAAATACGTGGTCAGTGTTTTCCTCATATCATGAAAATCATATGGATAAAGGTTTTGAGCCATGCCTGTTATCATCATCGTTTTTGTTTTCGTACTCACTATGGGGACTGGTATAGTTTTGTGCTTACTTCCCCCCTTTGAAAGTCAAATCTTATTGCTTGCACTGTGCGCCAGCGTTTTTTTTGCTTACTTGACAAATGTCTTAAAAAATGTTCTCCTCAAATACTTGTCCTTAGGCATATTTTCTCTGCTTTTGCCACTCACCGTCATGGAAGGGTATTACTACTTTGCCTTACGCCCTTTTCAGGTATACGTGGAGCACGAGCGCATACAGAGGAGCAACACTGCACAAGAGGGCTATCAAGTCAAGGCTACGCGCAAGGTGGGAATAGAGAGAGAAGTGCTCTATGATGTTGTGTACTCATTTGATGCAAAAGATCGTCGGATTACGCCCCGTGCGCCTCATGCACGTACAGCTGTGGTCTTGCTTGGTTGTTCTTTTACATTTGGTGACGGGCTTGAAGATACGCAAACGCTCCCTTATCAATTGGCCACGCTTTTGGGAGAGGATTATCAAGTTTTTAACCTTGGTGTTTCTGGCTCCGGTCCACACAAACTCCTTGGAGACTTGACACATCTTTTTGAAGAAATTCGCCACTTTGAACGTGTTTTCATATACTATGTGGCCATAGGTGATCATTGCAATCGTGTGGCGGGCATAGCACTGTGGGAGGACTTTGGCCCTCTCTATGTACTAGAGAACGGCAGCCTTGTGATGAAAGGCACCCTTGATGCAGCACTGCCTTTTTTTGAACGTGGCACGTTTAAGGCATGGCTTCAAAGAAGTTGGCTTTTTAAGAAAGTTCGCCTCCCGCTCAAAAAGCTCTTTGCTCATTTACCTCGTGAGGAAGACCGTTTGGCTCTTGTGCATGCCCTCATTGCACGTATGAATGCGGTCATAAAAGACAATCTACCTCAAGGACATTTTACGGTTTTGGCATGGCCACCGGGCACTGCACGCATGTTGACCCCTTTACCCCAACACATTTCCCTCGTGGACGTGGAACCATGGCTGCCCGATTATGCACAATCGCAGGAATTGTATGTTATTCGCCCTCGTGTAGACACGCACCCTACAGCGTATGCTACTCTCTTGGTGGCAAAGGAATTGGAAAACGTTTTGCGTAACACAGCCCTTCCATAGGCACTGTTGTCAAATTGCGAATTTTTGTGTTATATCAAGCCCCTTGAAACGAAATCAAGCGTGCTTTGAAGGAATATACTCTTTATGGTATTTGACTGAAAAAAGAAGCGAAGCCTGACACAGAGCCCACTTTAATAAGGGGGAAAGGGCACATGTGACGGCAGTGCCAAAAAAGAGTCCCCATGATGTGCTCTTGAAATGCTCAGACAGTAAGGATGCTTACAACATGCAACAGATTGATTTTACCTCCGTGGCCATCATCGGCGGCGGCCTTGCGGGTTGTGAATGCGCCATGACCTTGGCACAAGGCGGCGTGCCTGTGACGCTCTTTGAGCAAAAGCCGCACACTATGTCCGAGGCGCATCGCGAGCCCTACTTATCGGAACTTGTGTGCTCCAACTCTTTGCGGTCCAACGAACTGACATCGGGCATAGGCCTTTTAAAACAAGAGATGCGCGAACTTGGCAGCCATTTTATGCAGCATGCCGATGCCTGCGCCGTGCCTGCGGGCAAAGCTCTTGCCGTTGACAGGCATCTTTTTGCCACACATATCAGCCATGCCGTTCAAGAACATCCGCACGTAACCCTGCGCCGCCAGTGTATCGACAGTCTTGACGATGCGGCACTTGAGGGCTTTTCGCACATTGTTGTGGCAGCGGGTCCCCTTGCCAGCCACGGTTTGGCACACTCTCTTGGACGTATCATGGGCGCAGACTCATTGTATTTTTACGATGCCATTGCCCCCATAGTCACTG
Source organism: uncultured Desulfovibrionaceae bacterium (assembly GCA_964371965.1). Classification (GTDB taxonomy): domain Bacteria; phylum Desulfobacterota; class Desulfovibrionia; order Desulfovibrionales; family Desulfovibrionaceae; genus CAYJAD01. The sequence continues at coordinate 5,236 of CAYJPE010000059.1, forward strand.
CGGACTCTTTAAATAGAGACATCGTCTTTCGCGCATCGCGCTATCAAGAGCCGGAAGAAGGCCTGCTGAGCGGCGAATACCTCAACTGCCCCATGAATAAGGAAGAGTACGAAGCCTTTTATGCGGCACTTATGGCGGCAGAAAAAACCGCCACGCGTGATTTTGAAAAGGAAATTCACTTTGAAGGCTGCATGCCCCTTGAAAGCCTTGCCGAACGTGGACCACGGACACTCACATTTGGTTCCCTTAAGCCTGTGGGCTTTGTGGATCCACGCACGGGGCGCCGACCTTGGGCGCTGTTGCAATTACGCGCTGAAAATTGTAACGAAAGCATGTATAACCTTGTGGGCTGTCAAACAAAACTCACATACAAAGCGCAAGAGCACGTTTTTCGCCTTGTGCCCGGTCTTGAGCAGGTGGAATTTATCCGCTATGGCAGCATGCACCGCAATACTTATGTCAATGCTCCCGCAGTACTTGATACGCAATTGCGCTTGCGTGCATGGAATAAGGCATCTCACATACGGCTTGCAGGACAAATTACCGGTGTGGAAGGCTATGTGGAGTCGGCAGCCTGCGGCCTTTGGGTTGCCTTGCTCATTTTGGCAGAGTTACAAGGGCGCACACTGATACCGCCGCCGCAACAGAGCGCCCTTGGTGCCATGCTGGCTCATCTGACACGCGCTGTGAAAAAGTTTCAGCCGTCCAATGCCCACTTTGGCCTCATGCCGGACCTTGATGAAAAAGCCAAGAAAAAAGAACGTAAAGCCCTCTATGCACAACGCGCCCGTGAGGCCTTTACCACGTGGCACCGCCATATGCACAATGAGCGCTGAATACATCAGTGCTTACCGAGAATATACTGGCGTGTTGGAGCCTTTTGCGCTATCATACGTCAGGCGTCAAAGGATGTTCTTTGTGAAAACATTGATTGAATCCCTTTTTGTTCTTTCATTGCGTCAGACTCATTTCGTGAAATCCCTATATATGTTCACTATACTGGGGCTTCTCACAATTTGTCTCCCTTTGGGAGCAGGGTCAAAGAACACAAATTCGATGAAATCAGTGCTTCCCTAAAAGTATGCAAACGCCATGATTTCAATGTTTTTTTATTTTACTCAAGTGAGGAATATATGCATTTACGCAAACGTGTGTTGGTAACCGGCGGTGCCGGCTTTGTGGGCTCCCATCTGTGCGAACGCCTTTTGGAAGAGGGAAACGAGGTGGTATGTGTAGACAATTTTTTTACGAGCGCACGTCAAAATGTAGAACATCTTTTAGACTATAAGTATTTTGAGTTGTTGCGTCACGACATCACCTTCCCCCTGTATATTGAAGTGGACGAAATTTATAACCTTGCCTGTCCCGCCTCACCCATTCACTATCAGCACGATCCGGTGCAGACCATAAAGACCTGTGTGCACGGCGCCATCAACGTGTTAGGCCTTGCCAAACGCAGAAGGGCGCGTGTTTTTCAAGCGTCCACGTCCGAAGTCTACGGAGACCCCGACATGCATCCTCAAGTGGAAAGCTATTGGGGCAATGTCAATCCTATTGGTACGCGCTCCTGCTATGACGAGGGTAAGCGCTGTGCCGAATCCCTCTTTTTTGCTTATCATCGCCAACACGGCTTACCCATAAAAGTGGGGCGACTTTTCAACACCTATGGACCGCGTATGCATCCCAATGACGGGCGCGTGGTCTCCAACTTCATCATGCAGGCTCTGCAAGGCAAGGATATTACCCTTTATGGCGATGGCAGTCAGACACGTTCTTTCTGCTATATTGATGACCTTGTGGAACTTATGCTACGTTTTATGGGTTCGCCGGAGGATTTTGTAGGCCCCATGAATATGGGCAATCCGGGTGAATTCACCATACGCCAATTGGCAGAACATGTCATAGAACTGACCGGCAGCGCTTCAAAAATTATCTGCACCCCACTACCTGCCGATGACCCCAAGCAGCGCCGACCGGACATTAGCCTTGCTCGCGAAATGCTCGGCTGGGAACCTCGTGCCATTTTGCGCGACGGACTTATGAAGACCATTGCGTATTTTGAGGAACTCATCAGCAAATCTCGCTCTTAACAGCCTGTTAAAGTACAATACATGAGGCCGTTTTAACCACCTTTCCAAAAAACGCAAAAAGCAAACAACGTACCCATTTGCATACGTTGTTTGCTTTTTGCGCTTGGCAGCTCGTTGAACAATGGCGTTCTTCAATGGCCTGTTGGGTGCTACTGCCAAATGCAGAGGAGT
>CAYJPE010000059.1:7596-13827 GCA_964371965.1 uncultured Desulfovibrionaceae bacterium
CCTTCCCCACGCAAAAAAATACCTCATCACAAAAACTTTATAATAGGGCTTTGCGCTTACGCCACATATGTCCCAAGGACAATGCCACAAAAAGCCCCCCCGCCATGGCATGATAGCGCTTATTCGTTAGGGCAAGAGCCACCATCAAGGGCACAAGAACGCCCAAGGTACGTTTGAAGTTTTTTCTGTTGGGAAGTTCTAAAAATTTCTCCGCAGCGCAAGAAAGGCAAAAGCCGGAGGTGGCAGGAGCCTCGTTTGCAGCAGGTGAGTCTTCCTGCCCAAGGAGTATTGCCGCCTGCTCAAGCAAGGTGTTCAGGGTTTCTTCGTCCAAAATTTCGGGATCATAGTGGATTAACAAAGACCCCGTGCGCACATTGCCCTCTACCGAAAGAACGCCGGAAAGCGTGCGTACAAAGGCATCAATTTGCAACATAATATCAGCATTTTTTAAAACATTATGGCGCAAACGTACTCTTCCATCCACAAATGACGCAATCATTGATTCCATTGAATTATCTCTCCTTTTTCAGTGACATAACAAATAAGGGCAGCGCTATTGTGACTGTATGCATATTTTTTTGTTGCATGTAAGAAGTGCTGCAGTTTGAAAAAGACATTTCATCAGCTCTTCCGCTACAGTGTTTTGTCTTCATGTGTGAGCAAGGGGCGCATGGCATTAATCGTTACCCCAAGGGTGGTCACATTGTGCAATATGGCAGAAAGTCCGGGACTGACGATACCAAAGAGCCCCATGCCCAAGAAAGCGGAATTCATGCCCATATTCCACACAAAATTCTTATGAATACGACGTATAACCCCTTGTCCCAGCAAGCGCGCCGTGAGTAACGATGTGAGCGAACTTTGCGTGAGCACAATATCTGCCACTTCTTGGGCAAGATCCGTGCTATCACGCATACTCACACCCACATTCGCCGTAGACAATGCCGGCGCATCGTTCATGCCATCACCCACCATGATGACCTTCGCTCCTTGTGCTTGCAAGGCTTGTACGATGCCCGCCTTGTCTACCGGCAATACTTCCGCATGAAATTCGGCAATACCAAGTTGCGCGGCAATGTTCTTCGCCGTACGCTTATCATCACCCGTAAGCATGATAACGCGCTCAATCCCTGTACGGCGCAAATCTTCAATCACTGATTTTGCCTCTGGACGCAGGGTATCTTCAATAGCTATAATGCCCACAAGTTCTTCGCCCACCACAAGATATAGTAAGGAATATCCTTGTGCTGTCAAGGTATTCGCTTCGCTTTGAAGCGCTGACACGTCAATGCCTTCGTCTTCGGCAATATAATGACGACTGCCAAGGAGTACACGCTGTTCCTTCCAGCGACTCGCTATGCCATGAGCCACCACGTATTCCACTTCGCTGTGTTCTTCGCGATGCGCAAGATGCTGCTCTTCGGCCTCTCTCACTACGGCACGAGCCACAGGATGGGGAAAATGCTCTTCAAGGCAGGCGGCAAGACGCAGCACATCGCTTTCGGCAAAACTCCCGCGCCCCACAACGCGAGCCACCTTGGGGCGCGCTTCCGTAAGGGTACCTGTTTTGTCGAAAACAAGGGTATCGGCCTGTGCGATATTTTCCAAGAAAACTCCACCCTTTATAAGCACACCGTGACTTGCCCCTTCACGCATGGCTGCCAAAATGGCCAAAGGCGTGGCAAGGCGTAAAGCGCATGAATAGTCCACAAGCAAGACTGATGCTGCCCGTATGGGATCGCGCGTTATGGCATAGACAAGGCCGGACAACAAGAATGTGAACGGCACGGCTCTATCGGCCATGCGCAATGCCTGACCTTCGATATTTGCTTTTAAGCCTTGTGATTGTTCTATAAATTCAATAATTCTCTGCAAACGCGTTTCTGTGCCAATGTGAGTGGGGCGCACAAAAAGCGTGCCTTCCTCCACCACGGTGCCTGCAAAGACCGCGCCTCCCTTACGACGCAACACCCCTTCTGCCTCGCCGGTCATGGAAGCTTGATTTACAATGGCCTCGCCTTCCTCAACCACACCGTCCACAGCAATGGTATTGCCGGCGCGCACGATGACCAAATCGTTGACAGAAAGTTCACAAATGGGGATGCAAATATCACCGTCAGCGCGGCGCACCCACGCAGTATCAATGTCAAGCTGCAAACTTTCTGCAAGGCTTGCACGAGAAATTTGGCGTGTCCATTGCTCCAAGGCCTCCCCAAGGCCAAGCAAGAACGTGAGCACACTCACCGTGCGAAAGTCTGCCCTCAATAAAGAAATAACAATGGCTGTAGCGTCTAGTACATCGACATCAAGCTTGCCCCGTAGCAAGGACTTTATGCCTTGTGCAATATATGGGAAAGCTTTTTTGAGCGCAATAGCGATACGCAACGGCATAGGCAGGAGGGGGCGCAATATCAAAAAACGGAATAGCGGCCATACGAAAAACTTCATGGCACTGCCAAGCATGGTTTTGGAGACGACGCCTTGCGACACAACACGCACGCTTGAGCTGGCACCGGCTCTGCACTCGTGACCCTGTAAACATCGCATGGCGGACGCACTCTCAGGGGCAATGGGTATGACGTCAAAAATGCGTTGCCGTGCGGCATCGTCTGCATACCACAAAAGAGCACTTCCTGTGCGCGCATTCATGTCCAAAAGTGTCACGTCTGTTAAGTCCGTCAAGCGCGTCGCAAGTTTTTGCGCCGTACGCTGTGACAAAATATGTGTGGAGCGCACACGCAGTCTTCCACCAATCCCTTGAATTTCGTGAGCAATAGTAAACAACATATGCGTTCCTTCATACTTTATTTGGCAAGCACTGATGTCATGCTTTCCCCTCTCCCTGCGTCACACTCACTTCGTGAAAGGCTTGCATATCTCAAACATATCAAGCACTTTCCAAAATTCGTCTTCCTTGCGGGGGGTTGCCTCTCAATATATTCTTTTGCGTTTTGCCTTCATCAAACGGTATTTCTTGCTCAAGGTACATATATTTGTATACGCACCTTTCGCAAAAAACGCGTTTGCCTTGGCAAAAACACAAAATCTCTTTATGTAGAAACAGCCCCTAGAGAGCAAAAAATCTATTAAATCAGTGCTTTTTTAAAATTAACCTTCGGCGCCTTCTTTTTGTTCGCGACGCTTTTCTGAAGAATGCTGTGCCTCAGCTACCAAGTCTTCCACATTTTCTTTCAGTGTTTCCACCTTGCCCATGACGCAATCTTTTACGTCCATGCCACGACTTAAAAGCTCTGCAGCAAGAGGCCGTACGCCATCCTTACGGGCAGTACATGTGGCAGCCATGGCACCCAAGGCGGCGCCACCCAAAAATACGAGTCCAAAACGCAATAATCCGTACATATAGTCTCCTTTGCTTTGTTCGTGCCACATACCCCTCGTCAGAATACATGCCTTACTCGGGGAAGTGTAGCAGAACGGTTTTTTAATTGCAATCGAAAATCATTCTCTGTATTATTTTTTGCAGAGAATTTTTGTTAAATGGTTCTCGAAAATTGTTCGACCGATGCTATCATTTTTTTCAAACGCGCCTCTCCGTCGCCGTCATGGGCGATATCAAGAACACAGTGCCGTAAATGCCCTTCGAGAATGGTTTGTCCTGTTTTATGTAGGGCAGACTTGACGGCGCCAATCTGTATCAAAATATCTTCACAGGATTTTTCCTCTTCCAACATCCTTATTATGCCTCGCACCTGCCCTTCAATACGTCGCAAGCGTTTCGTGGTAGCGTTCACATCCATACAGTGATACATGTATACCTCTTGTTGATTTTGTGAAAGTTTTTTAGGCGCTGTCGTCAAATTGCGATTTTTTTGTGTTATATCAAGGAAGACAAGCTTGCTTTGAAGGAATATACTCTTATGGTATTTGACTGAAAAAGCAAGCGAAGTCTGACGCAGAGATGACCTAAAAGGCGTATTTGACGACAGTGCCTAGAAGCACTGCCATACATTTCTGCCCTGTAATATCGGGGTACTTTGTGAAGCCTTTCTGCTTGTGTGCATTATAACATTTTTCAGGCGATGAATGCGAGCATCTTTCTTGACATATACCCTATAGGGGTATATGGTATGTACAGAAATATTTTATAAGGAGATGTTCTATGCGTCAAGATAAATCTTGCAGCAACGCTTGCGCCTGTTCGGTGAATCCGTTGCCCCACAATGCAGAGTCAGAAGGTGCCACAACTATACAAGCACATTTTGCCTCTTTTGTCAATACCTTGAGCACTATTCCCATGACGCTCATAGGCGGTGCCCTACTTATTTTAAGTTTTTTACAATTACTCGACTATGTACATTTTCCCGTGGATCCTGCATGGGGCACAGTGCTCATTTGCGGCTTGCCACTCATGTACAGCGGGTGGATGCATTTATTGCAAGATAATATTCGTGCCTCCCTACTCATAGCCATAGCTATCATTGCCAGCATTGCCATTGGAGAAGTCTTTGCTGCGGGAGAAGTGGCTTTTATCATGGCCATTGGCGGCATTTTGGAGGACAGGACAGTGGCACGCACTCGCCGCGGTTTGGAAGGCCTCATGTCATTACGGCCACAGCAAGGCAGACGACTTGTGTCGGGCACTGAGGCCTTACAAGGCGCTGAAGAAATGGTGTCTGTGGAAGATATTCTTCAAGGCGATATATTGCGTGTTTTGCCCGGCGAAGTCATTCCTGTGGACGGCACAGTGGTTGCGGGCACCAGTTCTGTTGATCAGTCCATCATGACGGGAGAGTCGCTTCCTGTGGAAAAGGTCGTGGGCGATGCACTCTATTGCGGTACCATCAATCGCTTTGGTGCCATCGACATGGAGGCCACACATGTGGGGCAAGATTCTTCTTTGCAAAAGCTTATTCGCATGGTGGAAGAGGCGGAGCAGCACAAAGCCCCCATGCAGCGCATCGTGGACGTATGGGCCACGCGCCTTGTGCCCACGGCCTTGCTTATTGCGGTTATCACCTATGTGCTGTCGGCAGATATTATTCGTGCCGTGACAGTGCTCGTGGTTTTTTGCCCTTGCGCTTTGGCACTGGCCACACCCACGTCCATCGTGGCCGCCATTGGTCAGGCCACGCGTCACGGAGTTATTATTAAATCGGGTGAAGCCCTTGAGGCCATGGGCAAGGTAGATACCATTGCCCTTGATAAGACCGGCACCATCACGCAAGGTAAGCTGCAAGTGAGTGATTGTTTGCCTGTCGCTTCGTCTGGCACCTGGACGGCAGAAGAAATTTTGCGCTTGGCGGCTTCGGTGGAATGTCGCTCCGAGCATCCCTTGGGCAAGGCGATAACACAGGCTTTTATGGATGCTGCGGGCACAACGCAAAGCCTTTATGATGCGGAAGACTTTGTCATGAACGCCGGCAAGGGAGTGCGTGCCATTGTGGCCGGAAAGAACATTGTGTGCGGCACTGTTGCCTACGTTGAAGAGCATGGTATTCTTGTGAGTCAACACGCGCATGAGGCGCTTGACCGTGTGCGCAAGGAGGGTAAGGCGGCTGTTCTTGTGGCTGTAAAGCATGATACCGCCAGCCAGTGCGTGGGGGTCATCGCTTTGTCCGATACCATACGCCCCCATGTCAAAGAAATGGTGACCGCACTGCAACGCATGAAGACAGATGTCGTCCTCCTCACCGGCGACCACACACATACCGCAGCCCACGTGGCAGCACAGACGGGCATTGAACATGTACATGCAGAACTTTTGCCCGAACAAAAAGTCCTGTCCATCACGAACTTACAGGAAAGCGGACATCACGTATGCATGGTAGGTGACGGTGTCAACGATGCGCCAAGTCTAAAGACGGCTCATGTGGGCGTTGCCATGGCTCATGCCGGCAGCGACATTGCTGTTGAGGCCGCCGACATAGCACTTATGGGTGATGACATTAGCAAGTTGCCATATCTAAAGCGCCTGTCAAATGCAACGCTCAATACCATCAAGTTCAACCTTGCCATGGCTATGATTATCAATTTTGGAGCCATTGGACTGTCGGTTGTGGGGGTGTTGAACCCTATTACAGGTGCGCTTGTGCATAATGCGGGCTCTGTGCTTGTGGTGCTTAATGCAGCGTATTTGTATGACAGAAAGCTTACCATTTAGTGCCCTGCAAGCTCTCAAGAAACACGGATTGATTATTTTTTTGAGGAGAAGGGAAATATTGAGCTGCTTTTTTAAGGGGGAAAGGCAATATTGAGCTGTTTTTTTTGAGG
>CAYJPE010000060.1:0-13686 GCA_964371965.1 uncultured Desulfovibrionaceae bacterium
TATGATGCTACTTATGGGAAAACCAGTCAAGGAAATTTAGATGCGTTTGCCCTGACCTTTGCACAAGATGCTGTTGACTTTTTGGGTGCAAAGGGCGCATAATGCCTCGACGGAAATGTTGTTTAAGGGTGTTTCGCTCATGCACAGCGTGAGAAGTATGTGATGAAGCCTACATGAATTGCGCTTGTTCCATATTTTTTATTGTCATAAGGAGAAACATTCCATATGAGACGCCTGTGCTTATTGTGGGGAGTGCATGCAAAGCAAGCCCAAATTCTTAGAATATGCCTGTCATAATTCCTCGCACAGACTACACCCTCATGTGTTGGGTTCACATTACTTGACACAAAATGTCAAAAAAATACGGAGTTATCATGTCTTACGGCTCACGTTCCTCTTCAGCCCCAAAAAAATCCATCTTCCGAGACTATGCCGAAGCTTTGCTTATTGCCATAGTTCTTGCGCTTATTATTCGTACATTCTTTGTGCAGGCATTTAAAATCCCTTCTGAGTCCATGCTCGGCGCTTTGCAGGTGGGCGATCATTTGTTTGTCAATAAATTCCACTATGGCGTTAAATGGCCTTTCACGCACAGTTATGCCATCGACGGAGCTGATCCGGTATATGGCGATATTATCGTATTTGAATATCCCAAGGATCCCTCCCTTGACTATATTAAGCGTGTAGTCGGCGTGCCGGGGGATGTTATAGAGATACGTAACAAGCAATTTCTTAGAAATGGCGAACCCATAAAAGAGGCATACATCCGTCAAACAGAACCCACTGTTGTGGTGCCTCTGCGTGATAACTTTGGCCCCTTCACAGTGCCTGAGGGTGAATATTTTGTCATGGGAGACAATCGTGACAATTCTCAAGACTCCCGTTTTTGGGGTACGGTTCAAAAGTCTGCCATACGGGGTAAGGCTTGGCGCATTTATTGGTCATCCCAAGGCTTTGACAATATTCGTTGGGACAGGCTTGGGCAGGCTGTCGAGTAATCATGTTTGTCAGTCTTGCCAGTGGCAGTTTGCATGGTGTTGACGCATTGCGCGTGGACGTTGAAGTAGATGTCAGCGATCGCGGCATGCCAAAATTTATCATGGTTGGACGCGCCGAAGGTGCTGCCCGAGAAGCGGCAAGCCGCATAGAAGTCGCCTTGGAAGCATCCGGTTTTAGGGTGCCTCAAAAGCGCATAACGGTCAACTTGGCGCCTGCCAATATGCGAAAGTTTGGTGCAGGCTATGATTTGCCTGTGGCACTTGGCATATTGGCTGCCGCGCGGGTTATCCCGACTCACTGCCTACAAGGCTGGTTTTTTTCGGCAGAACTTTCCCTTACCGGGGAGTTACGTCCCGTCCTTGGTGCGCTGTCCTTGGCGCTTCTTGCTCGTCAAGAGGGTGCCAAGGGAGTGATTATGGCGCCTGCCAATGGGCAAGAGGGCGCCTTGGTTCAAGGAATTACTGTTCTTGCGCCCCACGATTTGTCCCAGTGCGTACAGATGCTTATGCAAACGGAAGCACAGCATGCTGTGCAGCCACCCGACCTTTCGCACAGGCACACACATTACGATGTGGACTTTTGTGATGTCAAAGGGCAAATGGCTGCAAAGCGTGCCTTTGAAGTGGCGGCTGCCGGAAACCATAACATCCTCCTCGTGGGTCCGCCAGGCAGCGGCAAAACCATGCTTGCCCAACGGCTTCCAACCATCTTGCCTCCCCTTTCCTTTGAAGAGTCCCTCGAAGTCACAAAGATTTACAGTATTGCCGAAGAACTCCCCTTCTCAGCCGGCCTTATGTCTTTGCGCCCATTTCGTGCCCCACACCATAGTATTTCCGATGCCGCGCTCATTGGCGGAGGCGATTTTCCAAAGCCCGGCGAAGTGTCTTTGAGTCATCACGGTGTTCTCTTTTTAGACGAACTTTTGGAATTCAAACGATCTACCCTTGAGGTATTGCGCCAGCCATTGGAAAAAGGCTTGGTCGCCATCAGTCGTGTCAAACAATCCGTCAACTTTCCTGCCACATTTATGCTTGTGGCCGCCATGAATCCTTGCCCTTGTGGTTATCACGGCGACCCAAATAACCGGTGCGTCTGCACGCCAAAGCAGATTCTCAAGTATGCCGGCAAACTTTCAGGTCCTCTTAAGGATCGCATAGATGTACACATGGAGGTACCTGCCGTCCCTTACAAGGACTTACGCACTCCGCGTACACATATCGAAGATCAAGGCTCTTCCGCGTCCATACGAGCTCGGGTTCTTGCCGCACGCGCTGTGCAATCTGAACGCTACGCCAACACACCATACAGCAGCAATTCCATGTTGGACGGAGCCTTGCTTGAAGCGCACTGCTCTCTTGATGCCAAGGGAGCGGCCACACTCGAAAGAATTATTCACACCCTCAAATTCACTTCTGCTCGCGCTTACACGCGTATTTTACGCCTCGCAAGAACCATCGCTGATTTGGAAGCCGCACCGCATATCCGTTCCGCACACATCCACGAAGCCGCGTCGCTTCGCGTCCTCGACCGCTCGCAAAGTGTTCCGTGATGAAAGAGTCTTTGTGACATGTGCGAGGGGCGATGCCGATAAAGTATTTTTTTCATAGGCGCTGTCGTCAAATGCGCCCTTTCGCCCTTATCGAAGCGGCTTCTGCATCAGACTTTACTTGCTTTTTCAGTCAAATACCATAAGAGTATGTTCACTCAAAGCACGAGCGACCTCGTTTCAAAGTCGCTATTTGACGACAGCGCCTAGGGGGAAAGGCTTTTTTGAAAAAAGATCCTCTCCACCACACACATCCCTTCCTCGGTTCATGAAATATTCGCTTTACGAGGATGATGACGATCTTTTGAGAATATGAAATCATGCTTGTAAAATACTCTGCATGTGCTTATATTTTCGTTGAAGCAAATGCATTAGGCGCTGTCGTCAAATGCGCTTTTTTGGTTATCTCTGCGTCAGACTTCGCTTGCTTTTTCAGTTAAATACCATAAGAGTATCTTCCCTCAAAGCACGAGCGACCTCGTTTCAATGGCCTTTATATAACACGAAAAATCGCTACTTGACGACAGCGCCTAAGGGAACCAGTTTTATACATTTTACGACTTTTGTGAGGAGTACATCATGGCACAGACAGCGGCAATTCTAACAAAGATAAGCGGCAGTATTTCCGTTGAGCGTGATGGGAGCACGGTGCAATTACACCAAGGCGACACCCTTCTTGAGACCGATGTTATAGTAACCGGTAGCGCGTCTGCGGAGTTGACCTTTGAAGATGGCAGCATAGCCACCCTTGGGCCGCGAACCACACTGCGTATCAAGAATTTTGCTTTTGGTGAGGATGAAAATCCCTCATTTGTTGTGAACCTTGCCCTCGGCTCCATGCGCTTTGTGAGTGGTAAAATTGTGGAACAAAATCCCGATGCTTTTAAAGTGGTGACGCCAAAGGCCACTGTGGGTATTCGCGGTACTGCCTTTTTATATGAAGTCCTTTTCAACGGTGGTGAATCCTTTGTGCTTGAAGCCATTGATCAAGGCCACAACTTTGTCGTCACTGCCCACCTCGGCAGTCAACTTTCATTGGCCGCACCCGGGCAAGGGGGAAGTATTGGCGAAGGGGCTGCCAGCGTTATTGTGCCAAAATTCTTTACTCCTGAAGATATACAGGACATTGTACAGCAGATTGAAGCTCTGCTTTCATTGGACGCGCCCCCCAAAAACGTACAAGAAGCCGGAGAAGACGACGCACAAGACGACGCACAAGATGACACACAAGATGACACACAAGATGACGCTGACGCCGAATCCACCAGCACCCAAGAAAGCCAAGAAACAGCCTCTCAAGACGCCACACAAGACGAAGAAACGGACGGTCTAGACGAAGAAAGAAGCGCAGACGAAGAAAGAAGCACAAACGACATGGCAGAGACAGACCTTGCCGAAGGGGCTGAGGCTGATTTGAGCGACGGTCACGATGGCGAAACAGACGGAGTTGCAGAGCAGGGTGCAGACAATCAAGCAGAAGGTGACAGCCAAGCCGACAGCTCTTCCGGTCAAACAAATACCCTTCTCGAAGAAGAAAGTGTGGCTCAACAAAATGCCGACGCGCTCACAGAGGCCTTGCAACAAGCAGGCATTGACGCACAAGTGACACCCTTTACACCCGCAGACCCCGAAACGAATACAACAAGGCCTGAAGGCAATACGAGCTCGACAGGCTCGCACCTTGACAGCCTTGCTTCTGTTGACGACGATGATGATTTTGACGATCGCAATGACGTTGACGACCTTGATGACGACCTTGATGATGATCTTGATGATGACCTTGACGACGACTTTGATAATGACGACGACCTTAACGACAACAGTGTGCCCACACCAACACCCACACCAACGCCCACACCGACACCCACACCTGACCCCACCATTCGCATAGACGCAAGCAGTTCATACTATGCCGACACAGACGTGGATGTCACCGCAGACGCCACTATGGAGCAACACGTCATCGTCGTCACAGAAAATATAGACACAGACATTGTCATTTCAGGCGATATAAAGTCCATGAGCGGCGGTACCGTCACGGCAGGTGACGACAGCATAACTGTGCAGGATATGTCGCGCGGCACCATCGTGGGCGATGCAGAAAGTATTCTTGGCGGCATTTTTACGGCGGGCAGCGATACCATTATCGTGAATAACAAAACAGGCGGTGACAGTATTTATGGCGATACAGAAAGCATCACCGCCGGCACAGTCACCTTTGTGAACGACCGCATAACCGTCAACGGCAATGTCAGCAATTCCATTATCAGCGGTGATGCGGGCACGGTACACCAAGCGGCTGTGGTGACAGATTGGGGCGACGATATGATTGTCATCACGGGCAATCTGGGTACAAGCACAGGCCAAACGTTCATTTATGGCGACACGCAAAGTGCTGCTTCCCATGGTGGCGGCGACAGTATCACCGTGGACGGCATCATGCAAGGCAGCTCAACGTACATATACGGTAATGGCGGCAACGACAGCATCACCGTCAAAGATATGCAAGAAGGTACCATTGACGCGGGGACGGGTGGCGACGAAATCAACGTGGGTGGCACCACAAATACTACCGTACGCACCATTGACGTGGGCCTTGACAGCAACGCCGACAGCATCACCCTTGACCCCACAGGCGGCGGCAACATTACCATTAAAAACTTTAACAATAACACAGATCAGCTCGTGATCAATAACACAGCGCAAACCATCACAGGCGACGGCATCTATGGTTCCTATAACATCACTTTTGACAGCCTCATGGGTGTGGGCCCTGTCATGACCTTTGCGGAGGCCATCGGTACGCCCAACGACGGTAACATTCAAGTGGCTGAAAAGGACTCGGAATCTGTGGGCATAAGTGCCCTCAATATCGACGGTTCCAACGCGACATTGTATGTGAGCCCGGGAGACCAGAGCACCATTGATCCCGGTGACCTTGTTAATCGGAAAGCGCTCGGTGAAGGCACTCTCACGGGGACGTATGGAACAATAGAACTTACAGGTGCCGTCGGTGCGGTGGATTATGCATACACTGCGACGTTCGGTGAAAACACTCTCGCACCCGGGCAATCAGCGAACGAGACCTTCACCGTCCACGCCGAGGACAGTACTACCGGCCAATGGACGGCCAAGGTCATTACCGTGAGTGTGATAGGGGACGGCGTGTATTCCATAACCGGCACTGCCAATGGGGACAATCTTTCCATTCTGGGGACATTAACCGAGGGTATTGTGGATGGTGCTGGTGGTGACGACAATATCAGCTTGGGCGGTATGAATCAGACAGCGGGGGCTCAAGCCATTGTCAAGGGCGGTGCCGGTGGTGATAGTATGACCGTCATAAACTTTGCGAGCGGTACCATTGAAGGCGGTGTCGGCAGGGACAATCTCACCGTGCAAGGCGTCACTTCGGCCGGCGCTGTTATTGATGCGGGTATGGATTCGGATGCAGACACGCTCAACTTAAACGGCAGCGGCGCGTTAACCATAAAGAACTTTAATGTCAGTCATGATACATTGTATATAGGCGGTAGCGAAATAACAAGTATCACGAGTGGTACCAATTCATATGGTTCCGGTGTCAATTTGTACACCATCACCTTTGAGAATTTGATTACAGGTTTAGAGCCTGTCATCAGTTTTGTGGAGAACAGTGGTACGGCCAATGATGGCAGTCTTCAAGTGGCTGAGGGGGCGACAGAGACTGTGGATATAAGTGCCCTTGACAGCAGCAGTCAAGCTGTAACCACGTTTTATGTAAGTGCGGGGGATACGAGCAGTCAGAATCCCACAGCTGTGTCCGGTACCCAAAGGATTGAGAATGGAATAGTGTACGGGTCTAATGTTACGGGAACGTATGGCGTTATGAAGCTTCAGCCAAGTGGTGCTGTCGTTCAGTATGAGTACGATGGTAGTGACGGGAGCACAGCATCGGGGCGCGCTGGCCTTAAACCGGGCGAAATTGCCACAGATACCTTCACCATCTACGCCGTGGACAGTAGCAACCAATGGACGGCAAAGGTCATTACCGTGAGCATTACCGGGGATGGGAATTATACAGGCACAGACGGCGATGATACGATTGTGATTCCTGCCCAAGCGGTGACTGGCACTATTGATTTAATGAACGGTACAAATCATTTGACTGTGAATGGAGATCTCGGTAACAGCGCTGACATAGATGGCGGTGAAAATGCTGATACCATTATCGTGAACGGCAGTATGTATGACGGTGATATCCATGTATTCAATGGTGAGGATTCTATTACCATCACGGGTACTATGGCAGGTGGTAATATTTGGGTCTTTGGGGGAACAAATACTATCAACATTACGGGCGCTATGACAGCGGGGACCATATATACGTCGAATAGTAATGACACATATATCAATATCGGTTCAGCCAGCACTAACGATACCATAAACATAAGCGTTGCAAATACTAACACACTCTATATAAATGCCGGTGGCAATTCCGGTGATACGTATACTTTTGAGGGCGCAGGTGCCACTGCCACCGTCCATCTTGTGGGCATGATAAGTGCGCCAACGTCCTTGGTCGTTGATGGCTCTACGGCGACGAACGCGCAGCTTACTGCATTGATAAATTCCGGAACAAGCTTCACAATAGGCGGCATCACATTTGAGAGAGGTACCGGCGGGAGTAGCTCCATCATCACTCTTAACAACACAGCCGGCACACCCGATGGCTGGACACACAATGCCGGAGACGGCGACCAAACATTCAGCGTCACAAGCAGTGTAGCAATCATCGAAGATATCGTCATTGAAGGCGGTACAGGCAGCGACATATTCACTGTGGACAACGTACTGCGAGAGAGCGGGAAAGTCTTGAACGTCTACGGCGATAATTATAGTACCGCTGGCAGTCAAGAAGGCAGTGACAGAATCTCTGTGAAGAGCACAAACACCCTGACAAATGCCAATATTTATGGTGACGCTCATGAAGTCAACGGGGGCAGTGCCTCACAAGGGCACGATACCATTCGTATAGAAGGGAATGTTGGCGATAATGTCAACATTTATGGTGATGCCATATCGTTAAATAATTCAGCCTCGCTCAGCACAGGCAATGACAATATAACTGTAACGGGCGTCATGAACGGTAATGCTGTTATTAACGCCGGTAAGGGACAAGACACCATCACTGTGGGAGCTTCCGGTGCTGGTGGCATGATAGGGGGCACCATCATCACAGGCGGTACCTTAGATGACGGTGATACCGATGCCGACACCGTGACGTTGTATGTGGGGGATGCCGCTGAAGACGATATAATACTTGAAATTGGCAAGGAAGACAGTATTCATTTACTTAACCAAGCAACAGGGCAGACCAACGTGTCCTTGAAGTTCACAGACAGCAATAATGAGAGTGTCACACAGTTTACGGTGGGCGGTTCGGATGTGACGGCGCAAATCAATACGGCTCTTACTAATGACGATGCGTCTGCAATCTTTAACGTGGGTGGCTTTAGTCTTGTGGTGCATTTTGAGTGATGTCTTGCCCTTGGCAGGCTGTTGAAAAAGTGCAATCTACGGCGTCAGAGAAAAAAAGTAAACAACTTATGCATATCTATATACGCGGTCTTGCCTACTTTTTTTCTCTTCCTTGTATCTCACACTTTTTGAACAGCCTGAAAATCTGAGTTTTTCAACGGGCTGTTGGGCAGTGCTGAATCACCTGTTGAAAACAGCCCGAACTTGCACACTCTGAAAAGATTACAAGGAAAAAGAAAGAAGCTGGCAGCGTCGTATACAGAGAACAGAGCTGCCTACGTTTTTTCTTTGACGATGTAGAAGGTGCTTTTTATAACGCTTGGTCATGCGTCCCGCACGACACAAGCTATCGCAAGCGTGACCTGCGCTCTTTTCGCCCTTATCGAAGCGAGCCTTGCGTCAGACTTTACTTGCTTTTTCGGTCAAATACCATAAGAGTCTATTCCTTAAAAGCAAGCGTGACTTTGTTTCAATGGGTTTGATATAACATAAAAATCGCTCTTTGACGACAGTGTTTAGGGAAGGACTGATTACATAACATATATATAAAACGTACTATAAACTAATTTCGGAAAAGAATTTCTCCTATCTCAGTGATTGAGGATTCTTCTTTTCAAAGCATTGAAAAGAGGAATAATTAAAGCGTTTTGAGGGGATGGGGAGAGTTTGAGGGGGGAAGGGGCGTGTGCCCTTTAGGGTGAATCTTTTGGGTTTTGGCAAAAGATCCCCTTCCCCCCTCAAAAAAAATAATGAATCAGTGTTTTTCTAGGTTCTGTAGTCCGCATTACAGCTGACATAGTCATGCGACAAATCAGAAGCAAGCAAGACATAACGTCCCTCGCCTTGCCCCATTTCTATAGAGATAAAAATATCCCTTTCCATAAGAGGTGCTTTGAGTAATGCGTCGTGGTCACAGTCTGTCGGTGTGCCATTGGCAAAGAGTTCCACACCACACAAGGAAATACGCACATGGTCAGCGCACATGTCCACACCGCTACGCCCTACGGCACCTACAATGCGGCCCCAATTGGCGTCACGTCCATACATGGCCGTTTTAACGAGTTGCGAATGCCCAACAGTGCGAGCCACCTTTTCGGCATCGGCATCGGTACGTGCCCCATACACTTCTATGTGTAAGACCTTTGTGGCGCCCTCGCCGTCCTGCACAAGCATATAGGCTAACTTGCCAAGCATATCTTGCAAGACACTGTCAAGCAGTGCCATATCGCCTTCGTTATCTTCGTTAAGACGCACGTCGGACGCTCCATTGGCAAGCCCCAAAACAGTGTCATTGGTGGACGTGTCGCCGTCAACAGTGACGCGATTAAATGTTTTTTCCACGGCGCGCTCAAAGAGCTTTGTCCAAATGTGCGCATCAATCATGGCATCGCACACGATAATTGCTAACATGGTGGCCATATTGGGGCAAATCATGCCGGCACCCTTACACATGGCGGCAAAACGCACAGTACCACCCGAAAATGTTACATCGCGCTGCACAAACTTGGGGAAGGCGTCAGTGGTCATCATGGCTCGCGTAAAGTGTTCCTCAGTACACGCGTCACTTTCAAGGCTTTTTTTCAAAAGCATGACTGCCTCCGGCCAGAGCTCCATTTTGAGATGATCGCCGATTACGCCCGTGGAAAGAGGCAAAATGGTGTCCGCACTGAGTGCCGAGGCCGTGTGCGTCGCATCCTTTTCCGTCATATCCATATTCAAGGCTTCTGCCATAAGTTGTGTCGTCATGCGGCAATTTTTCAAACCAACGGACCCTGTGCACGCATTTGCCTGTCCGGAATTGACAAGCACTGCCCTTGGCGGCACATTACTTTGCAATATGCGCTGACACTCAAGCACCGGTGCCGCTTTAAAAACATTTGTCGTAAAAACACCTGCCGCCACACAAGGCCTGTCAGAAATAAGTATTGCCACATCCTGCCGCCGCGGATTGCGAAAGCCCGCATCAGCCGTTCCCACCGAAAAACCTTGAGGTAATGCCATTCTTTGTTCCTCTTAAAATAATTGCTATAAAAAAGGGAGGAAAAGCGCGCTCTCCCTCCCTACATACTGCTATTTCACAAAAGACTAATTCTTTTTCTTTTGAATTTCTTCAGCAATGGCTGCAGGCACGCGCTCGTAATGATGGAATTGCATGCTAAAGGTGGCGCGACCTTGAGTGCGGGAACGCAAGTCCGTGGCATAACCAAACATGGAAGACAAAGGTACTTGCGCACGCACGCTCTGAGCGCCGCTGCCTCGAGCTTCCATACTTTGCACGCGTCCGCGTCGACCGTTCAAGTCGCCCATAACGTCCCCAAGATATTCCTCAGGCGTCACCACTTCCACGTCCATGATGGGCTCAAGGAGTACTGGGGATGCCTTGGCAATGGCGTCTTTAATGGCCATAGATCCGGCCACATAGAAGGCTTGTTCCGAAGAGTCCACCTCGTGGTAGGAGCCGAATATAAGGTTGACCTTAAGATCCACAGTGGGGAAGCCGGCGATGACACCGCTCTTAAGGGCGTCTTGAATACCCTTATCAATGGCAGGGATGTATTCCTTGGGGATAACACCGCCGGTGATGGAGTTTTGGAACGCATAGCCCTCGGCGGGGTTTGGCTCCACTTCAATGACGCAGTGCCCGTACTGACCACGTCCACCAGATTGCTTGGCATGCTTCATGTCAGATTTGGAAGGCTTGGAAATGGTTTCGCGATAGGCCACTTGGGGCTTGCCCACATTGGCATTGACGCCGAACTCACGTGTCAAGCGATCTACAATGATTTCAAGGTGCAACTCACCCATGCCAGCAATAAGAGTTTGGTTTGTTTCTTCATCGCCTTTCACGCGGAAAGAGGGATCTTCTTTGGCAAGCTTATTAAGGGCGGCGGACAAGGCATCGCGGTCACTCTTTGTCTTAGGCTCAATGGCCACTTCGATGACTGGTTCGGGAATATCGAGGGATTCGAGCACCACGGGGCGCTTATCGTCGCACAAAGTATCGCCAGTGGAAGCTTGTTTTAAACCCACAAGAGCCACAATATCACCGGCGCCGGCCCATTTGACATCCTCTCGTTTGTTGGCATGCATTTTAAGGATACGGCCTATACGCTCTTTTTTGCCCGTATTGGCATTTAAAACACTGATGCCAGACTCTAAGTAGCCGGAGTAAATTCGGAAAAATGACAAGTGCCCGATGAATGGGTCAGAAAAGAGCTTGAACACAAGACCGGCAAAGGGTTGCTTGTCGTCACAAGGGCATTCGATTATTTCTTCTTCCTTATTGGGATTGTGCCCTTTCATGATGGCAATATCCACAGGAGAAGGCAGGTAGTCTACCACGGCGTCAAGCAGGGGCTGCACGCCCATATTGCGAAAAGCAGAACCGCACAGAACAGGCACAATGGAGCGATTGATGGTGGCCTTGCGGATGCAGGAAAGAAGCTCTTCTGGGGTGAGTTCTTCGCCACCAAGGTATTTTTCCAGCAAAGTTTCGTCTTCTTCCGCCACGGCTTCAATCATTTCAAAGCGCTTGGTATCAAAGATTTCCTTCATATTGTCAGGTACATCACCCACAATAAATTCGGTGCCTTTAGACGCTTTGTCAAAGGTAATGGCCTTTCCAAGTACAAGGTCAACAACACCTTCAAACTTGTCTTCTTGACCCACGGGAAGCTGCAAAGGGATGGGTTTTGCGCCAAGGCGGTCCTGAATCATGTCGACGCAACGAAAGAAGTTGGCACCGATTCTGTCCATTTTGTTGACAAAGCAGATGCGTGGCACACCGTAGCGATCTGCTTGGCGCCAGACGGTTTCCGATTGGGGTTCCACACCAGCCACAGCGTCAAAAACGCACACGGCGCCGTCAAGAACGCGCAAGGAGCGCTCAACTTCAATGGTGAAGTCCACGTGCCCCGGGGTGTCAATAATATTAACGCGGCAATCGCGCCAAAAGCAGGTGGTAGCGGCAGAGGTAATGGTTATGCCGCGTTCTTGCTCTTGCTCCATCCAGTCCATGGTGGCTTGACCGTCATGAACTTCACCGAGTTTGTGCGAAACGCCTGTATAGAACAATATGCGCTCGGTCGTCGTTGTTTTGCCCGCGTCGATGTGGGCCATAATACCTATATTGCGCTGTTTATCAATGGCAACGGTGCGTGACACTGTTTTTCTCCTAAAAAATCAAGGGGGGTACGAAAAGGCCGGACATGCGCGAAATATGCAATACACATTCTGCGGCATGTCGGCAGCGATAATTATCGTAAGTAAAAGAGACGGGAGTTGGGCATACGCTACCAAAAACTCCCGTCCACATCATCATACGCGGAACTGTCGTTAGGGAGAGATTCTACCAACGATAGTGAGCAAAAGCCTTGTTGGCCTCTGCCATGCGGTGGGTGTCTTCGCGCTTTTTCACGGCGCCCCCACGGCTGTTAAAAGCATCCAAAAGCTCGGCGGCGAGTTTGGCAGTCATGCCTTTTTCACCACGTGAACGTGAGTAATTGATGAGCCAACGGATGGACAAAGACACTTGACGGTCCGGGCGCACTTCCATGGGTACCTGATATGTGGCGCCGCCTACACGGCGGGCTTTTACCTCAAGATGAGGTTTGACATTTTCAAGAGCCTTTTCAAAGGCACGCATGGGATCTTCACCGGTCTTTTCTGCCAGAGTTTCAAGGGCAGAATAAAAAATCTTTTCTGCAGCGCCTTTCTTGCCGTCGTACATAAGACGGTTGACAAATTTTGTCACGAGGCGGCTGCCATAGAGGGGATCAGGTAAGATCTCCCTTTTGGGGATGGGTCCTTTACGGGGCATGAGGTTCTCCTTATGCTAAGTTCATCATACATTGTGGTGTCACCAGCCCCGCCGTCACAAAAAAGCGGCATGACGTACACCACGCATGAACAAAAAATGAATGAATATCTTGCAGCGCTCACATAATGTAACGCAAACAGGCGTATTCGCGCTTCCTTATTTAGGACGCTTGGCACCGTACTTCGAACGGCCTTGGCGACGATCTGCCACACCGGACGTATCAAGGGTACCACGAACAATGTGATAACGCACACCGGGTAAGTCTTTTACACGACCACCGCGAATCATAACAACGGAGTGCTCTTGTAAGTTGTGGCCTTCGCCGGGAATGTAAGCCGTCACTTCGATGCCGTTGGTAAGGCGCACACGGGCAACCTTACGCAAGGCGGAGTTAGGCTTCTTGGGTGTCGTGGTATACACGCGTGTGCACACACCACGGCGCTGCGGACATGCTTGCAACGCAGGCGTTTTCTTGCGCTTCACCACTTCTTTCCGCTCTTTGCGGATAAGCTGATTGATTGTTGGCATAATTTCCTCCAGAAAAAATACTGGGACACGAGAGTGTCCTTGAAAGGGGTTTAGATATGATATTGTTTAGCTGTTGTCAAGCTATTTTATGCCGTCGCGCAATTTTCTGCCACGTCACTCCACTTTCACTCTATGCTTTCTTGAGAGGAGAAGAGAAATGTTGAGTTTTTTTCTTGAGAGGGGAAGGGAAATATTGAGTTTTTTTCTTGAGAGGGGAAGGGAAATATTGAGTTTTTTTCTTGAGGGGGGAAGGGGATCTTTTGCCAAAACCCAA
>CAYJPE010000061.1:0-13523 GCA_964371965.1 uncultured Desulfovibrionaceae bacterium
AAATCGTTGGGGTTGGCAAAACCAAGCAGATTACCAAGGCCATGAACATGGTGGCTTCGGCAAAACTGCGTGGAGCCCAAGCTCGCATTGAGCGCTTTCGCCCCTATGCTTCTAAGTTCCAAGCTATGCTTAGTGACCTAGCAAGCAAGGTGGAAGGATCTGCGCATCCTTTGCTTGAAACCCACGACGAGAAAAAGGTGTGCGCTATTATTCTTGCCACCTCAGACAGAGGCCTTTGCGGCAGCTTTAACAGCAACTTGCTCACGGCAGCTTTAAAGCTTGCCAAAGAAAAAGTAGCTGAAGGTATGGCCGTTAAGTTCCTTTGTGTGGGCAAGAAGGGCCGCGATACCATTGCAAAAACTGACTACGAAACCCTTCTCGCCTTTGGTGACAGAATGGGCTCGTTAGACTTTGCATTGGCCGGACAAGTGGGCAATGACGTTATTTACGGTTACCAAACAAAGGCTATGGATGAAGTGTATCTTGTGTACGGTGAATTCATTTCCGTGGCACGCCAAGTGCCCGTTGTGCAAAGCCTTCTTCCCATCGCACCCCCCAAGGGCGACGACGCAGACGTACAAGAGACAAAGGCTGCGAGTGAAAGCGAGGGCCCCGGTCAGCAATATCTTTATGAGCCACAAGAAGAACAGCTTCTCGCTGAACTCTTGCCACGCTATGTGAAGGTACAAATAAACCGCGGACTTCTGGACACATCGTGCAGTGAGCACGCAGCACGTATGGCAGCTATGGATAATGCCACACGTAACTGCGACGAAATGGCTCGCGTACTGACCTTGCTGTATAACAAGACCCGTCAGGCTGCCATTACCAGTGACCTTATGGACATTGTAAGTGGTGCTGAAGCGCTGAATGGCTAACAGGGAGCGTAATAAATATGAGTGCAAATATTGGCAAAATTGTTCAGGTCATCGGCGCCGTCGTTGACGTGGAATTCTCGGGCACTTTGCCCAACATTCTCAATGCCCTTGAGATTAAAAACCCCAATAATATAGACGCGCCGGACTTGGTGTGCGAAGTTGCACAGCACCTTGGTGATAATGTGGTGCGTACCATTGCCATGGATGCGACGGAAGGTCTTGTGCGCGGCATGGAAGCTGTTGATACGGGTCAGCCAATCATGGTTCCCGTGGGCAAAGCCGCTGTGAGCCGCATCATCAATGTTATCGGTCGTCCTGTGGACGAAGCCGGCCCCATTAATGCGGATAAATATTATCCCATTCACCGTCCTGCCCCAGAGTTCACCGAGCAAAACACCAAGGTGGAATTGCTCGAAACGGGCATTAAGGTTGTGGACTTGCTCATTCCCTTCCCTAAGGGTGGCAAGATGGGGCTCTTTGGCGGCGCCGGTGTGGGTAAAACAGTTATCCTTATGGAAATGATCAACAACATTGCCAAGCAACACGGCGGCAGCTCCGTGTTTGCGGGTGTTGGTGAACGTACCCGTGAAGGCAATGACTTGTATCATGAACTCAAAGATGCCGGCGTTCTTGAGCGTGCGACACTTGTGTACGGTCAGATGAACGAGCCTCCGGGAGCGCGTGCGCGCGTTGCCTTGACCGCTCTTGCGTGCGCAGAATACTTCCGCGACGAGGAAAATCAGGACGTTCTCCTCTTTGTTGACAATATTTTCCGCTTCACACAGGCCGGCTCGGAAGTGTCTGCGCTTCTTGGTCGTATGCCTTCTGCTGTGGGGTATCAACCGACTCTTGGTACCGACCTTGGTGGTTTGCAAGAACGTATTACGTCAACAAACAAAGGCTCCATCACGTCTGTGCAGGCCGTTTACGTGCCTGCCGATGACTTGACTGACCCGGCACCTGCCACCACCTTCTCGCACCTTGACGGAACACTCGTGCTTTCGCGTCAAATTGCAGAGCTTGGCATCTATCCTGCGGTGGATCCGCTTGACTCCACATCGCGTATTCTTGACCCCAATGTGGTGGGTGAAGAGCACTATGCAGTGGCACGTCAGGTGCAAATGGTTCTGCAAAAATATAAAGATTTGCAAGATATCATTGCCATCCTTGGTATGGACGAACTGTCCGACGATGATAAAATTGTTGTTGCCCGTGCACGTCGTATCCAACGTTTCTTGTCGCAGCCTTTCCACGTGGCAGAAACATTTACCGGAACACCTGGGCAATATGTGCAGCTGACAGAAACCGTGAAGGGCTTCAAAGGCATTCTTGATGGTGAGTATGACCACCTTGCAGAAGGCGACTTCTACATGCTCGGTGGCATAGAAATGGCTGTGGAAAAATATAATCAGCGTCAATCTCAATAATATCTGCATGTAAAAGAGTGTTTTGTACATTCTTTTGAGCGGATGGGATTGAAACTTATAATCATAAGGAGCTGATATGAGCACAGTACTCCAGCTGGAGGTTGTAACACCTGATAAGCAGGTTGTGCAAGAAAGTGTGGATTATGTGAGTTGCCCCGGCGTCGAAGGCGAATTTGGTGTGCTCAAAAACCACGTGGCCTTGCTGTCGGCTTTGAAGGTTGGCGTGTTGCGATATGATAAAGATGGGAAGCAAGAATTTGTTTTCATTTCCGGAGGCTTTGCTGATGTGAATGACAACGTCGTAACAGTTCTTGCTGAGTCGGCGGAATTATCGCAAGAAATTGATAAGGCTCGTGCTCTTGAAGCACAAAAGCGCGCAGAGGAAAGACTTTCTCACAAAAACGAGCAGCTTGATGTTGTGCGCGCAGAGGCTTCATTGCACCGTGCTGTCGTGCGCCTGAGTCTTACAAAATAATATGGAAGAAAGCGTTGATTGAAACCGTTTTTTTCTTTGATGAGCAATCTGGCACTGGTTTTGTTTGTTCGCCAAGAACATATAGAATGAGTGTCAGATTGTTCTCTTGAGGAAGAGAGTGGGTGGATGAGCTTTTTTTATGGATTGACCCTTGACGCACTCCTTGCGATCATAAAAGTTGATTGTATGCTGTGCTCGGGTCATTTTTTTTGCTCTTATTAAAGCGGCTTTGCCTCAGATTTCCCCTTGCTTTCTCTATCGAATACGAGAAGTTGAGAGTCTCATCGAGAAAATTTCCTCTTTTACACCACACTTGATATAAGCAAAAAATTCCTCTATATTGACAATGATAAAGATCTAGTAGCGTGTTTTGTCTAAATGTGTATTTTTTGAAAAGCATGTGGGGGGCGTGTGCCCTTTAGGGTGAAACTTTTTTTGGGAAAAAAAGCTTTCCCCCCACACCATCGCTGCTCTCGATAGCCGTAAGGCTCGTTCCTCGCCTAACGGCTACGCCTACGGCGCCATTCGGTCGGCCCCTTCAAAAAAACCAATAGGTCCGTATGCATGCCGTAGTTTTTTTGATTGCAAGAAAGAAGTATTGTGCGGCGCATGGCATCATGTATAGAATGCATTCATAGCTTTTAGAGTAGACAAGCCACTAGGCGCATTTGACGGCAGCGCCTAGGCGTATTGTATCAAACTTTGTGAGGATATGGTTATGGTTTTTTCAATGCGCACCCTTGGTATTGTGGAGGCATTGCTGTCTGCTACATTCTTTGGTCTCATTCCAGTTTTGTTTTTGCCGATATATGAGGCGGGTATGAGCCCCGAGACAAGTCTCATTTATCGTTTTGGACTTGCATCGCTGATGATGCTTGTTCCCATAAAGCTTAAGAAGCATTCATTGCGAATACCATTCAAAACGTATTGTTCAATAGTGCTTGGTGGTTTTTCTTATTATATTGCAGCTCTCTTTCTTTTTTCTTCATTTACCTATATCGCAAGCGGCATAACCGTCACACTTTTTTTCACGAACCCAATTTTTGTTATGATACTTATGGCGCTGTTTTACAAGGAAAAAATAGATGCCTATAAGGTTATTTTAAGCGGGAAAACTCTGCTTGGCATAGCGCTTTTTTCTGGTGTTTTTACTTCAGAGCATGTTCTTAATGTGACAGGTATGAGTCTTGCTGTGTTATCAAGCATCGCTTTTGCTTTCTACGTGTTGTCTTTGTTCTCATTGCAATGTGCAAAAGCATGCAAAGAAGTGATTTCATTTTATCTATTTTTATCGTGTACGTGTTTTGCCTGTCTTTATAGCGCAGTGACAGGCGAACTTGTTTTGGCAAGAACAAGTTTTGTGTGGCTCTTTCTTTTTTTATCTGCACTGATAACAGCGGTGCTGCCGAACATCCTCCTCATGTCTGCCATGAAGAAAATTGGCTCGGTTCTAGCTACAATACTTGGTGTCATGGAGCCAATTACGGCTGTGGGAATAGGAGTTTTTGTATTTGGTGAGGCAGTAGATATGTATATTGTCAGTGGTATTTGTATTGTTATCTTTTCCGTCATGCTCATCATCGTGTTGCCATTATTACGGATGTCGCGACGGGGCGCATCGTCGTAAGGTCAGGTGTTCCCGAATACTGTTCGCTGACGCCGCAGAGAGCGCTTTTGCACCGGGCTGTTAACAGCCTGTGTATCAGCGCTCATCGTATTCTCGAAGGTGGGTAGCTTGTTTCATGCAACTACCATGTGAGGCGTACTTTTGAACCGTGTTTGGCCATATATTCCTTGCATTGCTTAATGGTATATTGACCATAATGGACAATGGAGGCAATGAGGGCAGCAGAGGCTTTGCCAGCGCTCACAACTTCGTGCATGTGTGCCGGACTACCCGCACCACCGGAGGCTATGACTGGCAGGCTTACAGCTTCACAGATACGCCGCGTGAGAGTGAGTTCGTAGCCATCACGAGTACCGTCGGCGTCAATGGAGTTGACACACAATTCTCCGGCTCCTAAAGCTTCGCAACGCTGCGCCCAAGCAATGGCATCTATGCCCATATAGGTGCGTCCACCGTGAATAACAATTTCGTAGCCGGAAGGTATCTGTTCACTCACGGGCACACTTTTGACATCCATGCCTACCACAATGGCCTGCGAACCAAAGGCAGCGGCGCCTTGGCTGATGATGTCCGGATTTTTGACGGCGGCGGAATTGACAGAAACTTTTTCGGCACCTGCCAGCAGTACGGCACGCATGTCTTCAACAGTGCTTATGCCACCTCCCACGCTAAATGGGATGAATATTTGTTCGGCCACGCGTTGTACCACATCAAGAAAAATGCCGCGATTTTCGTGAGATGCCGTAATGTCATAAAAGACGATTTCATCAGCGCCCTCTTTATAATAGCGTTGTGCTGTTTCGACGGGGTCGCCAATGTCCACATTGCCCTCAAAGCGCACGCCCTTGGTGAGGCGACCGTCTCGCACATCAAGGCAAGGAATAATGCGTTTACTGAGCATTGTTTGCGTCCTGTGTTTGACAATAATCGTAAAAATTCTGCAAAATTTGCAGACCCGGCGCCCCGCTTTTTTCCACGTGAAATTGTAAAGCCCAAAGACCGTCACGTCCATACACACTACAAAACTCATGGCCGTAATAGGTTGTGGCAATGACGAGTTCGGGATCCGGTTCCACATAATAGCTGTGGACAAAATAAAATTCTGCATCTTGCGGAACGTGTTTAAAGAGGCATGATTGGCGCTGTAGTGTCATATTGTTCCAGCCCATATGTGGAATGCGAATGGGGCTTCCGTCTTCTTCCTGCAAGTTTTCAGGGAAAAGTCGCGAGTACCCTTGTATAATTCCAAGGGTGGTCGTATTGTTTTCTTCGCTGGCATCCAACAGTATTTGGCATCCAAGGCAAATACCTAAAAGAGGTTTGTGCTTTTTCACAATGTCTTTGAGGATGTCATCCATGCCATAGCTTTGCAGATGACTCATGGCTTGACCTGCTGCCCCCACACCGGGGAAGATGATGCCCTGCGCTGCGAGAAGTTGTTTTGCGTCAGACGTGACAGTGCACGCGATACCCATGTGTTCAAGAGTGCGACGTACGCTGGTTTGATTGCCTGCAGCATAATCTATTATGGCTAACATGATGTATTCTCTGGGTGATAAGGATTATGCCGTAAGTGTGGTTTCCAGCACGAACGTTCCTTCAGAAAGTTGAAAGGGGATAACAATGGTAACGGCCTTTTCCACTTGAGGAACCTTATTCATTTTGCCTTCAAGAACTGTGGGAGTCGAGCCTTGGTAGGTACGTCCCACTTCTGAAAGGCAACGACGAACGTCGCCAGAAATGATATTTGTTAATTCACCAACCACACCGCCACATCCTTCCTCCAAGTCGCCAAACAAGGTCATGGTACAAAAGACCGCGGCTTCTTCAGTCAAGCTAAGTGTCATGGTACCCTTTGGCATTGTATCCTGTACAAACATGACATAGGCAGAAAAATCTCCGTATGTCTCGGTTCCTTTTTTGATAAAAGGTTTTCCGGGTTTTGGACGGATGCCAAGCATCATTTCGAAAACTTTGATAGTTGCCTGTGTAAAGGCATTTGTTACAGCTTTAATGTCCATTGAGCCTCGCTTATGCTCGTGCCGGAAGCACTTTTCTCAAAAATCATAGTGCAATATACTTTGCGCATGTCGCAAACTTGCACATACTCCCACAGTGCAAAAATGTCAAATGTGCAAATTTCCTGTCCTTGCGAATTCGTCCACGAGTCCAAAAACAAGGCTATTTCCACAAAAGTTTCTTTGTGCAATGCTTTCTTTGAATGAGGACAATTGCGCCTCAAAGTCGTGCAAAACTTTCGGCTGAAGTTGCAGCATGTTCGCTTGTATTCCATAATTCAATGTTTCCACATAGTGGGCATTGAGTCTTTGTTCTACCATAGCCATAATGGGCAAGGTCAAAATGGGCTTGCCAAGATGCAAGGATTCCGTCATGAGCGTGTGCCCGCCGCCTTGGATGACATATGAGCAACCTTCAAGGAGTTCCAAAAAACTTTTCTCGGATTTTTCCATGAAAATCACATTACCTTGACGTGTTTTTGTGGCTTCTTGCTTGTGATATCCAAAAACATAGCATGTCCTGTCCGTGGCTTCTTGCAAGAAATTTACGAGAGCCTCATGCGTGGAATTGCTTTGGTACACGAGCACATGACCATCGTCTCGTGGCCGCGCCTCCATGACGGCATCGCGTAAGATAGGTGGTACCACCCGGGCACAAAATTTTTTGCGCACCGGTGGTGCATAAAAGGAAACAATAATATTTTGTGCCGTAGGTCGAAAAAGAAAACGCGGCGTCAGCCCTTGAAGAGCATAGTCGAAAAGCATATCCCTTGGCAAGTTATGTTCACAACATGTCAAAACATGCTGATGATCCAAGGTTAAGCAGGGTATGCCCACACGTTCTGCCGCCCGTGGAACAAAGTATTCCAAGTCGGTCATGCAGACATCCGGTTGAAATGTATCAATCAGTCGCATGATTTCAGTGACATAACGTTCTCTTTTCCAGAGAAGAGGAATAGCTTTTTTCACCGTGGCGCTTATGTCAACTTTATAGTTGCAAAACACGGTGCCCAAATTGGGTATTTGGTATACAGGAAATTCGTCAGAAAATATCTTTAAAGCATCATCATTAGCCACAAAAAGGAATTGATGTTGTCCTAACTTGCGGGCGAGTGTGAGGCCGCGCATGGCGTGCCCATGTCCTGTACCGTGGATACCATAAAGAATTCGTGCCATATTGTTCCTTTTTCCAATTCCCCTGACAAGGGTAATATCTAGGATTTTTTATAAGTGCAAGAAAAATTTTTTGCAGAGTGTGAAGCAGGGGCGAAAAAACTGTGACAAGGTGCAGAAGGATGCATATAAACTTCTTTTAAATTGAATACTTAAAAATAAATTTTAAAAAAATGAAAAAAACTTCTTGCCAAAGTAAATCATTTTAGATAAAAGCAAGTTCGTTACGAATGAGTACGCATGTGGCAAGGTAGCTCAGTTGGTCAGAGCATACGGTTCATACCCGTAGGGTCGGAAGTTCAAATCTTCTCCTTGCTACCATATTTCTATCAAAGCGACAAAGCATACAAAAATGCTCTTCGAGACCCCGCAGAGATTCTCAATCTTTGCGGGGTCTCGTGTTGTGAACAAGATCCGACTTGTGGGTGTGCATGCTTTTCGACAGCCTGTTGTGATGCTGTGTGCGCTCTTTTCGGAGTAAATACAAAAATATGCGTCCGGAAAAACTCAGTTTTTCATGCGGACAGGAAATTTTTGCTCAGCTTCCTGCTCGTATTTTTTCACTATGGCCGCGTATTTTTTCGAATCTTCATCAACTTCATATTTTAACTCTTCAGCCTTTGCCGAGACATATGCGCTACGAAGTGCTTCCGCCTCTTTTAAAGCTTGTTCATATTTTTTCATGTGTTGGTATGTATTTTCGTGTTTTCTATACTCTGCACCCAATGTTGCCAAATTGCTATGAATATAGGCCATATTTTCAATCACAGCCTGAAATTCACGTAATTTTCTGTCCACATCATGAATGTGGGCACCTTGATAAAAATATTGATCAAGCTCGACCGTCAAATTCGTACATACATTATTGTATGCTATATTTTTGTGTGCAAACATACAAGCCCAATAAAATGATATTTTCTTTGCAGACTTCGCATCGCTTGATGTTTGTATTTGAGTGTGCTCACCTGGATTATAAGGAAGTTTTATAAAGGTTAAAAATCCGGCGCAAGCGCAGAATGGTACAAGATAATTTATCACTAAGTTACGAAAACCATAGGCATTATAAAAATCCACAATCACAAATATTATGAAAGCTAGAAATGAAAAGCTGAAAACCAATGTGTTCCGTTGCATAGCCGTTTCCAAGCGTAAAGGGAGCTGTAAGATCCGGTAGCTGATGTAGCGCATAAGAGCTCCGTGCGTTGCGGAAACAAGCAGGCACGTTAAGGCATAGGATAAAAAAAGTGGAAAATCAAAAGTAGCAACAATTTTGTCAAACAAAAAAGAAAAAATTATGCATATGGTGACGCCGAAGATGCATGCCAAGAGGTATTCAGATATAAAATTGCTTTTCATGTGAATCTCTTTTGTTAATAGTATGTTTTTATAAAATGCTTACCTGAATCACGGCGAAAGCAGAAAATACTGTTTTCACTCAGTGTACACAACAGGAGACAGTTTGCAAGGCGGATTTTTTCAGCTGGCTGCCAGAGGCTATTGTCAAAGGTGTTTTTTCGCCCTTATCGACGTGGGCTTTGCGTCAGAATGCGCCTGCTTTTTCAGTCTCATACCATACATGTCTTTCTTCAAAGTACGCTCGACATTATGTGAATGGGCTTGATATGACATAAAAATTTGCCATGTGAAGACAATGCCTAGGCTTTGTTTCTTCTGCGTACATCATCTAAAAACATTTGATTTTCAAGTCGTTTTGCTTGCGCTTCTTTCTCTGCCCGCTCTTTGGCAGCTCTCTCTTGCATTTCTCGCTGCACTCTCTTTTCTCTGACGGTCAAACGTTCGGGCTCACGGAAAGTATCTTTGATGTAAGTATACAATGCTCCAAGAGCGTATACGACAAGCACCAATCCTTTTAGCCATTCAGGAACATTTGGCGAAACGAGGGCATAAATTGTGGCAGCGAGCACTGATATGCCTAAAATAAAAAAAATTGCAAAAGATATGATGTGAGAGGCTATGATTCGCACAAATGTTTTGAGCGAATCAGAACCCAATATACACACGTATGCAATAATGCCATAGAAGGCAGTAAAGAAGATCAACGAAGAAAGGCTTTCTGGTAACATATTGAAAATAAAAAGAAAAAAATAAATCGCAATGGACAAAAGCAAGGAGATGCATTTCACTTTTCCAAGCTTGTCCACTTTTTCCATGAGAACATTGAAAAGGGTGTTTTTGTGAAATTGCTCTGAGTAGGCGAGGTTTTTTTCAAATAACATTTGGCCTTGATTTTTCAACATTTCATATGTTTTTGTATCCATAGTTGAGAATCCTCACAAAAAAACTTAGATGATTCCATATTGAGCGCTGTCGTCAAAGAGCGATTTTTCGTGTTATATCAAGCCCATTGAAAAAAGACGCGCTTGCTTTGAGGGCATATACTCTTTATGTGACCGAAAAAGCAGGTAAGGTCTGACAGCCCGTTGAAAAACTCAAATTTTCAGGCTGTTGAAAAAGTGCGAGCCCGTTGGAAAATACCATCTGCGGTGCTTCCTTCGCAGCCGGGACAAAAAGTCGCATCGTGTGTGGCAATGCATTGTACCTTGACATTTTTCGCTTCTTTACATTGTGCTCGTTTTGAACGGCTGTCGAAAATGGCGTGTTCAACAGGCTTTCGACGAGTGGAGCACGGCTTGACAATGAGCACAATAACAGATAAATGCGCAGCTTGTTACGCTGAATTGCGTGTCTATCCGAGGGTAACGAAAATACTGAGCACGCACGCGCATACTAAACGCTTTTTGTGCTCTTCGCAAGTTTTTTTCTTTTTTTGTATATTTTGCCAAATTATATCCATACGAACCTGTTGAAAAGGCCATTTTTTCAACAGGCTGATACTATCCTACTGTGAACATCACCATGACACAACATACGAGCAATATGCTGCAAAGCCTTGTGGCAACCATGCAAAAGCATCCTTCTGTGGCGCTGGCCTTTTCCGGCGGGCTCGACAGCACTGTATTGGCCCATGCCGCGCGTGAGGCAGGTTGTGATGTTCTTCTTTTTCATGTGGAGGGTGCGCATTTTTCTGCCCGTGAACGAGAGCATGCTCTTGCGTGGGCTGAGCAAAACGACTTTCGCCTTGTGACTGTGGAAGTGAATGTATTAGATGTGTTACAGGTGGGGTGTAATACAAAGGACCGTTGTTATCACTGTAAAAAGCATATGTTTGAACATGTCAAAGCGCGTGTACAAGCCATTGATGCGCACGCAACGCTCTGTGATGGCAGTCATGCGGACGATGCCAAAGCCTATCGACCGGGCTTACGTGCCGTACGGGAATGCGGCGTACTTTCACCTTTTGTGGCTTGTGCTTTGGGCAAGGCTGATATACGTTCCTTGGCACGTCATGTAGGATTGGCGTATATGGACAGAAGCGTTCAGCCGTGCCTGCTGACGCGCTTTGCCTATGACGTGTCCCCGAAAATTCTTGGTGGGCGCACTTTTTTGCAAAAACTTGACAAGGCGGAAGAAGCCCTTGAACAGGCCGGTTTAAAGGAATTCCGACTGCGTATTTGTCCTGAAACAGTGTTACAAACACAAGCCTTTTCCATGCAGGAAGCATATCTTCATGGCATTTTAGGTGCGTATGGTTTTCATAATGTGCGCATATGTGTGGAATCGAATATTAGTGGATTTTTTGATCGGCAATGAATTTTTTTAGAATACATGTATGATCGAAGCATTTATAAGAGGAGTTTTTTGAGCATGCCGTCACTTCGTAGCAAAGCTATATTGGATGCCTTTTGTGCAAAGGCAGAGCCCGTGGGAGCCCCCTCTGGCTCCTTGCGTCCGCAAATTGAAATGAACCGTCATTTTGGCAAGGATGTTTTTAGCCTGCGCGTCATGCGCGAACGTTTGCCCCGTGATGTCTTCAGAAAACTTGAAAAAACCATTCGGCAAGGTGCTCGTTTGCCCGTCGACATTGCAGATGTGGTGGCCTCTGCCATGAAGGATTGGGCCGTTGAGCACGGTGCCACCCATTATTCTCATTGGTTTCATCCCATGACAGGCTCTACGGCAGAAAAGCACGATGCCTTTTTAACGCTTTCCCCCGAAGGGCATTTGCTGAATGAATTTTCTGGAAAAATGCTTATTAGCGGTGAGTCCGATGCGTCTTCCTTTCCGTCCGGAGGCATTCGCTCTACTTTTGAGGCTCGCGGCTACACGGCATGGGATCCTACAGTTCCCGCTTTTTTGATGCCCGGTCAGGTGGGGCATGTGTTGCATATTCCAACCATTTTTTATTCCTTTTCCGGCGAGGCACTTGACAGAAAAACACCCCTTTTGCGCTCCATAAGTGCTATTTCGCGCCAAGCCCTCCGCGTCTTGCGTCTTTTTGGCAATGAAACGGCAAGCTTTGTGCGCCCCATGGCAGGCTGCGAGCAAGAATATTTTCTTATAGACAGTCGTCTTGCTGTGTTGCGCCCAGACATCATGCACACGGGGCGCACACTTTTTGGTGCGCCGGCACCGAAGGGACAAGAAATGGAAGACCATTATTATGGTGCCGTGCCGGGGCGCGTGATGGCCTATATGCAAGATGTGGAAAAGCGCTTGTTCGCCCTAGGTATTCCTGTGAAGACACGCCATAATGAAGTGGCGCCCGCCCAATTTGAATTGGCACCTCTTTATGAAGAAGCCAACATTGCAACAGATCATAATATGCTCATCATGAATGTGTTGCGCGGCACCGCAACGGAGCATGGTTTTGTCTGTCTTTTGCACGAAAAGCCCTTTGCCGGTGTAAATGGCAGTGGTAAGCACAATAATTGGTCTTTAGCTGACTCCGAAGGCAACAACTTGCTTGAGCCGGGCGATACGCCGCAAACCAATGCCCAATTCCTTGTGTTTTTGGCGGCAGTCTTGCGGGCGGTACACAAACACAGTGAAGTCTTGCGCCTAGGCACCATCGGTGCGGGTAACGATCTCAGGTTGGGGGCAAGCGAAGCTCCGCCAGCCATTCTTTCGGTCTTTCTCGGTGAACAACTGGCGAGTATTCTGAACAGTATTGTGAAGGGTGAGGCTCACACGTATGCAGGCTCTCCTTTTGCGGACATTGGTGTGGACGTGCTCCCCGCGCTTCCCAAGGACTTGTCTGATCGCAATCGTACGAGTCCTTTCGCTTTCACCGGTAATAAGTTTGAATTTCGCGCAGTTGGCGCGTCTGCATCTGTGGCCCCTGTCAATTTTACTCTCAATGCTGCCGTTGCCTGCGCCCTTGACGACATCGCTACGGAGCTTGAAGGCTTGATCTCTCTTGGTGCCAATATTACAGAAGCTTTACAAGACTTGTTGCCGCGAATCTTTCGTGAGCATATGCCTATTATATTTAATGGTAATGGGTATTCTGCCGAATGGACGCAAGAAGCGACTCGGCGCGGCTTACCAAATCTCAAGAATACTGTGGAAGTTTTGGAGCAGTACAATGCCCCTCACGTTATGGACGTATTTTTTCGTACGCAAGTCTTATCAGAGCGTGAGATATTGGCTCGCCAAGAAATTTTTTTGGATATGTATGCAAAGCTTATTAATATTGAGGCCAATGTGTGCGCTGCCATGGTGCGTGAAACCATATTACCTGTGGGATTTCGCAGTCAAAAAGAGGCCGCAGATGTTGTGCTGAAGACCCGCGCAGTTCTGCATACTTCGGAAACTATTCCTGAGGAAAAACGCTTTCATGCCCTGAGGGAAACATGCCTTGCCATGAGTGAGGCTCTTGAGCATCTGGAGCATATTCGCAAAACATCGTGCGCAGGCGATCCTCTTTCTCGAGCGCGCCACATGCTTGCAGAGGTGCTA
The DNA here is from genome assembly GCA_964371965.1 of uncultured Desulfovibrionaceae bacterium. Lineage (GTDB taxonomy): Bacteria > Desulfobacterota > Desulfovibrionia > Desulfovibrionales > Desulfovibrionaceae > CAYJAD01. The sequence continues at coordinate 13,419 of CAYJPE010000061.1, forward strand.
CCGGCCATGGCAACATGCCGCAAGCATGCCGATGCCCTTGAGCTTATGGTGGAAGATGCTCTTTGGCCCTTGCCGCGATATGCAGATATGTTTCAAATGACATAA
>CAYJPE010000062.1:0-13467 GCA_964371965.1 uncultured Desulfovibrionaceae bacterium
AACAGCCTGCTAACAGCCTGTTGACAATCTCTTTCAAGATGCTTGACACCTCTATGAGGATGTAGTAGAAGGGAACATCGTGGGAGAAGTTGAAAATTTCATTTATGCTTATGCGAATGAGCAACTCTTTCTGGAATCTACAGGCTTTTGTTATGCAATAAAGCATGTTGTGCCATAAAGCATGTTATGTAACGACCGCTTCCCCAATTTTTAGTTTGGCAAGATATTATTTTAACCATAACATTTCTGGAGGTCTCCAATGGCTGTTTCGCTTTCCAAGGGTGGTAATGTTTCGTTGAGTAAGGAAGCTCCCGGTTTAAAGGATATTTTAATCGGTTTGGGATGGGATGCACGTAGCACTGACGGCAGTGCCTTTGATCTTGATGGTACAGCTTTTTTACTCGGACAGGACGGTAAGGTCAGATCCGATGCAGATTTTATTTTTTACAATAATTTGAAATCTGCCGATGGCTCTGTCGAACATACTGGCGACAATACCACCGGTGAAGGTGATGGTGACGATGAAATCGTGAAAGTGGCTCTTAATAACGTGCCGCAGGATGTGACCAAGGTTGCTGTGTGTGTGACCATTCACGACGCAGAAACCAGAAATCAAAACTTTGGCATGGTTGCCAACGCATATATTCGTGTTCTTAATCAAGCTGACAATGTCGAAATCGCTCGCTATGACCTCTCGGAAGATATGAGCACCGAGACGGCCATGATTTTTGGCGAAGTATATCGTCATAATGACGAGTGGAAGTTCAAGGCTATCGGTCAGGGTTTTGCTGGCGGTCTTGGACCCTTGGCGAAAAACTTTGGCGTAAGCATCTAAATATTGCTTTTTTTTGCGCTTTCCCTGTGTTCAATTTCATTGTTCACGGGGAAAGCGCCATGTGTGTCTTTTTACTAATCTTCGATGAAAATGTATTTTATTAAATATATTTACAGCAAACACCATAAGAAAGAGAGCCTGCTTTTATGAAACAACTTGTTAAGGGTGAAAAAATAACATTGGACAGTGTGCATTGTTCGAACCTTTTTGAAGTTGGCGTCACGTGCCATGTAAATGCAGGATTGCCCCACATTTTTTGCTTTGGAATGGGTGGAACCGGGCAACTCACCGATGCAAAGTACGCTATCTTTTCAAACCAAGCATCTTCACCGGAAAATGCCGTACGCGCACTTGGCGCTATGGGCTCTTATACTGAGCTTTTTCGTGTGGATCTCGTTACTTTGCCCCAGCATATTGAACGTCTGGTATTTGTTGCCGCCTTGGATGAAACGTCTTTTTCGCAACTCACAACAGGACAACTGGATATTCAGTCATCTGGCAGGGTGCTTGCGTCCTACCCCTTGACGCGTACGGATTTTACCAATGAAACAGCTTTAATAATAGCGGAAATTTATAAAAAATCCACATGGCGCATGGCAGCGGTTGGTCAAGGCTTTCGTGATGGACTGCCTGCTTTGTTACGCTATTTTGGTGGCGAGGCAATTATAGGTCATATGAGCAGAGCTTTGGTGCAATACGCGCCACAACCTCGAGAAGAACCTAGAGATACCTCGCATTTTCCACAAAGAAACGAACACACGTCGCATGTGAATCGACACGATTCATCTTCTACAGGAGGCATTATGAGTTTTTTAAAAAATTTGGGAGATACCATTCGCAAGGGCAAGGACAGTTTATTAGCTGAAGTTTCTAAATATAAGAATGCGTCTTTTATGGAAGCAATAGTGGCAGGGGCTGTTATCATATCTGCTGCCGACGGAAATATTTCTTCCGATGAAAAGCAAAAGCTTTTGCAGTACGTACAAAATGCCGAAGAATTAAAGGCATTTACGGCAAAAGATATCATTGCGGTCTTTAATAAAATTGACCAGTCTTATGAATTTGACGTACATATTGGCAAAGCCGAGGCCTTGAAGCTTGTCAATCGTGTCAAAGGTCATCCTGAGCAAGCGCGTTTAGTTGTGCGTGTGGCCATAGCCATAGCCAATGCCGATGGCAATTTTGATGAGAGTGAAAAGGTCGCAGTGAGCGAGATATGCAAAGAACTCGAATTAAACCCGACTGATTTTGTTTAGTTGTTTTGACATATTGTTTGCATTGTGAACTTGACATAGTCAAGGTTTAAAAAAGGAGAAAATATGGCCATATCGTTAACGAAAGGGCAGAAAATATCTTTAGAAAAAGAAGCAGGAACGGCATTGACGCAAATTGTCATGGGTTTAGGTTGGGATGCCGTGCAAAAAAAAGGTTTATTGTCCAGTTTTTTGTCGTCGTCTTCCATTGACCTTGATGCCTCGTGCGCTCTTTTTGATGCCAATAAAAACATCTTAGATACGGTGTTCTTTGGACAACTCAAAAGTTCTGATGGCAGTGTTGTACACTCAGGTGACAATCTGACAGGGGAAGGTGACGGGGATGATGAGCAAATCTTTGTTAATTTGACAAATGTACCCCAGAACGTGCAAGCTATTGTGTTTACAGTGAACAGCTTTAGGGGACAAACCTTTGACGAAGTTGCAAATGCATATTGCAGAATTGTGAATGCTCAAGGCAACGCCGAAATTGCAAAATTCGCTCTTTCCGGTGGGGGCACGCATACTGCCATGATTATGGCAAAAGTATATAGGCACAATAATGAATGGAAGATGCATGCCATAGGCGAATCTACCAGTGGCAAGACTATTCAAGACCTTGCGGCAAAAATGAAAGATTTTGTATAGAAGCATGTTGTTTGTCTTATGATGCCTTATAGGAGGCATTGTCGTCAAGCAGGCTGTTGAAAAGTGCAATCTACGGCGCCAGAAAAAAACAAACAACTTATGTATGGCTATGTATCTGAAGTTGCTTGCTTTTTTCTTTTTCATGCGTCTCGCACTTTTTTCAACAGCCTGCAAATCGGCCTTTTCCAACAGGCTGGTAGGGGACATGATCATGTGTGCCCTGCGCAATGAAAAAAAGATGCTTTTGTAGGACTGTTTTTAAATAAAATCTTTTGCGTTTTGCGCTTGCTCAGAAGGGCAAACGGTGTTTTTATTCAGATTACTTATGTCTGTTTAGGCATGTTTCGTAGGAAAACGTGTTCTCTTTTGCGAAAACACACAAGCTTTTTATTTTGAAACAGCCTCTTAAGGAGTGTATTTTTTGCTCTGAAATCAAATACGCATTTGGCGACAAGCCTGAGTGATAAAATCCAGAGATTTTGTATGTACTGAGTCATATGCGGAACGTGGATTTTTTCATTTTTTTTTGTCGAGTATTTTTCAACGATCTGAAAAATGTTATTTTCAGGTGTATATGTGGTTACAAATATGAATATGGAAATAGAGTTACAAACAGGAACGTTACGCCTCAATGTTGATTATGCAGAGTATCCTTTGGAGGATCTTTTGGGTTTTGCCGCGCGTAACAATGTAAAACGTGGTTTTTTGTTTTTAAGTAAAGTGCTTGGAAAACATTGGCCTGTGAAGCCTTCTGTCATGCAAAAAGTGCATAGGGACTTAGCTTCACGTCTGATGCAATGCAAGATTGATACGCCACCCTATTTTGTGGGCCTTGCTGAAACGGCAACAGCCTTGGGACGGGGGGTTTTTGAAGAGTTTTCTGTGTTAAGTGGTATGGACGCCATATATTCCCACACAACACGCTATAAGATAGACGAGCAAAATGTTTTGAGTTTTGCAGAAGAGCACAGTCATGCCGTCGATCAGTGGTTGCATTTGCCTGCATCAACGAAGGCTTCTCACGTTATCAACAATGCCAAAGACCTTGTTTTGATTGATGATGAAATGAGTACAGGTAAAACTTTTTTAAATTTAATTAAAGCTTTGCGTCCGCTTATGCCACAACTGCAAAATGTGTATATTCTCACCTTGGTCGATATGACAGGTAAACATGGCGTAGCGCACTTGAAAAAAGAATTGCCTTTGAATTTTACAACGCTTTCTTTGCTTAAAGGAAGTTTTACCTTTGAACCCAATGGCACAACTACGGCGTCCACGGTAAAGTCTACGGGCAATGGACGAACAAAAAAGAAGATTCTTCCGCAAGAAGGTGGGCGAACCGGTGTCTTTCCTTCCCAGTGGGACGCAAACAAATTGTCGTGCGACAATTTGAGTGAAGGATCTGTCTTAGTGGTCGGTACGGGGGAATTCATGTACGAACCCTATAGAATGGCGCTTGACCTGGAAAATATGGGGTATGAGGTGTATTTTCAAGCAACAACACGCTCGCCCATACTGACAGGCTCCGATGTGAAGTCTTCATTTAGTTTTTCGGATAATTACGGTGAATCGATAGATAATTTCTTGTACAATGTCAGGCGCGAGCACTACGATAATATAGTTATATGTTATGAAACACACACATTGCCAGAAAACCACGATCTTCCAGATATTTTGCAGGCACAATGCTGCCACCTGAGGCACTGATTATCTGTCTGTTATGAAATTTTTTCATGAGGTATAATGAATGCGGGTGTATCTTTTTAGTGATCTTGACGATAGCCTTTTTCAAACGCTGCGAAAAATTCGACTCGAAGAAAATGCAGCAGAATTTGAACAATACAAGACGGTAGACTGGTTGCGCGGTAAGCCTTTGTGCTTTATGTCGCCACAACAGGAGGCTTTGCTGCATTTATTTGAGCATGGTATGGTTATCCCTGTGACGGCAAGAAATGCAGAGGCCTTTCAAAGAGTAAAAATTCCTTTTTCTCACGGGGCGATTTTGAACTATGGAGCGACAATTTTTACTGCCGATGGCAAAGAAGATATGGTGTGGAAGGGATCTGTTCTTGCCAAGTTGGAGAAATTTCAAGAGGAACTTGAAGATATTTTGCACAACATAACGGCCTTTGCCGACAGTCATAATTTGGCTGTTCGTTCCAGAATAATTGGCGTGGATGGCTGCAAATTTTATGTGGTCATAAAAAATATTGTTCCAGAAAACGACTTTTTAGCGCAGCTGCATGAGAAGAGGGACAGTTTTGTTCGCAAGAGCGAGGATTGGTTTGTGCATTTTAATGAGAATAATTTGGCATTTATTCCCGCATGTCTTGATAAGGCCCATGCAGTGGAATACTTTATAAAGACATACATAGCTCCTTTGGGGAGTGATTTTCTCACTCTTGGCTTGGGCGACAGTCTTGTGGATATGAATTTTATGCGTACATGTCATTATGCGCTCGTTCCATCACAATCGCAAATACAAAGAGTGAGATTTCATGGATAAGCAGTTTTCCGGCAGTTATGATCCTCAAGATGTGCATATTTTGTTGAAGCCTGTCCAGATGGAATTTGTGGATGTGCGAAGTAAGGAAGCTTCAATCCAATCAAAAGAGCGGCATTATAGTGAGATGTTGAGTGCGGAGCAATTGCCGTCTGCGCAGTATATGTCACTCTTTATGCAAGCCATGGATAAGAATGCAGCAAGATTGGCACGCGATATTGTACATTTGGCCAAAATTCTTTTGCAGAATAAAATGCACAGGCAAGCGCGCACAATAACGCTTGTTTCACTTGCTCGGGCCGGCACGCCCATTGGTGTTTTGCTCAAGCGTGCCTTGCATGCATTGGGAGAGAGTGCTGCGCATTATTCTATTTCCATTATTCGAGATCGCGAAATTGATACAAAGGCCTTGCAGCATATTCTCCAACAAGAAAATGTGACACCAGCGTCCCTCTTCTTTATAGATGGATGGACGGGAAAAGGTGTTATCGGGCGAGAACTAAAAAAATTCATCAAGGCTTTTTATCATTCTGATGCGATTCAATTGTATGACGAATTGTATGTTGTGGCCGATTTGTGCGGTGATGCTGCTTTTTGCGCCACAAGCGATGATTATCTCATTCCATCGGGTATTTTGAATGCCATTATTTCTGGACTTGTGAGTCGTTCCATACTCAATGCAGATGTTGTTGGTGCGGGGGATTTTCATGCCTGTGTTTTTTATGAAGAATGGATGGAGCAAGACTTGTCCAATTGGTTCGTGCAGCGTATTGCTGCAATGATTGAGAAGTGCGTGTTTGAAGGATCAGGCGACAAGAATGTGGCGAACGTGGCAAAACGTGAACACATTTTTCTTGAAAGAAGAAAGTTTTTGCAAGCGTGTCTCCAAGAACATGGAGTTTCAGACATTAATCTTATTAAACCCGGTATAGCCGAGGCAACGCGTGTGTTGTTGCGCAGAGTACCTGAGCTTGTCTATATTCGAGAAAAAAATCATGTAGAGACACGTCACTTAGAAGCGCTTGCAGAGGAAAAGTCAGTAAGAATTATTTTTGATCGTACACTGCCATATTTGGCAACTGCCGTGATACAATCTTTGCGATGAGAATGTTATATAACGTCCTGTCTATCACAAAATTTCCTATAAAATATCTTATGGAGTGGAATATTTATGGATTATCTTGAGTTGGGTGCATCGATGTATTTGCCTGCCACAAGACCGGACTTGGTAGCCGTGGGTACTGGTATAAAGTACCCGAAGCTTCGTTCGGCGATTTTTTGTACCGAGGATTCCATCAATCACGACGACCTGCCTGCGGCATTGGGGAATATTGAAAGCGCTTTGAAGGATTTTAAGAAGGCTGACAAAAAAAAGGTGCCATTTCGCTTTATTCGCCCACGAAATCCTTTGGTATTGGAACAGCTTTTAAAAATGGATTGTATCCATACCATACAAGGCTTTGCTTTGCCAAAGTTTACATTGGGGAATATGCAAGAGTGGTTTTCTATTTTGGAAAAACACCCAGAATTTCAATGTATGCCCATTCTTGAAACAAAGGAAGTTTTCGACATTGATGAGATGACAAAGTTGCGCCATGCTTTGCTAAATTCTCCTCTTCTCAAGCAAGTGACTATGTTGCGGATTGGGGGCTTGGATTTGTTAAATTTGCTTTGTATACGTAGAGATACGAGTCGTACCATTTATGAAACAGTATTGAGCCATACAATTAAGAGCCTGGCAACATTGTTTATACCCTATGGCTTTCGCCTCAGTGCGCCTGTTTTTGAATCCATCGAACAGCAAGACACCATGTTGGCTGAGATTGAAATTGATAAACTGCATGGTTTATACCACAAAAGCATTATTCATCCGGTACAGATTGATGTAATGGAAGAGGCTTATAAGGTGCAGCGAAAAGATTTGGACGTTGCCAAAGCCTTGATGGATCCAGAAATGCCTGCGGTCTTTCGTTTAGACGGGAGGATGTGCGAAAAATCCACACATATTAATTGGGCAGAGCGTATCATTTGCTTGGCGCATCTGTATGGTGTGCATAGTGCTAAGTGAGCGTATCGGTGTCATGTACTTGTTACGGCTTTTTAGGAGCTGTTTCGAGGTGCTGTTGTCAAATGCGCCTTTTCGGTTAGCTCTGTGTCAGACTACGCTTGCTTTTCAGTCAAATACCATAAGAGTATATTCCTTCAAAGCAAGCTTGTCTTCCTTGATATAACACAAAAACTCGCAATTTGACGATAGCACTTAGATAAATTTTGTGGTTTTTCCAAGGAAAGCGCAGTTCCTTGCGAAAGGCGTGTATACAGACATACGGAACGTGAGCAAAAACGTCGTTGCTTCCTGAGAGGTAGTCCCTCGTCATCTATTGAAAACTCCACGGTAGGCAGGCTGTGCAAAAGTGTGCGAGATATCTTGTATTCAACACTGTTTGAACAGCCTGCACATACTATTAACGACCTGAATGGCTATAACCTGTCGTAGAGTGTTGTAACGGTGATTGGGGCGCATACTCATTGAGATGTTTTACGGTGCGTCGTATATCTCGCATGAGTAAATCTGCCATGTCTTTGCTAAAACCATGCCGAATAAGAGCGCGCATAACGACCAAGTCTTCTCGGTGTGTTGGCATGGCGTAGGCGGGCAATTGCCAACCGCGGGCGCGCAAGCTTTCTGATAGATCATACAATGAAAAGCGTGTTTGAGCCTCTTGCTTGAGTGTCCATGTGAGGGCGGGTATGCCTCCTTTACCGTCATAAATAAAGTCAAAAATGCCGATGGCTCGTAATTTTTCTGCCAAATATGCCGCAGTGTCATAGCAGGCTTTGTGGACATTATAATAGCCTTCTCTTCCAAGACGTACCATGGTGTAATATTGAGCCACCACTTGTCCACCCGGGCGAGAGAAGTTTATGGCAAAAGTGGGTATATTGTTGCCAAGATAATTGACCCAAAAAATTAAGTCTTCCGGCAATGCCTGTTTTTCACGCCATACCACCCAGCCCACACCTAAAGGAGCAAGGCCAAACTTATGTCCAGAAGCGTTGATGGATGCCACACGCGGTAGACGAAAGTCCCATGCTAAATCTGGCTGTATGAAGGGCGCTAAAAAACCTCCGCTTGCCGCATCCACATGAATAGGGATGTTTATACCTGTAGACTGTTCATAGGTATCAAGGGCATTGCTGACTGCTTTGACTGGTTCATAAGCGCCTGTGAAAGTGACACCGAGCGTTGGGACAACGCCGATGGTATTTTCGTCGCAGCGTTTGAGAACTTCTTCCGGCGTCATGAGGATACGATTCTTTTCCATTGGAATTTCACGTAGTTCCACATCCCAATAACGGGCAAATTTATGCCAGCATACTTGTACAGGGCCTGTGACGAGGTTTGGCTTTTCAGTGGATTTTCCTTGTATTTGGCGTTGTGTTCGCCAACGCCATTTCAGTGCCATACCTCCAAGCATGGCGGCTTCGCTTGAACCAATGGTGGAGCACCCAAGGGTGCTAGTAGGGGAGGGGGCGTTCCATAAATCTGCCAAAAGGCGCACGCAACGCATTTCAATCTCAGCTGTTTGTGGGTATTCGTCCTTGTCAATCATGTTTTTATCGACGCATTCGTCCATAAGGGTGTGAATTTCTGGCTCCACCCATGTTTGGCAAAATGTGGCTAAGTTTTGTCGGGAATTGCCATCAAGCATGAGTTCGTCATGGATGGCTTGATAGACGGCGCGCGGCGACATTTCGTCATTGGGAAAAATACCCTGTGGCAAAATATGTCCTAATGAAGTCGCAGAAAAGACGTCGTCTAACGAGGTGTCGAAAGGGTTATTGGTGTGCATGTGTTCTCCTTTGTGAGCGATATTATGTGGTAGATGGTGTAGCAGATGGTGTGGGCAACAAGAGTGTTTTCTTCTTTGCCTTGGCAACTGTTGCAATGTTTTCTTGGTTTGGCTGTGTGTGGTGTTCCTCCGTGTTTACATCCGTAGCCACATCATTCTCTTCTGTCCTCCATTCAGGTTTTTTCATAGCTTGAATGAGTAGGGGCATGCCCGTAAACACCACAAGGCCGGCTGCTACAAGTCCTACATAAAGAACAGGATTGCCCACGGGCAAAGTGCTTGGTGGAAAGAAACCCACTACCAGCGCAAAGGTCACACCAAGAAAACCAATACCTGCAATAAGCCACATGACACCAAGACCACCGGGTACCTTATAAGGGCGTTTGAGGTCAGGCTGGGTGTAGCGAAGGCGCAATGCCGCCGCAAACATAAGCATGTACATGGCAAGATAAAGTGTCACCGTCATGGCTGAGAGCACAAAAAAGGCTACAGACACATTTTCCATAACAAAATACAAGAGCGCCAACAGTGTTACAACCACCATTTGTATAATAAGCAATGTCACTGGGGCGCCATGTTTGTTGGTTCGTGCCATAAAAGGCGGCATTTCTCCCTCCTTGGCTGTTTGCAGAAGGCCACGACTAGGTCCCGTGACCCATGACATGACGCCCCCAATGGCACCAAAGGCCATGAGCAAGCCCATGAGAGGAATGAGGAAGGTGAGGTGATACTGAGTAAACAGTACTTTAAAGGTTTGCATAAGACCTGCAGTGAGGCTGAGCTCCTGTGCGGGAATGACTGCAGCAATGGCAAAAGAACCAAGGAAGAAGAGCAATATGATGATACCAGATGCCAAAAGCATGGACAGAGGAAAGTCACGGGCGGGGTTTTTCATATCCGCTGCTTGTACCGCCTGCACTTCCACACCTGCAAAAAGTAAAACCGTGCCTGCCAAAAAAGCAATGCTTCCCAAGCCGGAAAAATGCGGGAAGAAGTGGGGGTGTACTTTTTCTTGGGTGCTTATGCCGTTGAGCACCACATTGTGTACTTCAATGGCAATGATGTTACCTTGATCAATCCAAAGCAGGCCAAAAGCGATGATTAAGATTCCGGGTAAAAGTGTCCCGAGAATCACGCCATAACGGGTCACAAGATTTACAGCCGTGGAACCTGCCAGTGCGATGGCAGTGGCAAGCCAGTATACCACCATGATGACAGCACCAGTATAATAACCGTTGCTGGCAAGGGCATCGTCCATAAAAAGGTAAGCCAAACTGCCTGCTGCAAAGGCAAGTACGGTGGGATACCACACCACATTTTGGATCCATTGCAACCAAATGGCCGTGAAGCCCCAGCGTGGGCCGAAGGCTGCTTTGACCCATGTGTAGACGCCGCCATTATTCGCAGAAAAGGCCGAACCCAATTCCGCAGACACCAAGGCGGCGGGTAAAAGAAAAATGAGTACGGCAAAGAGAATGTAAAATATCATGCTATACCCTTCAGCCGCCATCATGGGCAGACCGCGAAGACTGACGACAGAGGCAACTGTCATGAGCGCCAATGTGGCGGCAGTCACGCTTTTTTTGTGGGATTTTTCCATATATTCAACTCCGTGTTTTTATGTGTTCACTAAAATTCATGTGCATATGCTTCTTAAGTGGAACTGATGTTTTATTGATAAAAAAACTGTCTGATCGCGTTAAGGCAATGCAACAACATTTTGAATTTACAAAGATATTTCATTTTATACGAAGGAATATGCCTCTTGTCAAAGGAATTTTTTGAAAAGATTTGCACCATACTTTGCCTTGCATAATCTGCCCGTGATAAGGAGGCTTGACATTTATTGCAGTGCTCTTTAAAAATTTACGACAAGGAGTATGTATGTCAAAAATAGTCACACGTTTTGCCCCAAGTCCTACAGGGCACTTGCATATTGGCGGCGCAAGAACGGCGCTTTTTTGTTGGCTTTTAGCGCAACACTTTGGTGGCGAATTTCATCTACGCATTGAAGATACGGATGTGGAACGCTCTAAAAAAGAGTACACCGATTCCATCCTTGCATCCATGCGCTGGCTTGGTTTATCGTGGAACGGGGATCTTGTGTATCAACGGGGACGTACTGACCTGTATAATGCGGCTGTGGATACCCTCTTGGCAAACGATCGTGCTTATTGGTGCTCTTGCACGCCGGAGATGGTGGAATCCATGCGTGAAGAAGCTCGTAGCAAGGGTTTAAAGCCACGCTATAATGGCGAGTGCCGCAATAAACATGTAGGCTCGGGTGAAGGGCATTGTGTACGCCTCAAAGCACCTCTTAGCGGCACGGTCATTTTTGACGATATGGTGAAAGGTAATATCGCTATTGATGTCAATGAGTTAGATGATATGGTTATTCGCCGCGCCGATGGCATGCCCACATACAATATGGCTGTAGTGGTGGATGATCATCACATGGGCATTACACACGTTATGCGTGGTGATGACCATGTGTCCAATACGCCAAAACAAATTTTACTGTATCAAGCTCTTGATTTGCCTTTACCGCGTTTTGGGCACGTGCCCATGATATTGGGGCCGGATAAACAGAAATTGTCTAAGCGTCATGGCGCACGGGCTGTGGTGGATTACGAGCAAGATGGCCTTTTACCTGAAGCCTTGGCGAATTATCTTGTGCGTCTTGGCTGGTCTCATGGCGATCAAGAAATTTTTAGCATGGAAGAACTGATCTCTTTCTTTGATGGTACAAATCTCAATGCTGCGCCTTCGGCTTTTGATCCGGATAAACTTCAATGGCTCAATGCCCATTACTTACGTGAGCTCCCTGTGCAGGCATTGGCACAAAAAACCTTGCCCTTTGTTCATAAAGCTGGTTTTTCGCAAGTGACAGAGCAGCATATGTGTACCTTGGTACCACTTTTTAGAGAACGCGCTTCTAATCTTGCGGAACTTGCCGATGCCCTTCGTCCTTTGCTTGTGAGTGCGTTGGAACTGCAATATGATGAAAAAGCCATGAAAAAAAATCATTCTGAAACAAGCGTTGCGCTCATGCAGCAACTTGCTGAACATATGAAAACACTCGCACATTTTGACGCAGCACATACAGAAAAAGCGCTCAACGATTTTGTGGAGAAGCAAGGTTTAAAGTTTAAACAAGTGGGACCACCTTTGCGCGTTGCTTTACTGGGTTTTATGGGCGGGCCGCATTTACCCGATGTTATGGGCGTCCTTGGTAAAGGAGAAACACTGGCGCGAATGGAGCGTTTTGTTACTGCGTTATGTGTATAACATGTGAGGACATATATGCCGAAAGTCAGTATTGTTTCATTTGTCTATAATTGCGAGGAATATATTGCAGAAGCTATGGATTCTATGCTTCAACAGACTTTTAATGACTTTGAATATCTCATTGTCAATGATGGTTCGACCGATAAGACTGGCGAAATCATAGATTCTTACTCAGATAAGCGTATTCGCTCTATTCATCTTGCCGAAAATAAGGGACGTCCTGTTGCGCGCAATGTGGCACTGGACGCTCTCATGACTGCCAACGATAGTGAGTATTTCGCCTGGATGGGCGGTGATGATATTTCTGTTCCAAATCGCCTTGAAAAACAGGTGACATTTTTAGATACACATAAGGATATTTCCGTTGTCGGTGGCGCTATGGCATGTTTTCAAGGTAATAATGCTCATATTCGAATGCCACGACACCACGATGCTATCAAGGCGACGGCTATTTGGCAGAATCCTATTTTTGATGGTACAACGTGTATACGTCGTAAAGATATGGAGCGTTATGGTTTGCGTTTCCATGAAGAATTACGTCGTGTACAAGATTATGCCTATTATGTGGATATGTTGTTTGGAACTCCATTAAAAGCAGTCAATATGCCAGACATACTTTTGCGCTATCGTTATGAGAAACGTGCCACAACAGCCCGTTATCATGTCAAAGCCGTTGCCTATCTTTTACAGCACTTAGGTTTTGCAGAAGAATTGTATAAAAATTCACGCATTTGTTATATGCACACTATACTTTCTCGTTCTTCTTTTGAGGGTGCTGAGGATCTTACAGACAATATGCCTGAACCTACTTTGCTTGAGCTTATAGCGTGGGTCAATGAAGTATATCACGCAGCACTGCGACGTAATGATATTGCTATGAAGCATTTTTGTCATATTACACAGTACAAAGTCGAAACGCTCTTATTGCAGTCAAAGAATGCACTAGACGCTTTTCGTGCCTACATAAAACTTCCGGTCGCGCAAGGTCATGATCTCCCGCGTCTTTTGAAAGGTATAAAGCAGTTTGAGGAAAAGAATTTTTAAAGCATGTGGGGGGAAGGGGAAACTTTTTTTAGGAAAAAAAAG
>CAYJPE010000063.1:0-13272 GCA_964371965.1 uncultured Desulfovibrionaceae bacterium
CACAGGCGGCAAGTTGCCCTTCATGTCCTCAAAAGTAATGTCAACACCGGTGGTCGTCCACGAAGAACCATCGCCGCGCACAACGACGCGCGTACCGTTAATATGCAGTTCATCCGTGCCCGTATCAAAATTCTTGATGGTTACCGGAACGGCATTGGCGGGATCCGTTGTCAAGTAGAGGCTGTCCTTATCCGCATCATCACCAAGGTCAATATGCGCACCTGCCACACTGTGCACGTCCACAGTGTCGGCACCCGCACCCGCAACGATTCTGCCCTCCGCATGCCCCACGCTTATACTATCGTCGCCCCCACCGCCGTCTATGACGCCCCCTTGAAAGAGCGTGCCCACCACTGTGATAGTATCATTGCCCCCGTCTGTATGCGCAGGAACGGCGGCAGCAGCATCGCCATACAGGGTCGTGACCACACCCGTCACATCACCCACATCACCGCCAATAAAAATGGTATCGTCACCCCAGTTTTGGACATGGGCATTGACACTGTCAACAGTGCCCGCATCGCCGCTTATAGTGGAATTTTTGAAGTCGCCCCCTTTACCGAGGATGGTAATGGTATCATCGCCAAAGTGAACATCACCACCCGTGACCTCTTTCACATCACCATAAATACTGTTGCCACCCGTCTTGCTTTGGAGCGTAATGACATCGTCACCGGCCTGAAGACTGCCGCCGGACATGGTCAACATATCGCCCACAAGCGTGCCGTCGGACATATTTTGGCCTGTGATGCTGTCGTTAGCTGTGATGACGCTGCCACCGTCCATGGATTTTTTGTCGCCGGAAATGGTGATAGGCAGTGTGATGTCTTGCGCAATAATAAGATTTTGTGCGGGGAAAGTATGGCTGCCGCTGTCTATATGGTCGTCGCCGTCGGCATAATAGTCTGCGTCGGCGTTGACTTGCACGGTGGGGATAGTCGGCTGCGGTGGCGGAACTGGCGGGACTGGATTTACGGGTGGCGTTGGAGGCGGATTTTGCCCAGCAGGAGTATTCGGCTCCGGCGGTTCAGGCAAGGGTAGTGGATCCGTTTGTGTCAAAAAATCGTCATCAGGATTTGTGGACGGTGTCGTCACATCCGAAGGCAGGTTGTTATTATTTTCTGCAACGGCTACTATACTGGCAAGGCTTGTGTCTTGTTGTTCGGATGCAAGTGATTCCGTATGGGGCGCAAGGCCGGAAGTGTCCACCGTCACATCTATACCCGCATCGGCAAGCGCATCGGCAAGCAGAAGCGCGTTTTCCTCCCCTAAACTATCGGCGCGTAGCAGAAGATACACATCTTCAAAATTGCCCGGATGCGTATCGTCAGGGGGCGCATCGGCCTCGTCTTGCGCCTGTTGGTCTTTTTTGTCTGTGCTTTCTTCGTCGTGCTTTTTTCGCTCGTCCTCAATACTTATGCGCTCTTCTTCAGCCGTCAAGCGCTCTTCAAGCAGGGAGTTTGCAAGTTTTTCATTGGACAGAACATCTACGGCAGAAAAAATCTTTTGTACGATAATATCAACGTCTTCAGGGGAAAAGGTGCGCGGTGTAAGCGTTCTGTCCGCATCGTTGCCAAGCAGAGCGCCCTGATTGGGAGAAAACAAAGAGATTTGTTGCCCAAGATGGCTTGTGACCACGAGGTTATGACTTTGCTCTATCCTGATAACAAGAAATTCTTCCGTGGTATCAGGGTTGACCTTGGCAAGAAAAGTGGTGCCGCGTATGCCCACAGTGGCATGTGGCGTTACCAATTTGAAACCGTCGGGATTTTGCTCTACCACTTTGCCGGTGATGGTGCGCATAACTCCAAGGGTAAGATCAATAACAAATGAGGGGTCTTGCGTTGCATGAAGTGCAAACTCTCTAATGGCAATGGTGGTATGGGGGCCAACAGTAATGATGCTGCCGTCAGCAAAGGTCAGCTCCACGCTTGTATTCTGGGTTTTGATGGTGTCTGAGGCATAGAGGGTGTCGCCTTGGGTGAGCTGAATTTCGCGTGCGTGCGTGCCCATGCCTTGGCGTTCTATGGTAACAGCCCCTTGCGCATTGCTTATGCGCGCTGCACTATTTATCTTAGCAATGGCGGCCATAGTTCCTCTCCAGACTGTTTGTCGGCATTGTGTGCAAAAAATACACCTTTGTCAATACGACGAGGCTTTGACATGAGCTATATTGTGAAGTATTTTTTTCTATTGCATATGAAAAATAAAGGAGTTAGCATGTATTGCAGAAAGAAAAAATATTCCTAAGGAGTGTTTATGAACTGGGAAAGTCAATGGAAGGAGCGAAGGCATGCGCCGCCCGTGCGGGAGAATGACGTGCGCTCTCCTTGGGAAAGGGATTATGCACGGATTATTCACTCCGCCGCTTTTCGCAGACTACAATCCAAAACGCAGGTCATCGACCTTGGACAGAGCGACTTTTATCGCACACGCCTCACACACTCCCTTGAAGTTGCGCAAGTGAGTAATGGCCTCGTAAAGCACCTTATGCGCCAATGCGACAAGCATAAAAGCATGTTAGAGGCCTTACCGGATGCGCACTTATTAGCCGCCATTTGCCTAGCACATGACCTTGGGCACCCTCCCTTCGGACACGGCGGTGAAGCAGCACTCAACTTCTGCATGCGCGATTATGGCGGCTTTGAAGGCAATGGGCAAACACTGCGTATCCTTTCCGCCCTTGAACAATACACCCCACAGCATGGCCTCAACGCCACGCGCCGCCTGCTGCTTGGTATTCTCAAATATCCGGCACCATACAGCCTTCTTGTCAATGAGGCCGCCTACGGTAAAAAAGACATTGAGCCACGCTGGCTTTTTCAAACAAAACAGCATTTTGCGCCAAAATGTTACCTTGATACCGAGTACGAGGCAGTAGATTGGATTCTCGCCCCTCTCACAGAAAAAGACAGACACGCCTTTTGTGCCATACATAACGAATGCCCCGAAAACTCCGAAACGCGGCAAGAAAAACATGGGAGTACGCAGCACATGTCACTGGATGCTTCGGTCATGAATCTTGCCGACGATATATCCTATGCCCTGCACGACCTTGAAGATGCCGTGGCCATGGGTATGCTCAGTCGTGACATGTGGGAAGAATTTGTGGCCGACAAAGAACATATTTTTGCACACTGCGAACTCACATCATCGGCTGTGGCGGAAGATATTTTTAGCAGCGAAGAATATCGTCGCAAAGGACGCATAGGCGGACTTGTTCATCGCATGATTGTACATAGCCTCGTGACAGAAAGTGGTCTGCAAGGCGCTTGCCCACTTGTGGCTTATAAGGCGCAATTGGAAGACAGCGCAGGCGCCTTTCAAAAAATGATGGGAAAACTCGTCTACGACTACGTCATCACAGGCCCCAATGTCCAAATGATGGAATTTAGAGGCCGCAAGATTGTGGTGGATCTCTTTGATGTCTTTGCTACGGATCCCTTAAGACTTTTGCCGGTGGACGTCAGAAAACGCTATCAAGCCCAAGAAAGTGATGCCGCGCGCATGCGCGTTGTGTGTGACCACATTGCTGCCATGACAGACGCCGGCGCCGCACGTTTGCACGACAAACTCTTTCATGCCGGTAAGGGGTCCATTTTTGATAAGCTGTAATGTGCACAGAACAGTATGAGGCGCTGTCCATGAAAACATATTCTGCAAAAACATATCCCGCGCGTCGTCGCCGGCAAGAAATGCCCGAAGACATTGCCGGCGCACTCAGACGATTTATGCACTCTCTTGGCAAGGCAGAGCATATGGAGCTTGCAAAGCTTTGGCAGCATTGGAATACGGTTATGGGGGAATATCTTGAAGGTATAACGTGGCCCCTAGGCGCCAAGGACGGCGTGCTTTTTATCAGTGCGGAAGATGCCATCACCATGCAAGAACTTTCCTATATGCATGATGAAATTTTAGACCGTGTCAATGACTTTATGGGGAAAATGTTTTTTCATACGGTGAAAGTACGTCTTTTATTGGACAAGGCGCCCCTTCATGAAGCCGTGCAGCGTCCCGGCCTGCGCAGAATTCCTGTACCTCAAGGACCAACACTTACCGGTGAGTATTTAAGTAGCATGGATCCTGCGTCACCTGTGGCGCGGTGCTATGCGCTCTTTATAAAAAAAGGACAGACATCATAACATTGTGATGACAGACTCAAAAGAGCTTGAAAACTTTTTTATCATTACCTTTTCGTATCTTCTCCCGTCTTGTTATTGTTTTGATCCTCCTCCTGTTTTTTTACGCACGACGCCAATAATATTCGGCAAAGCCACCCCCACATCGCCCGTGAATAATTCTGCCGGGTGACTGCCCCCCCAAAATGTTGTTGCACCCTTGTGCTGCAACACAAGCCCCGCTTGCACACCTCCTTCCACATACATGACAATGTGGATATTTATGGGGGATTGGACAAGGGTACGGGCAAAGTCGTGGGCAGATATGGGCGCTTTACAATGTAAAAAGAGTATGTGCCCGTCCTTATCGTTGGCCACGGCAGCAATGGAATGCTTTTGGCCACCAGCAGACCAAAGAATGGTATTGGCGGAACTGATAAGACGATAATTTTGCACAACTATTTCATAGGCTTCAAGGCTTTGCTGCCAGTTCTTTGTGTCACGATCCACAAGAGTGGCGGTAGGCAGTTTTTGACTTTCTTCGTTGAGCGCACTTGCTCCATCTGTCGCGTTTATCTCAGTTGTCTTAGGTTCCGAGAGAAAGAAGGCGCCAAAGCGCGATGCAATATGCGCATTGTTCACATGCTCGTATTTTCGTAAGTAGCCGGTACTCGTGCTACCGTCTGGTAAATACATACTGGCATTGATGGCAGCTACCAAGGCATGTTTGTGCGCCCACTGTTGCAGCGTGTGTGCTCTTTCCTTGTGTTCACTCAAGGTAAAAACGTTAAATGCAAAATATTTTGGATCAAAACGCAATACTGTTATATGTCCATTTCGTACTGTCAGAGGAAGCTGAGTCATGGCAAGTCCATCTTCAAGTTGCGTCCAGAGGGGAGGTGCAAGATGTTGCGGGATGATTTGTGCGAAGGAGTGCGGGGCTGTAAAGCAAAGTGCGCTCACACAGCATACTAGCGTTATAAGTGCGGGTATCTTCTGAACAAGGGGAACAGAAAAGGATAGGTATGGGAAAATATACGAAAAAACGTTCACAATGTTCCTAAAAAATAGCTTCAAAGTCCGGCAAAAATTTAATAGAAGAAGCGCTGATGTCATCGCACTTTGTTCTTCGACCCTGCTCCGAAAGGGAAGACAAATTTTGAGAAGTCCACGGTATAGTGGCGTGTATACATACTTCGCGGCATGCGCCTGACTCCGTTAAAGGATAAAAACATGACATCAGGTCTCCTTAGCAGCCTGTTGAAAAACTCCAAATTCACAGGCCGTTCAAAAAAGGTGAGATGCAAGGAAACGAAAAAATCCTGGCATCGCGGTGTATTAGACATACATAAGATGTCAGGATTTTTTCGTTGACGCCGCAGATTGCCTTTTTTCAACGGCCTGTTAGAGGGCATCCCCTAAAGTGTCTGTCAAAAAGTCAATACGTCACGCACCGCCGCCGTGCTCATTTTGCAAAAGCAAGGATATCTTCAATAAAAGATGCGAGCACACGTTACTTCTGTGCATTGTCTGTGCCGCTTGCCGCCGTGTTAGTATCGGTAGCCTTGTTGATAATGTTCTCTTCTACATAAAAGCGAGCATTAAAATAACGCGTTAAAATATCTTGTGCATATGTTTTGTGCGTGCCCCCCACATAGGCAGTCATGGCACGAAAAATATTGCGATCATATTTGTCAAAATACTCACGCAAAACTTCCACGCCTATGCGTATGCCTGTGTCGATGTCGTGTAAATCTTTTTCCTTTTTTTTGATTCGGTCAAGCTTTTCTTTGTGATATTTATAAATGACCTGCATGGGGCCGCGCGCATTAGCGGTGGAAACGATGGACTCATCAAAAAAACTTTCGCGCCAAATAATACTTAAGACAAGCAGGGGGGGAATAGAATGATGGGTGCCCCACTTGGAGCTAGAGACAAGATATTGATTGAGTTCCTTTTCGCTGAGTTTTACTTTAGGAAATACATGCTTGAAAACAGTTTTGAGTTCATCAAAGCTGAGCACATAATCCTTCCTGCTTTGCTCTATGGTTATGGCCAAAGTGCGTTCGAGGGTTGCCTCCACCTCCTTGTAATGTTTCAGGCGTTCCTCACTTATAAGAAGGGTGTCGGGCACTTTATAGTTTTGTTGGGTGCCCAACGCATAGCCGCCAAAAATACAGCTACTGGTGAGCAGAAGGTAGAAAGAGAAGCGTAAAAATGCATTGCGCTTTGGCCCTTTGATGGGGACAAGCTTGCCTCCCTTCATCTTATATTGGGAGAGTATATCAGCTTTCCTGTTCACAGTGACCTCTGATGCTTATGGTGACTCAACGCCTTTGACGTATAAGTTTCTTAAGAAAACACTGATTAAATGCCTTTTTGCCCTCTAACTGCGTCAAGCTCACTTTGTGAAACGCTTATATATGTCTATATATACCGCGCGCTTCCCAAAACTCGCTTTCCTTGTTAGAGAACAAAAATTCTATTTAATCAACGTTTTCTTAACAATATACTGGCGCACATTATTGGTGCCAGTCACTGGGGAAGTTGCACAAAGAGCCTGTGGAGTGAAAACATCTGAGACAAGCAAACCCTTAAAAACTTTTGTCAAGACCATGTTTCATGTAGCGTGTTATGCCTCGTTAGTCAAGGGGCTTGAAGCGGTGTTTTTAGGGATTGCCGTCACATGCGTCTTTGTCGATTGTCTTTATAGTAATTCCTATTGAAAGTTGTAATGTCAAGCTCATAAATATACGCCTCGCTAAGTCGTTAAACATGTAAGTACATTGCACTTACGCTTCAGCGCGCTCGCCTTCTTTCGCAGTCTCCATAGCAAGTCCAAGAGGAATTGCTATGGAGAAACACAGATTAAATAAAAATATATATAAAATTTTCTATAAATTAATTCCGAAAAAGAACTTTTCCCATCTCAGTGATTGAGGATTCCTCTTTTGAATTTATTGAAAAGAGGTAGAATGAAAGCGTTTTGAGGGGATGAGGGGAGTTTAAGGGGAGAAGGGGAAGCTTTCCGGTTTTGGCACATGTCCCTTCCTAACAGTCCGTTGAAAAAGTGCAATCTGCGGCGTCAGCATAAAAAAGCCAAATCGTTTATATATGTTTAATACACCGCGCGCCTTGACTTTTTTCGTTTCCTTGCGACCTTTGCAGAGGGGCACTTTTTGAAGGGACTATCAAAAATGGAGTTTTTCAACAGCCTGCTAAGGGGAAAACTCCCCTTCACCATCAAGAAAAATAATGAATCCGTGTTCCTTAGCAGCAGGTTTCTCTTGCTTTTTTGGACAGATTCCATAAGAGTATGTTCCTCCAAAGCAAGCTCGTCCTCATTAATATAATACGAAAAATCACCCTTTGACGATGCCCGCAGATGAACACGGTTTTTTTGATACAATCAGAGCTTATCCGTAAATTAGCGTGCGCGGCAGAGAGTTGCGCCAAAATCCATTTTTGCGATATCAAATACCATAAGCATATGTTCCTTTCGCAAAAATGCATTTTTTCTTGTTTCGGCTCACGCTCTACTTATGCACGGACACGCTCCAAATAATACTAGATTTTCAGTGAAGGATTATATGCGAACGGATATTCATACTCATGCCTTTCACCCCAAGATTGCGGCCAAGGCAGTCTCTCAATTGAACGAGCATTATGGTGTCACATGTGCTGGCCTTGGCACGGTGGAAGATCTCAAAAAGCAAGGTTATGCGGCCGGTATTGAGCGTTTTGTAGTTCTTTGTGCGGCAACAACGCCGGCGCAAGTGAAGCCTGCAAACAATTATGCCATTTCTTTGCAAAAAGAACACGGTGATGTTGTGGCCTTTGGTACCATTCATCCCGCATATGAGGAATGGGAGGCAGAACTTGAACGCTTAAGACGATGTGGTATAAAGGGTATTAAATTGCATCCAGATTTTCAAAATTTTTGGCTGGATGATCCCCGCCTTTTGCCGATTTTTGAATACGCGCAAGAGCATTTTGTGTTTCAAGTGCACATAGGAGATACCCTACCGCCGGCGCAAAACCCATCTTGCCCATATAAAGCGGCAGCTTTGCTCAATGCTTTTCCACGTTTACGCTTTATTGCAACACATCTTGGCGGTTATTGTCACTGGGCAGAGGCGTTGGAAGTATTGGTGGGCAGAGATATTTGGCTTGAGACGTCAAGCACGACGCCTTACATTGACGAAGCGCTGCTAAGGCGTATTTTTCGAAAGCATGATGGGCAGCGCATCCTCTTTGGCAGTGACTATCCTTTACACCATCCTCGTGATGAAATGTGGCGCTTGCAAAAGATGACGGGCTTGAATGAGAATGCATTTGAAAGGCTTTTATATAATGCAAATGGTTTTTTATAGTAAAATCATTATGTTATTGTTCCTTTTTTGAAGGGCTCATTGTGTGCGAAATTTGTTAAAAAAAAAGTTTGCAAAAAATGAAAATTTTTCATAATCTTCCGTCTGCATTTTTTTTTGCAGCATTTTTTTGGCACTTTTTCTGTTAGCACCTTGAATTAATTGTGATGCCGGTGTTGCTAACGAATCTTAATTTTGTCTGCATGCTTTTTTTTTGTTTTTTTTCATTGACAGAACGAGAAAAGAGTGTTTCTTTAGTCCTAAGGCCGCATCGTGGCGATGAGGGGTTGCCAGCAATCTTGAGCGGTCTAAACTGTTACTTTTTTTGAGAGGTTGTTTCATGTCCAAGTCAATTTATGTAGGAAATCTTCCCTGGTCTGCCACTGAGGAACAGGTGCAAGATCTGTTTGCTGAGTACGGCAACGTTTTATCGGTGAAGCTTATTAGCGATCGTGATACGGGTCGTGCTAGAGGTTTTGGTTTTGTGGAAATGGATGATGCTGACGCACCTGCGGCAGTGGAAGCTTTGGATAATGCGTCCTTTGGCGGTCGTACCTTGCGTGTGAACGAGGCAAAACCTCGCGCAGCACGTCCGGCTCGCTTCTAATGCACACGTGTGAGACGAATCGCACATTTTAGACAAACTTTTATAGCTTGATTTGTGAGAAGATGTCCTCCTTTGAGGGATATGCTGAAGAGAAACTAAGTTTTATATAAAAGACGGAGTTTGTTTTTGGGGCAGAAAAACAGCTTCTTTTTGAGAGAGCCATTTGTGAAGGCTTCGGCTTAAAGTTTTTTATCGGGTTTTGAGCCGAAGTGTGATGCTTTGTGTTTTTATTGCTGAGCATCGTTGCCATTGCATGCTAGTGTGCAAACACTGCTCGTGCAAGAGTAGTGAGAGGTGATATGAAAGACTTCCCCATGGTTTTACAAGCTTAAAAGAGCACTTTGTTGCTGACGATTTGTTGTTCATGATGAGCCTCACGCAGGCGCAAGTAACGAGGGTACGTTGAATTAGGTCTGCACATTTTTACGCCCCACGTAATTTTTTCGGTATTTTTATATGGGGCGTATTTTTTATGCTTGAAGGAGTCAAAAGCATGTTAGATCCCAAGCAATGCGTTTTGCATAGCGGTGGTGCTGCTGGAACCGAGGCTTTTTTTGGAACGCTTGCGGAAGCTTGCGGCATCGAAGAAGTAAATTATAGCTTTGAAGGCCACCAACTCACAAGGAATCGCGGTGTTCGCATCTTGACTTCCAGCGAATTGGCTCTCAAAGACGTGAGCCTTACCTATGTTTCGAAGCTTATGAGCCGTGAGTATACCCGAGCCCCGCTGTTTCGCAAAGTTTTGCAGTCCATCTGCTGGCAAATTAGTGGTGGTCATGAGGTGATTGTTATTGGGGTCATACAACCCGACGGCACTGTGAAAGGTGGTACGGGCTGGGGTGCTGAATTTGCAAAAATTTGCAATAAACCCTTGCTTGTCTTTGATCAGGTAAAGGAAGCATGGTTCTCTTGGGAGAAAGATGCATGGAAGCCTGAGGCGAATCCCTGTATTACACGTACGCACTTTGCTGCAACAGGAACCCGTTTCCTAGAAGACAGCGGTCGTGCGGCCATTCGTGAGCTTTTTGACAGATCTTTTACCAAATAGTTTTATACCGTAACTGTCACTTAAAAAAGGCTGCGATATACTGCTTTGAGAGTAGTTTATGACGTCATCCTTGATAATGACAAAAAGGTGCGGTTTGCAGTACTGTACCATGTACTGAAAATGTGGAGACCATCGATACGTGCAGTGTCGAACCCCGCTTCGCTTACAGCCGCTATTCTTCAAATGTTTGCAGATCTCATGGACGATACAGTTAGTTCAAGTGCGAATATTGAGGCCTCTGCGCATATATGTGCAGAGGCCTTTTAGTGCAAAAACTTTTTCGACACTGACTATTTTCTGTAATTATCGTGAAAATTAAGGATATTATGGCCAGTTCATACGCGGAAAATACAACACAATCCGCCATACAAAGACGCGAGTCTCTCTACGGTACGCTCGCAGGGTTTATAGCTTTTTTTATCTGGGGTAGTCTTGTCCTTTATTGGAAAGCCCTCGATACCGTAGATGCCTTGGATGTTGTTGCCCATCGTATTGTGTGGTCTTGTGTCATTATTGTGCCTATTGGATACTTGATGGGCAATTTTTCCGAAGTGCGAACTACGTTTGCATCAAAGAATGTTTTGTTCAAACTTCTGTGCTCCGCCGCAGTCCTCACCCTTAATTGGCTCCTCTACATTTGGGCTGTATCCAATGATCATGTTGTGGAGGCCAGCCTTGGTTACTTTATCAATCCCCTTGTATATGTTTTTTTGGGCTATCTTTTTCTTAAAGAAAGACTCACGCGTTTGCAAGCATTGGCCGTTTCCATTGCCTTTGCGGGTGTTTTGTGGAGTGTTGTAGCTTATGGACACATGCCATGGCTTGCATTGGGGCTTGCGTGTTCCTTTGCCATATATGGCTATATGCATAAAATTGTCTCGGTAAGTCCCGTAACGAGCTTGTGTGCGGAAACGCTTCTGCTTGCTCCTTTTGCTTTAATATGGCTGCTGTATCAATGGTTTAGTGGGCAAGAGAATTTTTTTGACTACGAAACCACTGTTCAGTTGCTCCTCATGGGAACGGGTATTATTACGACAATACCTTTGTTTTTATTTGGATGGGCAAGCCAGCATGTGTCCTTGGCGAGCCTTGGTCTCTTGCAATATGTGGCGCCAACGTTTAAACTTGTGCTTGGTACAGTACTTTATGGAGAACCTGTCAATGCAGCCACTGGTGTGACGCTTTGCTGCATTTGGATAGGCTTGGCGCTGTATACATGGTGTAATTTTACGCAGATGCGCGCGACACATAAAATTCATCGGCGTAAATGATTTTTTGCATAAATATGAATTTTTAGGGGTATTTTCATGAAATTTACTGAGCAAGAGCGCTCCATATTGCGCATAGTGCAGGAGAATTTGCCACAAACAGCAACACCCTATGAAGATGTCGCAAGACAAGTTGGCTGTACAGAGGCAGATGTGTTGGCGCTCTTAACACGTATGCGTGAAGACGGTTCTATACGTCGTTTTGGAGCCAGCATAAAACATCAAAAAACAGGCTGGAATAATAATGCCATGGTGGCATGGCAGGTGCGCGAAGATGGCCTTGAAGCCCATGTAGATGAGTGCGGTCAACTGATTGCAAAGCACAAAAATGTTTCACATTGTTATTTTAGGCCTTCACCGACATCCGACTGGCCTTATACCCTCTATACCATGATTCATGGGCGTAGTGAGCAGGAATGCCGTGCGGTTATTGAGGACATACAAAAAAGCACGGGTATTGAAAATTATGCCGTGCTTGAAAGCCTTCAGGAACTGAAAAAAAGTTCTATGATGTATTTTTAAAAAGGATTTCCCATGAAAAACCACCTTTCACAAGCGTATTTTAATCGAGCCAGTGAGCTTATTCCAGGCGGTGTCAATAGTCCCGTGAGGGCGTGCAAAAATGTAGACAGTATTCCCCTTTTTATTCAGTCTGCCAAGGGATGTGAGTTGATAGATGTCGATGGGAATGCCTATATTGACTATGTATTGTCATGGGGGCCCATGATTTTGGGGCATGCTCATCCTGATGTAACTAGCGCTGTGGAGGAGGCTGCACGCAAGGGAACAAGTTATGGTGCGCCTTGTGCGGGTGAGGTGTTATTAGCGCAAGAGATATTGGATGCCATGCCACACATGGACATGGTGCGCATGGTGAATTCTGGAACAGAAGCGACCATGAGTGCGCTGCGCCTTGCTCGTGCAGTTACCGGTAGGAATAAAGTTTTGAAGTTTATCGGTTGCTACCACGGTCATGCCGATGCTTTTTTGGCAGCGGCAGGTTCCGGTATGGCAACGCTTTCTATTCCGGGAACGCCGGGTGTCCCTCCCGCAGTGGTATCGGACACTTTGCTTGCGCAATATAATGATAATGAGGCCGTGAAGGAAATTTTTGCGCGCGAAGGTGCCGACATGGCGGCAGTTATTGTGGAACCTGTGGCAGCCAATATGGGACTTATCATACCAAAGCCGGGCTTTTTGGAACTTTTGCGGCAATTGTGTACAGAACATGGTGTTCTACTGATTTTTGATGAAGTCATCACTGGCTTTCGATTGGCTTATGGGGGAGCCCAAGGGTATTATGGTTTGGAACCAGACCTCACGACACTTGGAAAAATTATTGGTGGTGGTTTGCCTGTGGGAGCCTATGGGGGCAAACGACAATATATGGAGCGCGTTGCACCAAGTGGTGATGTGTATCAGGCCGGTACGTTGTCAGGCAATCCTTTGGCTATGGCTGCAGGGCTCGCTACGTTGCGCATTTTGAAAAACAGTGATTACGAAGCCCTTGAGAGACGCACGCGTCGTTTTGCCGATGAGATGGAACTCTTGCTGCGCGATAAAGGCCTTGCTGTGCACGTACCTGCCATTGGCTCCATGTTTTGTCCTTTCTTTACGCAAGAGCATGTATACGACTTTGCAGCAGTTAAGCGCACCGATGCGGCGCTCTTTACACGCTTTTATAAGGCTTTGCGCCAGAATGGTATTTATATTGCCCCGGCTTCTTTTGAAGCTGGTATGATGAGTTTTGCGCATACAGGCGCACATTTACAACGTACTTTGGATGTTATAGATACCCTTGAATTTTAGGGAAACACTGATTAATTATTTTTCTTGAGGGGGGAAGGGGATCTTTTGCCAA
>CAYJPE010000064.1:0-13229 GCA_964371965.1 uncultured Desulfovibrionaceae bacterium
TACGCGTTGCTCTCGATAGCCGTAACACTCGTTCCTCGTGTAACGGCTACGCCTTTGGCGCCCTTCGGGTCGGTCCGCGCGCCTTGACTTTTTTCACTGTGCCTCGCACAGTACAAGCGCTTCCTTGCGCCCTTTGCAGAGGGGCACTTTTTGAACGGATTGTCAAGAATGGAGTTTTTCAACAGGCTGTTAGGACTGCTTATGTGCGCAGCGTAGACAATGCTTTTTGCTGCGGGTCTTGCGTCCTGTGTTCAAGGGATTTGTTGTGAATGCTTCATCTATAATGGTTTCTTGCGAATATGTGAATAAAATAGGCCTTTTGATAAGGAAAAACATGATATGACACAGGGCTTGCGTGCGCTTCATGACGACGATAAAAAAGAGTTTTGGGCGACTCTTGCTTTGCGCCATTGTCATGGAATGGGATCACGCACTGTCATGCGCCTTTTGAAATATTTTGGCACGGCTTATGAGGTCGTCAAAAATATTCACGCGTGGACTGAAGCTGGTGTGAGCGAACAAAAGAGAGCGCAATTTTCTTGTGAAAGTTGGCGCACAACAGCGCAAAAAGAGTGGGATGACGCGCAGCGAACATCTATGAGCATTCTTTTATGGCATCATAAAGAATATCCCCCTCTCTTGCGTGCTCTCATAGATGCGCCATCTTTACTCTATTGTCGCGGACAAAAAGAGTTGCTTTTAGGGCCATGTCTTGCGGTCGTGGGCTCGCGTACATGCACATCAGACGGGGTACATGTTGCCTCGCTTGTGACACGAGATTTGTCAAAAGCCGGTGTGACCATTGTCTCTGGTATGGCTCAAGGCATAGATCACGTAGCGCATGTGGCTGCTTTGGGTAGCATTGGAAAAAGTATTGCCGTGCTTGGCACCGGTGTGGATGTTGTCTATCCTCAAGGAAATGGAGATATTTATCGACATCTCGTAAAAGAGGGGCTTGTTGTGTCAGAATTTGCTCCCGGAACATCACCCATGGCAGGTAACTTTCCTGTACGTAATCGCATCATAAGCGGATTGAGTTTGGGTGTCTTGGTGGTGGAAGGTTCGCTACGTAGTGGAAGTCTTATCACAGCACGACAGGCACTTGAGCAAAATAGAGATGTGTTTGCCATTCCCGGGTCAGCTGCATCGCCAACATCGCGAGGGTGCCAAGAACTTATACGCCAAGGCGCGAAACCAGTTTTTAACGCAGAGGACATTTTACACGAACTTTCGGAAACGCTCAAAGCGTTCAGTGTGGCAAAGCAAAAGAGTATTCGCATTGCGGCACGGCATACAGCACAAGAAAATGTGCAAACTGTTTTCGAAGAGACAACGCACACGTGCGCTCAATCAAATCATGTGACAAAAACCGCGTCGTATCCGCCTGTGGGTTGTGTGTATTTAAAAACACCGTCTCTTGCGAGAAATTCTGAGTCACAAAGGAAAAAAAAATCTGTCCAACAACGTGCATTGGCGATTGACGAAGAAGCAAGCGGACACGTTTTGCCGCATTGTAAAGATCTTTCAGCAGAAGAACACGAAAGTATACGGCAAGTATTAAAAGCACTCTATGCACATGGTGAAGCAGACAGCGACACCCTATGCCTTGTCCTTGAAAAACCGATACAGCAAGTAAATGCACTCTTGTTGGAGATGGAGCTTTGTGGGCTTGTAAAAAAATTGCCTGGTGGCCGATACGCAGCGCAATCGACAAAAAACTGAAAAAGTATCCTTATGGCACCATGCACAGAGAAAATATGTTCTTGCTTTATTTCTTTGCATTGTAATGCCAGGGGAAAGATGTTGTAAAAAAGAATAGTTACACGTAATAGGTAAATGAAGATGACGTATTTTCTATTTAGTGTCGCTTCTCACTTGACTTTTTTTTTTTTGTATTTTAGAGGTCGAGTAGGTATTACATAAGGGTAAATATATTTTTGTCATTTCAGCAAGTTAAGATTATCTTAGTTAACACATTAGAATACTTGATTTTTGCTCACTAACAAGAATGCTTCCTATTAAAAAGAGTGTTTATAAGTTGGCATTTTTTTTCACTTATGCTAAATACGAAATGTTATTATATTTGGAGACACATACTGGGACTGTTCTCAATACAAAGATTTTGTGTTTTTGCGAAGGAAAACACGTTTTCTTACGGAAGGTGCGTATGTAAGCTGCGGAACTAGAGTAAAAAGCGTCGTTTGTCCGCCCTTTGAGTGGGCGTAAACGTAAAAGAATGTATTTGAAGCAATCCCTCAAAAAAGATGTATGAACATCATGTTGCAAGCAATATGATGTATCTTACAAGGGGTAATAATGCAAGAAGTTCCCATTGAAAGGGCCAATTCAAGTATGCACCTTGCCTGTCGTATTCGGAACAACGGCGGTGAGATTATTGCAGAAGTTGGCGAACCGATTACAGATGTGATCGTGTCTCGTTGTCAAAAGCTTGGCATATATACACTCCACGTTTTTGGAACACCCTTGCCCGACCTTGCACATAGTTATGATGCCGAAAGGTGTTATGAGAGAGTTCCTTTTTTGTTTCGCAACTATCAAGATAATGTTTTTATGCGCACTTTGGAAGCATTTTTGAAAAAACATTTTCAAGAACGTATGTAAGATAAGGCGTATGAGATATTCTATACCCATAGATTGTAATAGTACAATTGTGACAGTTAGCAGTAGAATGAGTGCTTATGAGTAATGCAACTGACCTAGAGACCAACTACAAGGGAATGATTCTTGCAGTTAAAAGTATCCCCGCTTTACCCATAGCCTTGCAAAGAGCCATGGCTTTGATGGATGGGCCAAGGACGAATATTGCAAAAATTGGAGAAGTCATCGCGCAAGACCAAAGCCTAACGGCACGTGTTCTTAAGATGGTGAATTCTCCCATTTATGGATTTCCAAGACGTATTGCATCTATTCATAACGCGCTTGTGCTTTTGGGTGTCAATGCTGTGCATGGCTTACTCATATCCTCAGTGGTTTTTGATATTGTTTCACGACATATGGCAGGCTTGTGGGGGCACAGTGTGGCATGCTCTACGGCGTGCAAGATTATTGCAAAGCATCTTAATTTCAAAGATGAAGAAGAATGTATGCTCGCAGGTTTGTTGCACGATTTTGGAAAAGTTGTCATAAGTTTGCAGTTACCGGACGCGTTACGTGATATTGTTTCTTTAGTGCGCAATGAAGACATTTCTTTTTATGAGGCAGAAAAACTTATTTTGGGCTTTGGGCATACTCGTGTCAACACATGGATGGCCAGCCACTGGAATTTACCCTTAGGTATCTCTGAAGCCATTAGTTATCATCACAATCCTTTGGCTTCGGAAAATTACAAATCCATAGCGAGTGTGGTGCATTTGGGCAACTTTTTTGCGCGTGTTTTTGAAATGGGTCACCCCGGCGATACCAATGTTTCTGACGTTTCGCCGCATACTTTAAAATACTTAGGCCTCGACCAAGGTGATTTGCGAGAAATTGTAGATAAGATTGGCATAGCTTTTACAAATAAGTCGTCTTTCCCTATTTTTGGAAGGTGAGCATGCAAGAAGACAGGACATTAACTTCCTTTGCTGGTAATAGGCCGCTGGTATACCTTCTTACCACAGACGAATCTCTTTTTGACACTTTGCGCCAGTTGTGGGGTGCGGATGATGTGCACTGGGAGGTTTTTAGCAGCGGCAGAACTCTTTTGGAGCGTTTTTTTAGTGAGCCTCCTCATGTGCTTATTTGTAGCGAAACAAGTGAAGACCTCACAGGGACGGATATTATCAGTCTTGTGAAAGCAGAAAATGTCTATAAACAAGTGTGTGCAATTTTTGCTTTGGGGAGTGAAACGCTCAAAGACTTTTTTCCGGATAAGATGCTGGATGTGGATGATTTCATTTTATTGCCGGCGCATCCTATTGAGATGCGAGCACGTATCGAACTTGCCTTGCAGCGCTCTTCTTGTACGCTTGACGCCAATCCATTAACGCGTTTGCCCGGTAATGCGTCCATCATGCAAGCTGTTGAAATGCACATTGCCGATAAAACGAGCTTTGCGGCTGCCTACCTTGATATTGATAATTTTAAAGCCTTTAATGACAAATATGGCTTTTCGCGCGGTGATGAAGCTCTTCTTGTGACGGCACGCCTTCTTGTTGCCACCATCATGGACTTTGACGCTCCATATAAGTTTTTGGGACATATAGGAGGAGATGACTTTTTCTTCTTGGTGCCCGAGGACTGTGTTGAAAATATTTGCCAACGCCTTGTCCTTGCTTATGATGAAATTATACCCAATTTTTATGATGATGAAGATAAGCACAGCGGAGGTATTATTTCCAAAGACCGCATGGGAAATGTACAAAAATACCCATTTATGAGTATATCCATTAGTGTGACAGCCAACATTGATGGTCGGTATACACATTATGGTGAAATTTCACAATCCCTTGGTCAAATTAAAAAGGTGTGTAAAGAAAAGATGGGTAGCGTCTATGTATTTGACAGACGTAAAGAAAGACTTGAAGTGTAGCAGCCATGCCCCTTCAGACGCAGTGTGACATTTTTATACACTACCTTGCCATACAAAAAGGTGCGAGCGAAGCGACTTTGCGTGCGTATGCTGTGGACATACAGCAATTTAACGAATTTTTGCATACACAACAATTAAGCCTAGAATACGCAGAAAATATAGAAAAAAAGCATATTACCCAATATTTGGCTTTGTTGTATAGGCAAGCCATCGCTAAAAGCTCTGTTGCACGAAAGCTTGCAAGTATTCGAGCTTTTTTTCGTTTTCAAATGCGTATCCAACGACTCCAGCAGGATCCGACCGTCGGAATACGTAATCCCAAGCAAGCGCAAAAACATCCGCACATATTAGGGGTTGAGCAGACCACATCCTTACTTGGCGCGACTCATGGTGCCCACACTTCTTCCCATAAAGTATCATCACACCAATGCGGAGAAATATTATCTTTGCGCGACCACGCACTGGCAGAACTTTTGTATGGTTCTGGCCTGCGTATTTCTGAAGCCCTTGACTTGGACATAGATCGGTTGCATACAGCCTCTGGCTTTGTACGTGTTCTTGGAAAAGGACGCAAGGAGCGCTTGTGCCCCCTTACAGCCATTGCCATATCTGTCCTTGATATGTGGCTTGCGGTGCGGGGACAGGTGGCGCTCAGTTCGGAGCGAGCACTCTTTGTGGGGGCTCGAGGCGCACGTTTACATCGAAGGCAAGCAACTCGTATTATTGAAAATCTTTGTCAGTCGGCAGGCCTTGACAAAGTTATATCCCCACACGGCCTGCGCCACAGCTTTGCCACTCATCTTTTAGAAGCCGGAGCTGACCTGCGCACAGTACAAGAACTCCTTGGGCACAGCAAGTTAAGTACAACGCAACGTTATACGAGTATCGCCATGGAGCACATAAAGCGCATTTATGATAAGGCACATCCCCTCAGTAACGAGTGAGTGTTCCCTTGGCATAACAGGCTGTTGAAAAATTCCATTTTTAGCAGTCCGTTCACAAAGTGCCCCTCTGCAAAGGGCGCAAGGAAGCGCTTGTACTGTGCGGGGCACAGTGAAAAAAGTCAAGGCGCGCGAACCGACCCAAAGGGCGCCGAAGGCGTAGCCGTTACACGAGGAACGAGTGTTACGGCTATCGAGAGCAACGCGTATTAGACATACATAAGATGTCAGGATTTTTTCGTTGACGCCGCAGATTGTTGTTTTTCGGCAGTTTGATATGTACTGTCAATACTCTACACATGCTTACCAAGGGCTGACAATAAAGCCTGCAAACCCTCACCCTTGGCAGCAGAAACAGGTATTGCATAGGGATAAGCACACTGAAAAGCCCTTTGTTGCTCTTCATCCAGCAAATCCCATTTATTGAGCACCACAAGTCGTGGAATATCTGTTAAGTGCATAGTTTCGAGAGCTTCTTCCACGGAGGCCATTTGTTGGTCAAATGACACATGCGAAGCATCGGCCACATGTAAGAGTAGGTCAGCCGCCTCCAGTTCCTCAAGGGTTGCTAAAAATGCTTCCATAAGTTCTTTCGGTAGGTTACGGATAAAACCTACAGTATCTGCAAGGACAACTTCATGTTCTTCCGGAAAACGCAAACGTCGTGTCGTGGTGTCAAGGGTGGCAAAGAGTTTGTTTTCTGCTTTCACGGAGGACTGTGTTAATGTGTTGAGAAGTGTGGACTTGCCGGCATTGGTATATCCTACAAGAGCCACAAGAGGAATGCCTTGGCGGGCGCGACGTGCACGGGTGAAGGCGCGTTGCTTGCGCAATGCCTCAAGGTCTTTTTTAATCCTTGTAATACGATCACGAATGCGCCTCCTGTCAGTTTCCAGTTTGGTTTCTCCGGGGCCACGACCGCCTATACCGCCCATAAGGCGATCCATGGCCTTATTTTTGCCCACAAGTCTTGGTTGAATATATTTGAGTTGAGCCATTTCCACTTGCAACTTGCCAGCACTTGTCACGGCATGCTGTGCAAAAATATCAAGAATAAGTTGTGTGCGGTCCAGTACCTTACGCTCTGTAATATCAGCCAAACTGCGCATCTGTGCGGGGGAAAGTTCTCCATCAAAAATGAGTATGGAAGCCTGTCCCTGCAGAGCAAGTACTTCAAGTTCCGACATTTTTCCGCGTCCAAGAACATGCTTTGGTTGTATCTTGGATATTCTTTGTATCATACGCCCCACAACGGTCAAACCTGCCGTATGCGCCAAATCAGCTAACTCATCAAGGTACTGCTCTTGCACAAGGCGCGATTGCACATTCACAGAGATAAGTATAGCTCGTGGTCGTGTGTCGGTCGTTTGGGCATGGGCAAAGTGCCGCCCCCATTCTTCTTCCAAGGCTTCGGCAAGGAGGGTAAAGTCCACATCTGCCATATGCCACGGACGCGGCTCATGCACCATATAGGGTTGCACGGCAGATGTTTTGGCGTTACTTTGTTTTTTTTCTTCGTCCGTGGAAAGAGCGGCAACGTCGTCTTCAGGCATCTGTTCGTGCCTTACATCATGATGTATACCCCCATCTTCCATGTTCGCCATGTCCGCCATATCTGTGCTCACGGGCACCAAATGGGCATATTGCCACTGGACAGGCTCTCCGTGAGGACTCACACTCAAGACGCAAACAGCATCAAGGCACAAGAAGAGTAAGTCCATTAAGTCTTCTTGCGACAGGAGTTCTACGGTTAAGTGTGTATGTATGAGGCGCAAACCGCGCAAGCGACCACCGCTACCCTGACCGCGACCTCGAGGCAGCTCTGGAATAAAAATACCACCAAAATCGCCGACCAAGAGCATCTCCACCTTGCCCCGCCTGTCAATAAGCAAGCCTATCTGTCGACCAATGGCGCGAGAAAGAGCAGCAAGCTCCCGTGCTTGTTCACCGCTAAAAGCTTTATCCTGCGGAAAGCGTCTGCCTCCAAGTCGCGTTAAAGCCTTCACATGACTTGCTTTCAATCCTTGGGTATTTCCTTCAATCTTGGCGATACGACACCTTCCTTATTTGTTCCATATATGGTTACTATGGACGTGTTGTTGGCATTGCATGTATGCTCTTAAGGAGTTATTAACGCAAATAAGACGTAATTAAGGCATCATAACGCGATGTTGCCTCAAAAGCTCGCGACGCCATTGTTTGACGGAAAGCTAAAGTTACACTTGTATTATGTGAACGCATTTCACTCATGGCAGCACTGTACCAACGAGGATCAGCAATCACCAAGACACTATGAAAATTCTTGGCAGCGGCGCGAATCATACACGGTCCACCAATATCAATTTCTTCAATTGCTTGCGCAATAGTCATTTTTTGTTCCACAGCGCCGGCAAAATTATATAAATTCACGCACACAAGGTCAAAAGGTTGAATGTGCGTCTCCTCGAGGATGCGCATATGCTCGGCATTGTCCTTGTCAGCAAGAATTCCGCCATGGATGCGTGGATGTAATGTTTTGACGCGTCCTCCTAAGATTTCCGGAAAATCCGTCACCTTACTCACCGCTGTCACCGGCAAACCGGTATTCTCCAAGAAAGCATGCGTTCCTCCGGTGGATACAAGTTCCACACCACGCTCCACAAGAAATGTTCCAAATTCGGCAAGCCCGCTTTTGTCAGTCACCGACATAATGGCTCGCTTGATGGGTAAAAATTCCACAAAAACCTCCTTTCACTGTAGTGTTCACACAAAGAATAAGAAAAAAAGCACTGATGTTATCGAATGTTCACTCTTGAACACAGGATAAAATGTTATCTTTTCAGCATGCTATGAAGGAAGCGTTGACTGAAGAGATTTTTTATCCCTTGACCCTGCTTCAACAGAGAGGACGAATGCTAAGACGTTTCGGTATATATAAATGTGTCGCGAAATGGGTCGGGTATCGTCAAAGGGTAAAAATATATACATCAGTTTTTCTCAAACATATATTGGTATTACATTGTGACATTGTGTGCTTTTGCCAAGTGATTTTTCCGCCAAAAAAGAAAGTGCCGTAGAGCCATAATACCATGCCCCAACACATATACGGCCAATGCATAGGCAAAGTATCTATGCAAATCAAGAAAGTTAACAGAAAAGCGGGGCGTCTGTTCCCAAAGAAGATACCAAGTAAAACCACACAAAACTGTCATGAAAAAGCATATAAAGCCAAGTCCTTGTACAACTCCTGGCAAGCCTCCCGGCGTTTGAGGCGGACGTGGTGTAGGCACGCCACCTTGAAGCATTTTTTGTACGTCTTTAGAGAGTTGTGTGTTTTCTCCCCAGAGATAGGGGAAAAAATATTTGAAGCCACGCCTTTTGAGGCTAACGAAGAGAAAAACACAGACAAAGGGCAGTAAAAGCAGTCCAAGTTCAATATGCCATGAATCAATGAAGGGCGTCCGAACACGTTTTAAGAGCTGTGATACTACAAAAACAATGGCAAGGAGATGCCAAAAGCGCAAAAAGGGTGTTTGGAAAAAACCAAAGAATTTCCAAAGCAAGGAGAACGATTGAAAGAAACTTTGTAATGCATTCATGTTATACTCCTTTTACGTTTGCTCGCAGGGCATGGCGCACTCCGCGCCCTGTGTCAATACCTCAACTCATGCACTACTTCAAGTATATTTTTATCCTTACGTTATCGTAAAGACGGAGTGCAATCATTATCTTGTTTTTTCATATAGTTAATATGCTTAAAACAAGTGCTTCGTGTCTTGTTTACTCTAAAAGCGATGATTACACTCTATACATGTTGCCATGCTCCACAAAATATTTCCTTCTTTCTCAAGGAAAAAAGCTTCGGCATACATACGGACTTATTGGTTTTTTTGAAGGGGTCGACCGAATGGCGCCGCAGGCGTGACCGTAGCCGAGGGACGAGGCGTACGGGCATCGAGAGCAGCGATGGTGTGGGGGGAAAGCTTTTTTTCCAAAAAAAGTTTCACTCCACATGTTTTTCAAAAAATACACATTTAGGCAAAATACGCTACTCGTGCATAGACAGAGCATGGCATAATATGGCTTCTACTTGTGTGGCGGGTGAGGGCTGTGCCGATTGCGCCACTTGCCGTGCTTGTTGGGCGGCTTCTTGGAGTGCTTGGGGGATGTTTATGTTATGCATGCGTTTTTGGGCAATGAGTGCAGCGGTGACAAAGCCCGTGACCAAATCTCCCGTACCGCCAATGGCTTCCATGGCAGGCACACAAGGTTCGTCGATACAGGCCACAATGTCACCAGCAGTCACAATATAATCGCTTTTTCCTTTGATAATCATATGCTTTGGGATGTTTTTATGTGTCTTTGCCCGCGTAAGCAAGTCAGGAATGTCCGTTTCACGTGCGAGTAAAAAACCACGCGTATAGAAAGGATGAGGTGCCTGTTCATCTGCCAAAAAAGCCATTTCTCCCACATCCGGCGTGAAAACATCGTAGAAATCTGCATAGCCACTCATCTTTGCCACATACATGAAACCTGCATCTGCCACGAGAAGAGGTTTTTGCGAGAGGCTTTCACAGGCCATAAGAACACGCTCGTGACCGTCTACGTGAGGAAAAAGATAGTGAAATGTTATGCCGTCCCACGGCTGTTGTGCAAGAATGTTTGTGGCAAGAGCATCATAAAGTTCATGACTGCCGCTTCCATCGCCTGTATCCCCTACAAGCAGACAGGGCAGAGACGCAGGCAGGGGATTGAGTCGGGGGGTATTTTCATCGTTTTTTATGTGTGCCTTGTGCAAGGCCACAAGAGTGCTGGCTATAAGTGATGTGGTGCCGCGCTGTACAGGCAAGGTGTACCCTTGTGTGCTACGCAAAGTCAGCGTTTGCCCGGCTTCATGCGTAAGAAACCAGTTGTCGGAGGAAAGGGGAAAATTTTTGTCAGGAATGATACCGCAGACAAGCCAGTTGTAGGGTTCCATGCTTTTTTTATCCTTCTTAAGAGTGCCGTGCAAGGAAATGACGCCGTGCTTCCAGAAATGCTTTTTGCAGAGCATAGGAACACAAGGTTTTTCCGTGTAATCGCGGTTCTTCTGCTTCCGCAATGCTTTTGTGCATAAGGAGCGAGGCCAGATAGGGGACGTCGGGACAGCCACCACCGGAAATGTTGACAATGATACCGGTGTGCTTTTCATACGTGATTTTCATATTTGCCGCACGCACCATGAACCACTGACCATAGTCTGTTATGTGAAAGAGGTTTACAGGTTCCAGCAGTGCATCTGCATCACTTTTTGAAGAGCGAGATTGAAGAGCCACACTTTGCAGGGGGGCAATGTCTTGCGATTCGAGGGCTTGTCGTATGGCCGGTTCTCGCATAAGGTCATATACAATAACCATATCACAGCCAGTACGAAGTTGCGGTGGCGGCCCTTTAACGGCAACAGAAAAGCCTTTGTTTTTTAAAAGATTTTCTGCACGGATAACGTCTGAGGTGTGTGCAAAGACGAGTATGCCCTGCTGCGCTGCTGCGGGCAGGGCATGACTCTGTTTTTTTGTGAAAAAGGAAAGGAGTTTTTTTATAAGCATAAATTATGTACTGTTGCGCGAAAGTTCCAAGCGGTATTCGCCTTTGTCAATATCAAAGCATGTCACATGCCAGCCTTTGTTTTCTGCCGCGCGTGTGATATTTTCCTTGCTTGCCTCTGCATCCACAAGAACATGTATGGGAAGTGCTCCCTTTAAGTGACGATGCACCATAAGAACAGGCTCAGGACACGCAAAGCCTTTGGTATCAATGAGAAGAGTATTTGGTACAGACATGCTAGGCTCCCTTTTTACAATGTGTGACAGCAATAAGGCAACAAAAGGCAAGGCCAAAAAGTGTGGCGTCGGCGCCATAAGTTCCTATACCCGTACCGCTGCTGGCGGTGAGAAAATTGTGTGCCACAGCTGTGCCCACAAGCAAACCTACGGCAAAAATGCCCGCATCGCTGTCACCTTCTCCGCTCAAGAAGAGCTGCCGCCCCGGGCAGCCTCCCGCAAGGGCAAAAGCGAAGCCCGCCGTAAGCATGCCAACGAAGTTCCACACGCTGTCAGTATGCGCAATGGGTTGATTCTCAAAACCCACCTGTACATTGCCAAGAATGAGATTGCCCGCAAGAACAGTGAGGAACATGGCCGCAAGGCCAAGGAGGAGGTGTGTGTAGCGAAAAAGGAAGAGATCGCGAAAGGCGCCCATGGTGCAAAAGCGACTTCTTTGAGCTAAAAAACCTACGATGAAAGCTCCCCCGAGCGACAGAAGTAAAGGGGCGTGCATGGAGCCAGGCCCAGACAGAGAATAGAAAAGAATGTCGTTCTTGGCTTCCCCGGGAATTTGCGGAAAAAAGATATGCAAGAGAAGAAAGCCCAAGGCAATAAGGGGGAGTATATAACCTGTAATCGGGCTTTGGCGTTCTGCTCTGCCAAGGGAAAAGCCCTGCTTAAAAAATTGTACACCGATGAAAATACCCGCTGCCAGACCACCCATGCCCACAAGGGCGTTGAGGTCACCACCTGCAAGACGCAAGACAGCGCGCCAAGGGCAGCCAAGAAAAACGAGAGCACCAATAGCCGCAATGATGCCAAGCATAAAGCGTATGACAGGGGAAGAACCGCCGCGAGATTTAAAATCACCAAAAATAAACGCCGCCACCGTGGCGCCAAGAATAAGTCCGACAATTTCAGGACGTAAATACTGCACTACAGCTGCTCTATGAAAGCCCAAAGCCCCTGCTGTATCGCGCTCAAAGCAGACGACACAAACGCCCATATTGCCCGGATTGCCCGCTGCTTGGAGAGCGAGTGCCACTAAACCTATGCACACGCCAACAAAGACGATACCCCATGTATGGGCAAAAGGATTTGTTTTAAACATAATATACCTCGTTCTTTATGAAAAGACAGATTTCATAGTTCTTTGCTTCTTCACTGCATAAGATTCATTGTGCAAAAAGAGCATGGCAACGAAACTCAAGAGCATATTTCATAAATAATTGAACTTCATTGTTTTTAATACATTTCAATAAATAAAAACAAATATTTATGGAGCAAAAATTTTCTGCAGTTTCCCTGTCTTCTTTTGTAAGAAAGGGGAATGCGATGAAATCGGTGCTTTTTATGTGTGCAGGAGTTTAAAATAAAAATCCTGCTCAAAGAACAGGCGTACGTGCGAACACATATGCTTATACACACGAGATGTTGATGATTTGAGAAAAACCGCTCGCATGCGCCCGCTTTTTTGCACACCTGCTCGACAACACCACCTGTGTGTCCTTGATGCGTCATGTAAAGCGGTTCATGGAGACTCCTTAAGGTTTTGATTTTTCAATGAATCAGTGACGTATGAGAAAAAATAAGGTATTTTATCACACGAACTTGAAAAAAATAACTCAAAAAAGGCATGCTTGTCAAGAGAAGAATTCATTGAAGAGCTTGTGAAAGCACGGTGTTCTATGTTCAGTTTTTTTCTGAGGGAAAACCTTTTGTGAAAAAAAGGTTCCTTCCCCAGGCCATTGCTGCTCTCGATCCGTAAGGCTCGTTCCACGTTAACAGGCTGTTAACGGCTACGCTTACGGCGCTATTCGGTCGGCTCTTTCCAAAAAACGTTCGCTGGCATTTTTTATTGACATAAAATATTTCCAGCTTGTCTCAGCACTCTATATTGTTTACATAGCAATATGTTAGCATGCTAGTACTACAGTTGTGTTTTTGTGTGTTTTCTCCAATGACAAGCTAATGCAG
>CAYJPE010000065.1:0-13140 GCA_964371965.1 uncultured Desulfovibrionaceae bacterium
ATAATTTTGCTAACGAGGATAACGTATTGAGATGTATTTTAAAAGATTTATTTTTTAAATATATTTAAAGTACTTAGCGTGTGTCAAACCTTGAGAGGAGTCGGTGGCAAATTAGAATCACGTGGGCTGCCCAATTTTATACATAAGAAAAGACTTTGCTTTGTTCAAAATACCACGTATAGTAACTTGGCAGTGGACTTGTTTAAGGAATCAAAACTTTGAGAACATGTGGGACAGTGACGTGGTAAAAAAAATCCATCAAAAACTCTCAGGACTTCATATGTTCAGTCCTGCACAAATAATCATCCTGCTAGGAGATGCCCTTGCTTTACAAGCCGTTTTTGTCTTCATGACTGTTATGCGTTCTTTATGGGGAGGGGACTTACCGCTTTTTATAGCGCCCATGGGGCTGCTACTTGCTGGCCCATTCATAAGCCTGCTCCTCGGTGCCTGCGAAGTACCTGTTCCACCTCCACATAGGGAAGTAAAACAGACATTCCTCACGGTTTCATTCTCGTATCTTATAGTTTTATTAGTCCTTTTCATGACACAATCATCCATCGTATACTCTCGATCTGTTCTTGTGGCAGCATGGTGCGCAAGCCTTTTTGTTGTCCCTATGGTGCGAGGTTACGTGCGCAGGCGCTTATGCCGCAAAAGCTGGTGGGGCAGGCCCGTCTTTTTTTTACAGGGAGAAGCAGATTGCAAAAAGTTATGGCAAGAAATGAACGACTGCCCCGAACGCGGCCTGCGCCCTGAAGAATATCTCAATATAAACGTCACACATCTTCTGGAATATACGCAAAGCCATGGGCACATTCCAAAAGATCTCATGGCACGCATAACACACATACAAAAACAATACGCCCAGCCTTTATTTGTCTGGTGTGGCGCGGCAGGTGCACAAGACAATCCACTTATCACAATCTTGGCACGCCAATGTGGAAATTTTTTACTTGTTCCCGTGGCCACAAATGGGGTGCGGAATTACTGGCTTGTGCAACGCATGCTTGGCACATCTCAAGCATTTCTAGTACGCCAAAATCTTGCTGATGCGCGCCGCGTCAGCGTCAAGCGAGGCATTGACCTCATATTGGTTGCCCTTTGCCTTCTTGTGGCCTTGCCCCTTGGTTTTGTGCTTTCACTGTGTATCCGATTAAGCAGCACAGGGCCGGCGCTTTATAAACAATCGCGTTTGGGCATGGGTGGACAGCGCATTCAAATTTATAAATTTCGCACCATGGTACAAAATGCCGACGCTGTTCTTCTTGAACACCTCAAAAAAAACGAAGCGTTGCGTAAAGAATGGGAAGATACGCAAAAGCTGCGAGATGATCCACGCGTCACAACCATCGGAAAATTTCTCCGCAAAACAAGCCTTGACGAATTGCCGCAACTCATCAATGTCCTTCTGGGCAACATGAGCCTTGTGGGGCCGCGCCCCATTGTGGACAATGAGATTAAGCGCTACGGTGATGTCTATTTGAAATATCAGGAAGTCAAACCGGGCATCACCGGCTTATGGCAAATATCCGGAAGAAATAATACGACGTATCGGGAAAGAGTGTGGTTTGATCACTACTATGTGAGTAATTGGTCTGTATGGATGGATTTATGGATACTGGCTCGTACCATACCTGTGGTTCTGCGTGGAGAAGGCGCGTATTAAGAACTGGAAAAAAGCATGCCTTTGAAAAAACCACATACACAGGCAACAAGGAGATCTCCATGGACATCACTTCTCCCAATAACACCACACCACAAACAACAGACACACCACTCAATGCCGCCAATAAGAAAGAGCACGAAAAATATACACAGGAGCTTGTCATGAGTAAAGATAATGAGGTAAGCCACCAATTACACTCTTTGCCTCACAACACACAAGAACTTGAGGCACAAGGCACGACACTCCACACGCAAGGAGAACATGCCGAACAGTGTACCATACAAGAAATGGAAGAATTGTCATGTTCGGGGCTTTTCCTCAATCGCGACATCAATTGGATAGAATTTAATTCAAAAGTCTTGCAAGAAGCACTGGAGCCACGGGTACCCCTCTTGGAACAGCTCAAATTTTTGAGTATTTTTTATAATAATCTTGACGAATTCTTCATGGTACGTGTGGCCAACGTCATGCGCCAATATATCAATCACGTGCCAAGTTCCGCTCCCGACAAGGTACCTCCCGGGCGTCAACTTGCTGAAATACGCCGCCAAACGTTGCGCCTTGTGACCTTGGCACAAGAACATTGGCGCAAAAAGCTTTTACGCCAATTACGCGATCGCGGCGTACGCATCGTGCCGTATATGGAATTAACACGCAAGCAACAGAAACTTTTGGACGAATATTTTGAAGACGAAATATATCCCGTACTCACGCCCCAAGCGGTAGACCCAAGCCACCCCTTGCCCATTATCACCAATTTAAGCCTCAACTTCATTGTACAATTACGCGATAAGCACGGTATTGCCCGCTATGCACGACTCAAATGCCCCAACAACATGTCGCGCTTTTTATTTACACCGCGTACCAAGGATGCAAAAACATACGCCGCCCTTGGCTTTTCTGCCAATACCCGTGACAATGACATTGTCTTTGTGGACGACCTCATTCATCAGCATTTGCACACCCTCTTTCCGGGTCACGTCATTGAAGCCACGGGTATGTTCCGCATAACGCGTAATACCGACATTGAAATTGAAGAAGACGAGGCCGACGATCTCTTAGAAGCTGTGCGTGACCTTGTGGATCAACGCCGCTTTGGAGATGTGGTGCGCCTTGAAGTTTCGGACGAAACACCTGTGGATTTGCGCCGATTCCTTATGGAACATCTGGAAGTCAGCCCTT
This sequence comes from uncultured Desulfovibrionaceae bacterium, assembly GCA_964371965.1. Lineage (GTDB taxonomy): Bacteria > Desulfobacterota > Desulfovibrionia > Desulfovibrionales > Desulfovibrionaceae > CAYJAD01. Next base: position 2,852 of record CAYJPE010000065.1, read on the forward strand.
TTCAAGTGTATAGAATCAAAGGCCCCCTTGCTTTTTCCGAAATGCTTGAACTCTATGGCCTCGACAGGCCCGGCCTCAAAGACGAAAGTTTTACGCCCTTTACCCCACCCATATTTAGGGACGACGGGGATTCGCACATATACGACCATATATCTCAAAAAGATGCTCTCCTTTTTCATCCCTATGACAGTTTCTTGCCTGTACAAGAATTTATTCGCAAAGCCAGCATTGACCCCGCCGTTATTGCCATCAAACAAACGCTCTACCGTGCGGGCAGCGCATCGCCCATTGTGGACGCCCTTATTGAAGCACGGCGCATGGGCAAGCAGGTAACCGCCGTCGTTGAACTCAAGGCACGCTTTGACGAAGAACGCAATATCACATGGGCTGAAGAAATGGAAAAAGCCGGCGTACACGTGGTATACGGAATGCCGGGTATGAAAATTCATGCCAAGCTCTGCCTCATCATACGACGTGAAGCCCAAGGGGTACGACGCTACGCCCACATTGGAACGGGCAATTACAATGCAGCCACAGCAAAGATATATACAGACTTTGGCCTCTTCACTGCACGTGCCGACATTTGCTCCGACGTCAGTGACATTTTTAATACCATGACAGGCTATGCAGAACGTGAAGAATACCGCAGGCTTCTTGTTTCGCCACACGGCATGCGTAAAGGACTCATCAAAGCCATTTTTGCAGAAATTGATCACCATCAAAAACACGGTAATGGCAAAATCTATATAAAATGCAATCAGCTTGCAGATAAGGACAGCATCCAGGCACTCTATAGAGCCTCCATGGCCGGTGTTGAAGTGCGTCTGCAAATACGGGGCGTCTGCTGCTTGCGTCCGGGTATTCCGGGAGTGAGCGAAAGTATGGAAGTGACTTCTCTTGTAGGCAGATTTCTTGAACACCCCCGCATTTACTATTTTCATAATGGCGGCGACCCCTTAATATATGTGGGCAGCGCCGACCTTATGCCACGTAATCTTGACAGACGCATTGAAACACTGGTACCCATCTTGGATGATGACATGCGCCATGCTGTATACAATGACATATTATTGCCACATCTTGACGATACGGCCAAAGCCTACGTTCTGCATGACGATGGCAGCTATACACGCAGAAAAGTACCCCGTGGGCAACAACCCTTAAACGCACAAGCCCTCATGCTTGCCATGCGCCAAAAAGATTCATAGTATAAAGGCCTTGCCATGCCCCATATATTGCACCCTTCACCCATTATCCAAGAGTCGCTTGAGCATGGTCTGCAAGTGTCTCGTATTGCGCGGGATATTTTTCGAGGCATGGCCTCCTTGCACGGACTTGACGACACCTGGAGCGACATCCTTGTTATAGCGGCGCGCCTTCATGACCTTGGATGGATTTATGGAAAAACGGCACACCACAAAGCTTCCGCCAAGTTTATTCTTGCAAAAAATTCTTCCGTGCTGCCTGAACTTTTATGGCAAGTGATGGAAGATGTTTTTACTCACGAATCCTCAGCGCACGCCTTTCATAATGAACACATACGCACCTTGGTCGCCTTGGTGGCTCGCTATCACCGTCGTGCTGAACCGTCTCCAAAGCATAAACTCTTTGCCGCGCTCTCACCACAGGAACAAAAAGCCATACAACAACTTGCAGCCCTGATTCGTATTGCAGATGCACTTGACTTTACCCATACAAGCTGTGTACAAGGGGTGAACGTGTTTGTGGAAAGAGAATGTATCCGTCTTAAGGTAGACTGCCAGACAGCATGCGATGACGAAATTTATAGAATTCAACACAAAAAAGAACTTTTCAGAAAAGTTTTTTCAAGAGATGTCCTATGTCAACAAATACAGTAGATGACACACGACTAGAACGTACCTTTTATCGTGCTCGCCAAAGCCCAATACCTTCTGCAGACACGCGAGACAAGGTCGTTGCCATCATTGACCTTGGCAGTAATTCCGCACGCATGCTGATTGTGCGTATTTTATCCGGCGGTTCTTTTACCGTTCTCAACAAAGTCAAGCACATGGTGCGACTTGGCGAAAATGCTTTCCAAGAAAAACGCCTTCAAGAGCCTGCCATACAAAGAACATTGCTTGTCTTACGCTCCTTCGTCAGCATGTGCCAAAACTATGGCGTAGAAGAAATACTCCCCGTAGCCACTGCTGCAGTACGCGATGCCGAAAATGCCGAAGAGTTCTTAACACAGGTCTACGAAAAAACTGCGCTTGAGTTACAAGTTATTTCAGGCATGGAAGAAGCCCGACTCATTTGCCTTGGCGTCTCCGGCGGCTTACCTTTAAATCTTGGTTTACGCTTTTTCATTGACATCGGTGGCGGCAGCACAGAAATAGCCATCGCCAATGCCATGGGGCACCAACTTTTAGATTCTCTTAAGCTCGGTTGTGTGCGCATGACAAACCGCTTTCTTACCACAAAGACAGACCAAGTACCTTCCTCCACTTTTGCCGAAATGTGCCAGGCCATACGCACTGTTGCGGTGCCCTTACTCAACAGGGTACGAGATCTGAAAACCATAGAAATGATTGCAAGCTCTGGAACAGCCCTTGCTTTACACAATGTCGCCTATCGCCTACAGCATAGTGCTCCACCACCCAGCAATCACACATCCTTGAGCCTTGACGGTCTGCGTAGAGCTGCAAAACATCTGTGCACACTGACAGCAGAAGAACGGCGCATGTTGCCCAATGTGAGCAGTCGCCGAGCAGAAGTCTTGGTAGCAGGTGCTGCTATTTTGTTGACGCTTATGGAGGAATTTAAGTTTGCACAGCTTTCTGTCAGCACACGTAACCTGCAAGACGGTATCTTGCGTGACTATTTACAGCGCACACAAGAAAGCAATGAGGCATTGTCCATACGAGAACAAAGCGTCTTGCAACTTGCTCGTCGTTGCCTTTTTGAGGAGCAGCATGCCTATCATATGGCAAAACTGACTTTACAAATGCACGATTCTTTTGTGGACTGCGGGCTCATGTCCCTTGACCACCAAGCACGGGAATTGCTCTACTACGCCGCGCTCTTGCATGATATTGGCATCTTTACTGCATATTCAAAACACGCATCCCATGGAGCCTATCTTATCCGCCACTCGGAATTACTTGGCTTTACACAAGAAGAAATTCGTTTCTTGGCAACGCTCACGGAACATCATAATATCAAACCGTCAAAAAAATATGACGACCTCTTGCACGCGCAAGATCCGGATCAAGTACGCCTTCGTAATTTTACACTATTTTTATCGCTGGCAGAAAATATGGATCGCCTGCATTGCCAATACGTACACGAAGTGCAATTTGCTCGTAATGATAAGGAGCTTGTTTTACATGTACGGAGTAAATCAGCCAGCCCCATTGAACTTGATGCCATCACAAATATGACAAAAATTCTCAAAAAGGCTCTGGACTCTGACGTTGTTATTCGAATAACGTCGCTTACCTAAGGGAACCCATCAAGTAGTGATTTTTCGTGTTCTATCAAGCCCATTCAAATAAAGTCAAGCTTGCTCGGAAGGAATGTACTTATGGTTTTGACCAAAAAAAGCAAGCGAAATCTGACGCAGAGATACACAAGAAGGCACATTTGATGACAATTCCTCATAACCATTAACTAAAAGAGGTACATTATGGGATTATTTGATGCATTACTGGGAAACGCCGGCGAAGTAGACATGGCAGATCTTGAAAAAGAGCTTTCTCACTTACTTATCAACGGCGAAACAATAACGAAGGGTTTCAAACTCGTACGAGACTTTTTTATTTTTACCAGCAAGAGAGTGCTCATCGTCGACAAGCAGGGTATCACAGGCTCAAAAGTCAGCTACCACTCCATACCCTACAAAAGTATTACACAATTTTCTCTCGAGACTGGTGGTACCTTTGATATGGATGCAGAAATCAAAATTTGGGTTTCTGGCATGAACACACCTGTGGAACAAAAACTTTCCAAGGGAAGTGATATAGTTGGGTTGCAACGCGAGCTTGCAGAACACGTACTCTAAAATTTGCACGCCCCATAGGCTTGTAAAAGCCTGTTAAAAATGAACAATCTGCGACTCTTCCGCCAACATACCATAATAAAACAAGTAACTGTGTCTGTCTTGTCATAGACACAGCTACTTGTTTTAATTTTCGTTTGAAACTATCGTCAAATGCGTCTTTTCAGCCTTCTCAAAGCGGGGCTCTGCTTACTGCGCAAAACGTTGCACCATAGCAATAACAAGCGTGACTGTACACAAGGAGAGCATGGTTCCTACCAATATGACCGTGGTGCATGCTTGCGTACAAGTGTCGTGCTTAGAAGTGAGGATGTGACACACAACAGCCGTAGGCATACTTGCCAAGATAACCATGACGGCAAGACTCATACCTTGTACGCCAAGCGCCATACAGCACACATACATAACCATTGGACATAGAAATAGCTTCCCCGTCAGCATAAGTGCTTGTGCCTTCAGTTCTTTGCCTCTTTGTTGCCCGGCGCCTTGGCTGCCTGCTGCTTGCCGTCTCGCTGATAACTGCGCCGCCACAAACATGCCAATACAAAAAAGCGCACACGGTGAGGCTGTATTTCCAAGCATGCTCGCCATTTGCATAAAAGCATGGGGCATGGAAAATTCAAAAATTCCGGCACTTGCACCAAGGCTTGCACCTATCAAGCTTGGGTTTGTATATATCCCCTTCCATATTTTTTTTAGCGATCCACCACCATGCTGCACAGATTGTTTCTGATCAGTTGTACCCTGTAGCGTCAGTGCAATATCAGTCACAATCAAGTTAATGGTGGGGAGAACGACCATGATGCCGGCCGCCACTTGCGCCTCAGCATTGTTCGGATAAAGCAACAAAATAATTGGCACCCCCATAAAGGCCACATTGGGAAAACTCCCAATCATGCCTCCCATGACAGATTCTTGCCACGAAACTTTTAAGACACGCAAAAGAAGCAGCACAATACCTTGCGCTCCCAAGAAACCTAACGTTCCACTGACAATAACCGCCCATGGCACATCTTGAGGTTGTATCTGTGCCATAATGTGAAATAAGAGAATGGGAAGACTGAACCAATAGACAAATTGGTTTAGGCATTTTGCTGTTTCAGCAGGCAAAAGGTGACGACGCTCAGCAAAAGCGCCCAAAAGCATGATGCCAAACACCGGCACAAGAGTATAAAAAATAGTCAACATATTTGGCTTTTACCAGGCTGCTAAAAAATTCCGAATTCGCAGGCCGTTCAAAAATGGAGTTTTTCAACAGCCTGCCAGTAGCGTGTTTTGTCTAAATGGGTATTTTTTAAAAGCATGTGGGGGGGCGTGTGCCCTTTAGGGTGAAACTTTTTTTGGAAAAAAGCTTTCCCCCCACACCATCGCTGCTCTCGATGCCCGTACGCCTCGTCCCTCAACTACGGTAACGCCTGCGGCGCCATTCGGTCGGTTCCTTCAAAAAAAACCAATAAGTCCGCGTGTATGCCGAAGCTTTTTTACTTGAAAAGAAGGCAGTATTGTGTAGCGCATGGCAACATGCATAGAATGCAATCATAGCTTTTAGAGTAGACAAGGCACTAGGAAGGGAAAGGTGGCAAAACCCAAAAGTCCCCATTCCCCCCCTCAAACTCCCCATTCCCTCAGAACGCTTTCATTGTTCCTCTTTTCAATATATTGAACAGAGGAACAATGAATCACTGATAGAGGAGAAGTGCCTTTCTGGCATGAATCTATAGCATATTTTATATATGCTTTTATTTAAACAGTATTTCCTTAAATTTTCTTGACCTCTGTATACCACGCACTTGCTTGTTCGAGCAATTTATTGGTGCGCGCCGCAAAAGCATACGGATCTTTCAAATATCCATCCAAAAGTAAACTGGTATCAAAAAGGCCTTCAACCATTTCCTTGAGCTGCGGATCCGTGGCATCGTTTTTATGAATACGCATAAGCGTACGCAAGAATGGATGATCCTGATTCACCTCAAGGATTTTTTGCGGCACTGTGTCATCTTTTTGCATGACACGCATGAGTTTTTCCATCGAAGATGTCATACCGTCAGAAGAAACGAGGCACGCTGGGCTATCTGCCAGCCGGTGCGATACCCGCACTTCTTTCACCTTGTCACCCAAGATTTCCTGCATAGCGATCACAAGTGCATCAAACGAAGACTTGTCCTCTTGGGCAAGGGGACTGGCTTTTGGTGCATCGTCTTGCACATTGTCAAAGTCTTTCAGAGCATCATCGTCCACATGCTCCACTGGCTTCAACTCCCATTCTTTATATTTTCCAAGCCCTTCCATAACAAATTCGTCAATGGGCTCCGTCAAATATAGTATCTCAAGACCTTTTTTGCGGAAAACTTCCAAATGAGGATTCAGGCGCACTGCTTCACGGTTAGGCCCAGAAGCATACCAAAGAGTTTTTTGTCCGCTTTTGGCACGATCCATATAGCCTTCCAAGGATGTGAGGCCCTCGGCATCGTCGTGCACGGAAGAGTTGAAGCGCAAAAGAGCTGCGATGCGTTCACGATTGACAAAGTCATGATAACCCATTTTAAACACACGTCCGTGTGTATGCCAAAACTTTGCATAGGCTTCCGTATCGGCAGACAATTTTTCCAAATGGCCAAGCGCCTGCTTCACAATAGTTTGCTGCATTTTACGCAATACGGCATTTTCCTGCAAATTCTCGCGAGAAATATTCAGCGGCAAATCCTCCGTATCCACAACACCCTTAAAGAAGCTTAAATACTCAGGCAAAAGCTCCTTATTTTCACGCATAATAAGCACACGCCGTGCATACAGGTCAAGCCCCCAATTCTCACGGTTTTGCGTAAAGAAATCAAAGCTCTTTTCTGGAATAAAGAGCAAAGCATTAAATTGTACAGGTGCATCCACGGCAAAGTGCAGAGTATCCAGTGGCTCTTTAAAATCGTGGGTCAAAAACTTATAAAAATCTGCATACTGCTCTTTGGTGATGGAAAACTTTGGTTCGCGCCATAGGGCAGGCGTTGTATTGACATGCGCCTCATCCACCATAATAGTAAAAGGTATAAAGGCAGAGTGGGTACGGATAATACTTTCAATGCGGTACTTCTCTAAAAATTCTGCCGCATCATCCTTCAAATACGCCACAATAACCGTTCCACGCTCGGGCGCATTGTCTGTGGGACTTACGGTAAAAGCACCACATCCATCACTCACCCACACGTGGGCTTTGTCATCACCAAAAGCCGGACGCGACGTCACTTCCACCTTGTTCGCCACCATGAATACCGCATAAAAACCTACGCCAAAACGACCAATAATATTCGCCGCATCAGCTGTTCCTTCAGCACCTTGCTTAAGGTCTGCCAAAAACTCTTCGGAACCGGACTTGGCAATGGTGCCAAGGTTGGAAATAAGCTCAGCCTCTGTCATGCCAATGCCCGTATCCTTAATGGTCAGTGTCTTGGCATCCTTGTCCAAATGGATCGAGATCTCAAGTGGCGTATCCGACGCACGCACGACCTCTCCTGCACTTTGCTTAAAGCGCAACTTATCCAAAGCATCAGAAGCATTTGATATAAGCTCCCGCAAAAATATTTCGCGGTTAGTATACAAAGAATGGGTTATGATGTTTAATACTTTGCGCACTTCCGCGCGAAATTCGTGTTGTTCCATAAATCCTCCCAAGCAAATAATGTACTGCTGTATAAATAAAATGTCTTTGCCACTCGTCAAGGGCTAGGGACACCGTTCTAGCATTTTTTTGACAAATATCAACACATCAAGCTTTGTGCTTTGGCAATTTCTGTAAACATTTCAGACATGAAACGCTCTTCATTAAAACGGGTGGCGTGTTCTCGAATATACTGTGGGTCAAAGTGGCTTTCTTGTTGTGCAAAACAATGCAAGGCCTCACACAAAGATTCCACTGTTTGTTCATCAAAAAACAATCCCGTCTCACCATCCAACACGCTTTCTGTGGCACCACCTCTTCCGTACGCGATAACGGGGGTTCCGCACGCCATAGCCTCCACAGGCACCATACCAAAATCTTCCTCACCGGGAAAAAGAAGCGCACGGCAAGACGCATACAAGGCGGCTATATCTGCAAATGGCAATCTTCCCGTAAACGTTATAGTGCTGCCCGCCATACGTTCCCATTTCTTGCGTGCCTCACCCTCCCCCACAACTATAAGGGGGAGATTCAAGCGAGTACAGGCTTCCACAGCCAAATCGCCCCTTTTATAATCTATACACTGTCCCACATAGAGATAATACTCCTTACGCCCTTCTGTACCCAGGGACAAGCTTTCTATATCGACTGGGGGATGTACAACGGCAGCCTCACGACGCCAATGCTTGCGTATACGTTGCGCGACGGTTTTCGCATTTGCCACAAAATGATCCACTCTATGGGCGCTTATCACATCCCATAAACGCAAACGATGAAAAAGAGGGCGCATGGCCAAACGGACAAAAGGAGAAGCATGTGCCACATAGTCCGGATAAAAATCCCAAAGATAGCGCATTGGACTGTGACAATAGCACACATGAGGCGTGGTTGCACGGGTAAGAACCCCCTTGGCCGGGCCTGACTCACTGGAAATAACAAGGTCATAGCCTGTAAGATCAAGCTGCTCCAAAGCCAATGGCATAAGGGGCAAATACTTTTGATAATGCCGCACGGCAAAAGGCAGTTTTTGAATAAATGTTGTATAAATACGCCTGTCTTGTAACAGGGGAGAAAGGGACTCCCTATGGCAGACGTGGGTAAAAATATCTGCCTCCGGATACATTTTGCAGAGGGATTCCAACACCTTTTCGCCCCCACGCATATTGACAAGCCAATAATGCACAAGGGCTATTCTTTGCTTTTTATTTGCTTTGCTTTGTTTCATGAAATTATTGCCAGCGAACACACTTGGCCACATCTTGACGCGATACGGCAAAGCTCAGCTCTTCTGGGCTCACAGTGGCAACACCCACATGCTCAAGAACGCATCCTGCAGCATAATTGGACAAAAGGCAGGCCATACGCATATCGAGCTGTGCAGCCCGCGCCAATGCCAGTGCCGCAATAACGGTATCGCCGGCGCCTGTCACGTCAAAGACAGCGCGCGTACTGCTGGCTATATTCCACACACTCCCATCATCCAAAAAGAGTGCCATCCCCTCACCGCCAAGGGTCATAAGAAGCTGCGATGAGGAAAATTTTTCGAGAATAGCACGTCCTGCACACAGAACATCCTCTCGAGTATGGAGAGACATATTCGCCAAAAGAGCAGCTTCCTTTTTGTTTGGCGTCATAAGCCCATTAAATACATAACACTGTGCTTGTTGTGGCTTTGGATCAATGAAGACTTCCGTGGCATTTTCTGCAATAAGTTTTTGTATATGCGCGCTCAATGCCGGCGTTATGAGTCCCTTGGCATAATCGGAAATAACGAGCACGTCATGGGTAGGCAACAAGGCATCCAATGTATGGCAAATATGCGAACATTCATCTGAGGTTAAGGGCAAGCAATCTTCTCTGTCAAATCGAAGCATCTGTTGGCTTTGCGCCATTACCCGAGTTTTGACAACCGTGCTTCGCTGCTTTGAAGGCAAAACATGCGCAGCAATATAATTTTCCTGCAAAAGCTGAATAAGATTTTGCCCATAACTATCGGCACCACACAAACCTACCAAGGTAGGTAAGCCGCCAAGCGCCCTGATATTGTGCGCCACGTTAGCGGCACCGCCGAGGCGTGAACTTTCTTTGTCTATGTGTACAATGGGTACGGGAGCTTCTTGAGACATACGGTCGGCGCGACCTTGCAGGTACACATCAAGCATCACATCACCAAGAATCAACACCTTTTTACTTCGCAAGGCAGTGATTCCGGCCTGCAGTTCTGCCACATCAATATGAAATTCTGTTTGAGACATATCTGACTTGCCCTTCATTATATTTGCACCCACTCATAGTAGGAAAGCACGCAGGCTATGCGTGCATAATTTTTTATTCACCATAAAGAACGAACATCGAAAACTCCACAGCACCTACAAAGACATATGAAAACGTAACTAGGCGATGCAAAGGCCGCCGCAAGTAAAAAAGCACTACTTCAACACTCGCTTAGGAGCTTTCGTCAAATTGCGAATTTTTGTGTTATATCAAGGAAAACAAGCTTGCTTTGAAGGAATATACTCTTATGGTATTTGACTGAAAAAGCAAGCGAAGTCTGACGCAGAGACAACCTAAAAGGCGCATTTGACGACAGCGCTTAGCGTTGCGTTACAGCAGCCTTAA
>CAYJPE010000066.1:0-13126 GCA_964371965.1 uncultured Desulfovibrionaceae bacterium
GTATTGTAGCATGTTTTCTTATAAATTACTAGTTTTTATTTTGACTTACTATATCACATACATTTTTTTGCGGAGGATGTAGATTTTTTTTCAAATATTCATAGTAATAGATGCAAGATTTTATAGACAACTCATGGAAAAATCAAGTAAAAAAACGCTTGACAAAAATGTTTTCTCCTCTATTCTTTTTTGGGACTTCGTTGCAAGTACTCTCATAAAAGTTTTCACAACACTTATAGCCTTGGTGGTATGTATGAAAAAAATCTTTATAATGCTTGTTACCTCTTGTTTAGTGTATTGCTTGCCTTATGCTGTGGGGCATGCGGCTCAGAGCGCGCAATCCGCTCAACACCAGGTCACGCTTCAAGACACTATTCGTTTTGCTCTTAGCTACAGCCCGAATATCAAGGCTGCTCAAGAAGCTCGACAGCAGTCTGTCCATAATGTGCGCATGGCAGAGGCGGGATATTATCCGACCATTGGTATTTGGGCTGGTGTTGGCATCGAACAAACAGACAGTGCAACAACGCGCGCTTCTGATTGGGAACGTGATGTTGTGGGTACAGGCAATGCCGGATTAACGGTAAGCCAAACACTGTGGCAAGGTGGCCTTACTTCTGCAAGTGTGCGTATGCGCGAAGAAGAAGTGCAATATCGCAGTTGGCTTCTTATGGATAGCACCAATTCTCTTGTCTACTCTGCCATAAGTGCCCATTCAGATCTTTTGCGCCGCAAAGAACTTGTACGTCTTTCTGAGAGCAATGTTCGTGAAAACAAAAATATTTTGCGAATTCTGAGAACGCGCTACAATCAAGGACTGTCCAGTGACGGTGACGTGAAGCTTGTACAAGGCCGCGTAGGGCGTGCTGAAGCAACGCTGAGCGCCAACAAGCAAGGTTTGCAAAGTGCCATGGCCACATATACGCGTGTTACCGGTCAGCCAGCCCCACAATCTTTGGCACCTGTGCCCATGCCTTTGCGTGTTATCAACGACATTGATGAAGCACGTAATATGAGTGTCAACAAAAATCTTCGTATCCAGTCAGATCTTGCCGCCATTCGCAATGCCATGGCCGATGTGGATGTGGCGCGTTCAAACTTTTCGCCGGTGCTCAGTCTTGATGCAGGGCCAAGCTATGTTGACCAAGGTTACAGGGGCGATCAGCATCAATTCACATGGTCTGCCATGCTCAACATGCAATGGGAAATTTATAGTGGCGGTGCTGATGAAGCCAATGTCAAGGCAAAGGCCGCCCGTGTGCGAGAGCTGCGCCGTGCTTTAAACCAAACCATGGATCAAGTGAACGAAGAACTGATTATCACCTTTGTGACAACCAAAAGTTCTGAAGAGCAGACGAAGTTTTATGGTCAGGCTGCCATTGCTGCACGCGGAGCCAAGACAAATTATGACGCGCAATTTCGCGTAGGGCAAAAGGATTTGCTCTCTGTGCTTGATGCAGAAGGTGAGTATTATTTTAGTGCTACTGAGCAGGAAATTCGTAAGACAGATGCTCTGCTTGGGTATTATCGCTTGCTTGCCCTCACAGGGGAACTCTTGGACGAAATGAACGTCAATGGCGCCGAGTTACAGATAGATACCACCACCATCGTGCCTGCGAACGAACATCAACCATGGAACTTTGGTTCCTCCTTCGATACTCAAGAGGCTCTTTCCGGCACAACCCTCACCATGCCGTAGGCGTATAGGACATGTCCCTTGACGATGCATGAATCTTATCAATGGTTTTGGGGGAGTATAGCACGCTATGCTCCCCTTTATCGGCATGTGCTTGTGGCCTCGGTGGTGGTAAACCTCTTAAGCCTTGCAATGCCGCTTTTTGTTATGAATGTCTATGATCGCATTGTTCCCAACAATGCTTTTGAGAGTTTGTGGGTATTGGCCATTGGTATGGGGATTGCAGCTCTTTTGGATTTTTTTTTACGTATAACACGTATGCGTTTTGTGGACGTGGCAGGGCGCAATGCGGATGTAAAATTACAGACGCTTTTTTTAAAAAGACTTATGGATGTGCGCCTTGATGCCCTTTATCAACACAAAGAAACAAAGTCGGTGGGTGCCATTATTGCCCGAGTGCGAGAGCTTGAATATGTGCGAGATTTTTTAGGTTCTACGACAATACTTGCTTTAACAGACCTTCCTTTTGTTGTTTTTTTTATTGCACTTACTTTCTTTCTTGGAGGAACGCTTGGCTTTGTCCCCCTCCTTGCCATACCTATCTTGGCACTTTTCGCCTATCTTGTTCAAAAACCTTTTACACGAAGTTCTCAATCACAAATGCATACGAATGCCGTAAAGCAATCATTCTTGACAGAGCTCATTTCCAGTTTGGAAACTATCCGTGCGACGCGCATGGAAAAAGTTCTCTTGCATTATTGGGAACAATATGTGGGAGCTGCGTCCGATGCCAATATTCACACACGGGCACAGTCAAGTATCAGTTCGCATGGCATAGCACTTTTTAATATTTTACTCACTGTTTCCTTAGTCGTTTTAGGTGTTTATAGAATTTCTGAAGGGCATATGACTACGGGTGGCCTTATAGCATGCGTTATTCTTTTTGGACGTTGCGCAGCCCCCATGAATTCCTTGGTGAATATTCTTGCCAACTTTCAAAAGACACTCCTTGCTGTGAAGCAGCTGCATATGCTTATGCAATTACCCAGCGAAAATCCTGACTATGACGATTATGCATTGCCCGTAGAAGATATTGCAGCAGGCGATGAGTTTGCCGGTCGCAGCCAATCTGTTCTGCCGCATGCCTCCCTTGCCGTACCCATTATTTTTGAAAAAGTTTCCTTTGGTTATCCTTCCGCTCAGATACAAACCATAGCGCTCAAAGATTTGAACATGCAATTGAATCCGGGGGTGAAGGTAGGTTTTATTGGCGCATCCGGTTCCGGAAAATCAACACTTGCGCGTCTTATAGCGGGTATTTATGTTCCCACCGAGGGACGAGTGCTCTTGGGTAATCTTGACACGCGACATGCGCCCATGCGTCCATACCGCAACAAATTAGGTTTTTTACCACAAGAAATACGCATCTTTCGCGGGACTTTGCGCCATAATATTGCATTGGCGTGGCCTGGAGATGGAATATACGGAAGTGACAAGTGTACGGAAGAGGACATTTTGGAAGCCGCCACCCTTGCCGGCGTCATGGACTTTGCCTCTGAACATCCTTTGGGTCTTGATATGCCCCTTGGTGAACACGGCTCGGGTCTTTCCGGTGGGCAGGCGCAATGTGTGGCACTTGCGCGCGCTCTTCTTGGCGACCCTCATACACTTATTCTAGACGAACCTGCAGCACAGTTAGATGCAGCTTCGGAGGATAGGCTTATCCAACGATTAAAAACATTTTCAACAAACAGAACTGTACTTGTCTTTACCCATAAAATGCCCATGCTGGAGCTTGTAGATCAAGTGATTGCCTTGGAAAAAGGACGCGCCATTTGGTCGGGTTCACGACAAGAAGCTCTTATGCAGAATAAATTATGAGTAATAAAAAACAACTCCCTTCTTCTGTCTCACAAAAAGCGCTTATGCCCAAACAAAGAGGCTTTTTTTACGTATTTTTGCGACGTTTTGTTCCTGACGGCACAGAAAAAGATATTTCGCGCACATCTGTGCGCCTTGTCTGGTTGAGTGCCATTGCCATTGCCATATTGCTCACATGGGCAGGCTTTGCAGAGTTGGATCAAATGGCACGGGGCATAGGCCAAATTGTTCCATCGCAACGTGTACAACTTATTCAGAATCTTGAAGGTGGTATTGTTCAGGATATTCTTGTCTTTGAAGGACAAGTGGTAGAAAAAAATACCGTGGTCATGCGTATTGATAATGAGATGGCCGGTAGTCAATATCGTGAAGCATTTGTACGCAGCTTGGAGCATGAGGCGAGTATGGCACGTATTGAGGCACTTATTGTCGGTGGTCCTGCCAAATACAGTCCCAATGTTTTGGAAGTTCCTGAACTTGTTCGCCGCCAAGATGACATGCTTAATGCTGCTCGTGCGCAAATTGAAACAGAACTCAATGTATTGGCTCTTCAGGTAGAATCTACCAAACGAGAATTAGAAGAGCAACATGAGGTCAAAAAGCAAGCACTTACAAGTTTGGAACTCGTGCAAAGGCAGCGCAATCTGGCGCTCCCGGCATTGAGGGCGAAGGCGTATTCAGAATTGGAATTTCTTGATATTGAGCAAAGATTACAAAGCTTAAAAGCAGATCTTGCCGGGCTTGAACACTCTATTCCGCGCCTTGAAGCTGTAGCCAAAGAAGCCGCCGAGCGTTTACAATTACGAAAGGTGGCTCTTGAGGCAGAGTATCGAGAGCAGCTCAATGAAGTGCAAATACAGTTGCTTTCACTGCGCGAACTGCTCACGGCAGGAGATGATAAGGTGCAAAGAACAGAAATGCGCTCTCCTGTCCGCGGCGTTGTGAAAACTATTCATGCCAATACTGTGGGCGGTGTCGTGGCACCCGGCGCCACGGTTATGGAAATTGTGCCCTTGGATGATTCCCTCATTATTGAAGCGCGTTTTAGTCCTTCGGATATTGCTTTTTTATATCCCGGTCAAAAGGCATTGGTGCGCATTACTGCTTATGATTTTTCCGTGTATGGCGGCATGAAAGCTCTTGTGGAGAATATTAGTGCGGATACACTTGAAGGACAACAAGGTGAAACCTTTTATCAAGTAAAAGTGCGTACAGAAAATGCTCACTTGCAACATGCGGGCATGAGCTTACCCATTATGGCGGGCATGATGGCAGAAGTTGACATATTGACCGGAAAAAAGACAATTTTAGATTATTTGCTTAAACCCTTACTTAAGGCACAGCAAAGAGCTTTTCGTGAGCGATAAGGCTATAAGCAAGAATGGAGCAAACGCATTTGTCAGCACAAAATCATATAGAAAAAAAATACATATGTGTTCGCATATGGGGTGGCATATGTGTGTGTTTGAGTATTATTCTTTTGTATGTCTTTCAGACAACATTTGTGCAGGGGCTTGACACATATGCCTATGACACATTTTTGCGTTTGAGTGCAGGCGGAAAACCTTCCTCCAAACTCCTTTTTGTGGATATTGATGAAGAAAGCTTGAAAGAATTTGGTCAATGGCCGTGGCCACGTCATATGACAGCGCGCATGGTGGGCACGCTGAAAGAGCATGGCGCCTCTGCCATAGGACTTGACCTTCTTTTTATGGAATCAGACCGTTCCGCCCCGCAAGATGTCCTTGAATCTTTTCGGAATCGTTTTGGCATGACTATTCCTCTGGAAACTCTTCCTGAAAATATGCATGTGCATGACCGTATTTTAGCAAGTGTCGTGGCACAAAGTCCCACTGTGTTGGGGATGTTTGTAATAAGTGGTGACGACGGCACAGCGGCCTTTTTTGAAGACACGCCTCCGGAAGAAGTGATTGTCATGCACGCTTCCGGCAATGAAGATCCGCTCAGGTATGTATATCAAGAACAATCAGCAAGTGTTCCTCTTGCGGAATTACGCACTGCGGCGCCCATGGGTGCCATCAATACATTTGTGGGTGATGATGGTGTTGTGCGTGATCTCCCTCTTGTGTTGCGTATTCAAGACAGGCTTGCATTTTCTTTGTCTTTACGAACATTTATGCGTAGCCTTGACACGTCCGAAGTGCAGCTTATTAATAATTCAGAGGGTTTAAGCGAAATTCATGTGGGAAAACATGTTATCCCTGTCAAGCCCAATGGAAGTATTGCGGTGCCTTTTCGTTATGAGAACGGTGCTTTTGACACGGTGAGTGCCGCTGACATTCTGAATAATACAGTGAAGTCCGAAGATATCGAAGGCCGTATTTGCATTGTGGGAACATCCGCAGTTGGACTTTATGACATTGTTGCCACTCCCTTAGGCTCTACGTATGCCGGTGCTGAAGTGCATCTTATGGCCTTGGATGCCATGCTTGACAAGGATTTTATGGCATATGACGAGTGGCTTTCTTGGAAGCAAGTCAGTGTGCTTTTGTTTGTGGGACTCGCGCTTACTCTGCTTTTGTGTCGTACTGCACCCCTTGTGTCTTTGTGTACTTTTGTAGTAGGGCTTGGCAGTGTGCTTGTGGGAACGTGGACTCTTTTTCAGAATGGTCTGTTTTTTTCTCCCGTATATCTCATTATCCTCATGACATTGCTTACCTTTTGTATGGCTTTGACAAAAGCAAAGAAAGGGTGAAAAAGGTCTCTTTAGTGAGACACTGCCGAGGCACGGTCGTCAAATGCGCCTAAGATTTTTATAACTTCCAACATACGTGAGGGCTTATGTCAAAAAGAGAACGTTCGTATCGAGTATTGAAAGAAAATGCTACGCGTTTTGTCATAGGGCTTTTCATATATGCCTTTGTTATCTTACTTTATGTGTGGCAGCCTGCTGTGTTGCAGCAGGTGGATAGGGATGTTTATGACATATTTTTACGAGACAACGGAGGCGGCGAGCCTTCCCCCACGCCGGCACTCATTGACCTTGACGAAGAAAGCCTTGAAGAGTTTGGGCAGTGGCCGTGGCCGCGACATCTTGTGGGCAAACTTGTGGCTATTCTTGCGGAATCCGGTGCAGCTGCCATCGGGCTTGACATAATTCTGGCGGAGCCAGATAATTCCTCTGTTATAAATTTACAAAAATCCTTCAAGAAGCACTTTGATATTACTATCCCTTTGGACGGCATTCCTGAATCATTGCATGACAATGATCGTATTTTGGCAAGTATTATTGCCCAAACCCCTACAGTTGTGGGTGTGTATACGCGTTTTGGTGGTGAACCGGAACCGTTTCCCGAAAATCTGCCCTATCCCGAAGGTATTGTTGATTTGCAACGCCCCGGTCAACTTCCCCCGCGACAATTCTTGATGCAGGCCATGGGGGCCACGCTTCCCTTGCCGGAACTTCGCGCCGTCGCGCCCATGGGGAGCCTTAATGTGGCGCCGGATCCTGACGGTATTATCCGTTCTGTTCCTTTAATTGCTCAAGTGGATGGGCGGACGTTTATTTCCCTTTCATTGCGCTCGCTCATGGTGGGACTTGGTGTAAATACGCTCCAACTTGTGAGTAGTAAGGATGGTCTCAAAGGTTTAGCTCTTTCCAAGGATCGTATTATTCCCGTAGATAGGGACGGGCGTTTTCGTGTCGCATTTCGGGGGCCACGCGGCTATTATCCCACATTTAGTGCGGCAGATATTCTCAATAAAAAAATCCCCCCTGAAGAGATTCAAGGACGCGTGCTTATTGTGGGCACGTCGGCACCCGGTCTTTTAGATATTCGGGCAACACCTTTTGATTCCATCTATCCCGGTGCAGAAGTGCATACCACGGTTATTGATGCCATTTTGAGTGAACGGTATATTCAAGAACCACCATGGAGTCAGGGTGCACAGTTTATGGGCATGACCGTTGTGGGTATTTTGGGTACCCTCGTCTTTGCTATTGCACCGGCCATTATTTATTTGCCTATCCTCATATCATTGCTTGGAACATCATTTTGGGGAAGTTGGAGAATATTCCAAGAGGGCCTGTATCTCTCTCCCCAATATGTAATGATTTTGGTCTCTGCTTTGGCGCTTTCTCTTTTGGCTGTGCGTTTTTGGCAAGAAGCGCGGCAAAAACGCACACTGCGCAATGCCTTTAGCCGTTATATCGCTCCTGACATGGTGGCGCGTATTGTTGAAAGAGGCGAAGCGGTATTGGCGGGGGAAGAGCGCATTGTCACGCTTATGTTCACAGATATTCGTGGTTTTACAACCATGTCAGAAGGCCTGACGCCGGATCAAGTGGTGGGTGCCCTCAACCGTTACTTTACCCCCATGACTGCCATTATTCGTGGCAGTCATGGAACAGTGGATAAGTTCATTGGTGATGCCATCATGGCTTTTTGGAATGCCCCTCTTGATGTGCATCAACATGAGCTGCATGCAGTGAAAAGCGCCATGCAAATGCAAGTGGCTTTGTCGGAATTGAATGTGGAATTGCAAAAAGATATTGGCATTAGCCTACGCATGGGTGCTGGTGTGCATACAGGCAAAGTCTATGTGGGCAACATGGGAAGCGCTGAACTCTTGGACTATACCTGTATTGGGGATACGGTGAACCTCACATCACGCCTTGAGGGGCTTTGCCCTGTGTATGGCGTGGGTGTCGTCACGAGCTTGGAAACAGCGAAGCTTTGCCAAGCCTTTGCGAACATGGACGAAGAGAGTGTTGGTGACAGTGCTGACAAAAAGGAGCGGTCACCTATACTACAAGAAGTTCCTTTCTTCCTGCCGCTTGATTCTATCCGAGTGAAAGGCAAGACAGAACCCGTGGAAATTTGTACCCCGATTTACGAACAGGAACGCATGGCGCGCCAAGGTGAAATTGAGTATTTTTTGAGTGCGCGGCGCAGCTATATTGAAGGCAATTTTGCAAGTGCTTTGAAGGATTTTACAGCACTGCTTGCAGAATTTCCTGATGCGATACTGTATCAACTCTATAAGGAACGCAGCCAAGAGCTCCATGCAAATCCCCCGGAGCTGTGGGAAGGTGTATGGACATTTACGAAAAAATAGCGCTTTCTCATGGTGCTTTTTGAAGTGATATGTGAGGGGAAAGGTCTTTTGAGAAAAAAGTCTTTCCCGTCACACATGAAAAAGAGCACGCTTACCCACCACCTACGAAATGCAAAACCTCCAGCACATCGCCATCATCCAAAATGGTAGTGTCAAAATGCTCTGAAAGAACAATATGTTTGTTGTGTTCTACAACAAACGTGATGAGATTATGTTCTGCATTCTCATCAACAGAAATAAAACCTTGTGTTGTAAGGCAGTGAAGCAGGCTTATGCCAGCTTCACTGTCGACACTTTGCCCGTTTATGGTAATTTGCATATTGTTCTCCTCGTGTCATATGTGGCAGATTCTTGATAAGAGCAATAATTTTTTTGTGACTGTTTGTCAAAAAAAATTTGTTTTCTTGCGAAGAAAATGCCTTTGACGACAGCGCCTAAAAGAAAAGTTTCCCTTCCTCCTCATGAAGAATAATGTATCAGTGTTTTCAATATTCTGATAAAAGCTTGCTTTCTGATGAACAATGACTTATACGCATCTTATAGAAAGAGTGTCATTCATTTTAGGTGTACTTTTTACTTGAATGGGAAGTTCGTGAAAATCGACACTGACTCGCAACCGTAGAGATGTTTTTCAATTGACACATCACAGTCGGGAACCAGCCTAAAATATTATATAAAGTATGCAAAACATACTTTTAGACCTACGATGTTTAGGTCGAAGGAACCTTATGAAACGCTTTTGCCTTTTACTCTTGGCTTGCGTCCTTTGTACAGCAAGCCCCACCTTTGCCAAGGACGGCATCTTACTTGTCATGTTTGGCACCACTGTTCCCAGCGCTCAAGTGGCTTTAAAAGCCCTCGAAACCGATTTCAAAAAAGCTTATGGCGACAAAGGCTCCATCATTGTGGCCTACACATCTGAAATCATACGCAA
This sequence comes from uncultured Desulfovibrionaceae bacterium, assembly GCA_964371965.1. Classification (GTDB taxonomy): domain Bacteria; phylum Desulfobacterota; class Desulfovibrionia; order Desulfovibrionales; family Desulfovibrionaceae; genus CAYJAD01. The sequence goes on from CAYJPE010000066.1 coordinate 9,531, forward strand.
AAAACTCAAAGCCCGAGGCACGCATATATTTTCCGTTGAGGAAGGGCTCAATGCCCTCGCCAAGGAAGGTGTGACGCATCTGACCGTTCAATCGTTCCATGTGGCTCCTGCGGCAGAGTTTATGGAAACCCAGCGTATGATGGTAAGAAATATTGTCAATAATCCCAATCGCTTTACTTCTGCCAAGCTTGGCGATCCTTTGTTGGTGTCAAAAAAAGATTTGGAAGAAACGGTGCGCGTTGTTTTGGAAGCCATCCCTCAAGAGCGCACACATGAGCAGGCCGTGTTGCTTATGGGGCATGGCAATCATAATGGCCCGGGCGACTTGGTGCTGCTTGCCACAGCCAATGCCTTTGCCGCTGCCGATAAAAATGTGCACTTAGCCTGCGTGGAAGGGGGACTTACCTTTGACGATGTCCTTGCCACACTCAAAGCTGACAAGGTAAAAACCGTGTGGCTCATGCCCTTTATGATTGTGGCGGGTGACCATGCTCTCAACGACCTTGTGGGACCTGAGGCGGACTCTTGGGCGTCTATGCTCAAAAAAGAGGGCTTTGAGGTGCGCCAGCAAGTGATTGGCCTTGGGCAATTACAAGGTATTCGTGATATTTACTTGCGTCATGCCAAGGATGCGTATCTTGACCTTGCGCCATAGTCAAGGCTGATGAGTCTTGAGAGCACGAACATACTCATTTTGCTAGGGGCTGTTTCTCAATAAAGAGATTGTGTGTTTTTGCCAAGGAAAACGCGTTTTTTTGCGAAAAGCGCGTATACAGACAGACGTCACTTGAGCAAAAAACACCGTTTGCCCCCTTCGGAGCAGGGGCAAAACGCAAAAGAATGTCTTGAGAGACAGCCTTTAAAAAGAGCGTGCAATTGTATGAAGAGCACACTTATTGGGCACAAAGTAAGGGTAAAACATGAAACTTGGTAAATTATTTGGCGTAAGCATTGGCCCCGGTGACCCACAATACCTCACCTTGCGCGCTGTGGAAGTGCTGCAAAATGCGCATGTTATTTTTACGGTCATTTCTCAAAATGCCTCGAAAAGCATTTCGCTCGATGTGGTCAATTCTACCAAGCCGAAGGGCGAAGTACGCTTGCAAACGTTCAGCATGTCACGCGATAATGCCGTGCGTTTTGCAAAAGTGCAAGAAAATGCCGATGAAATTATAGCCTGCCTACAGCAAGGCAAGGATTGTGCTTGCGCAACCCTTGGCGACGCGCTCACCTACAGCACTTTTGGCTATATTTTGGACATCGTGCGCACAACTTTGCCCACAATAGACGTGGAAGTGGTGCCCGGCATCACCTCCTTTGCCACCTTAGCCGCAAAATCCGGCCAAGTATTGGTAGAAAATAAGGATATGCTGCGCATTATTCCTTCTTTTACAGAAGAAAGCGCACATAATCTTACCTTTCCAGAACACTCCACCACCATTTTGCTCAAAACCTATCGCAACCGCCGCGCACTCATGGAACGCTTACGCCAAGAAGAAAACATTGAAGTTACCTATGCCGAATGCCTTGGCATGGAAAAGCAAATTATTTTGCATGACTTAGACCTCATTGAAAAGCGCGATGACATCTATTATTCCCTCATGATGGTCAAGAAAGCATGAGAAAAGGACACAAAGTAATGTTGCCTCCGTGGAAGAAGCCCGTATACCTTGTATGGTTTCTCATCGCTCTTGCCTTTTCTGCCTCTCTCATGAGCCATATGCCGGAGAGTCGTCGAAGCGCGACTGTCAAAGCAGAACACAATACAAGCGCAGCTGAACAGCACGTCCACACGCCCGGCAGCACACAAGAACAGCCCCAAAGCACGACAGTGCCCATCATAAAGGCTGCCGAAAGCTCCCTTTGGGAAAAGTTTTTGAAAAAATTGCGTTCCTTCACACGGCTATTCACCATGGTGGGCATAGCCGCCTTTTTGGGCGCTGTCATAGAGCTTCGCTGCTGGCATCGTTTTCTCGCCACATTCATGGGACGTCTCACGCAAGTGGCTCGCTTACCGGCGCTTGTTGGTCTTGCCATGCCCACGGCCTTGGTCTCTAGTGCGGCAGCCAATACTATGCTTGTGACAAGCCATGCAGAAGGGCATATCCGCACATCCGCACTCATTGCCGGAGGCATGGCGAACAGCTATTTATCCTATATCTCCCACTCCTTACGAATTATCATTCCCGTCGTCCTCACCATTGGCATACCGGGGATTGCATTTTTTTCCGTACAACTTTCTGGCGGTTTTCTCGTCATTGTAACGGTATTTATATGGAATAGGTGGCGTGCCGACCGTGACGTAAGTTATCAGAGCCCCTCTGAGCAGATGGATCTGTCGCAGCACATGCGCTTTGCAATCACACCTTGGAACAGCACCATACGCAAAGCCACCACACGCGCCTTCAGCCTCCTGTTTCGCCTTGTGTGCATTACCGTACCGCTCATGCTGGGCATTGAGTGGCTTTTAAAAGTAGGCGCTTTTGACTTTTGGAATGAACTTGCACCCGCCGGCATACACAGATTTTTTCCCGCAGAGGCCATTTCCATAGTAGCCACACAGCTTGGCGGGCTCATTCAATCTTCGGCCGTGGCGGCCAATTTGCGCGCAGAGGGACTCATTACCAATGCGCAAATACTGCTTGCCATGCTGGCTGCCAGTGCTGTGGGCAATCCCATACGCAGTATACGCAGAAATTTAGCCACAAGCCTTGCCATTTTTCCGCCCAATGTGGCCTGTATTGTTGTTTTTACCATGCAATTCTCGCGCATGCTCGTGGCCTTGCTTGGTGTATGCGCCACCGTATTTTACATTCATAACTTATGAGGAATTGCCATGCATATTCGTTGGCACTTGAGCGCTGCAGACATTGAGGCAGAAAGCTTTCGCATTATTGAAGAGGAATATGTCTTACACAAGAACAGCTTTACACAAGAATTTCAACCGGACGAGTGGCGCGTGGCGCGTCGCCTCATACATAGCTCGGCAGATATGAGCATTGTGCAGTATCTCAGTTTTCAGCACGATGCCATTGCTTCTGCCAAGGCGGCCTTACGCAATAAAGCCGCCATATTTTGTGATTCCACTATGATAAAGTCCGGCCTCTCCTTGGCACGTTTGCAAGTGGTGAATCCTGCTTATACTAAGGACGATATACATTGCTATATTGCCGACGACGACGTGATTGCCACGGCACAACAACGGGGCACCACACGCGCCCTTTGCAGTGCTGAAAAAGCTCGCCCTTTGTTAAATGGCGCCATAGTGCTCATTGGCAATGCCCCCTTGGCCTTGGCTCGCATAGCACGGTATATTTTAGAAGAAGACGTGCGCCCTGCCTTGGTCGTCGGCATGCCTGTGGGCTTTGTGAATGTGGTGGAATCAAAGGCGCTTTTAGGAAGGTGTGCCGTACCGCATATTGTCTTACAAGGGCGGCGCGGCGGTTCGGCTCTCGCTGTCACGACGCTTCATGCCATTATGGAGCATTTTACCGAAACATAATTCCAAAAACGAGTTTCTCCTCTTTCAGTGATGCATTATTCCTCTCTCCAATGTCTTGAAAAGAGGCATAATTAAAGCGTTTTGAGGGGATGGG
>CAYJPE010000067.1:0-8666 GCA_964371965.1 uncultured Desulfovibrionaceae bacterium
TTGTGCCAATTCTTCCATAAGCCACCCTCTTGTTTTTTAGAGTATCTCATGAAAATAAAAAGATTACAACTGTAATACTAGCGGGGATAAAAAGCACAATGCCCTCGCACTACAGCTCGCCTGCAAGCTTCACAGCATAACGCCCTGTCCATGCAGGCGCAATACTATACATATGTTCAGAAAGGCCAAGCGCGTTGATACTCTCGGTACGTGGCAATTCCACACGCAGAGCGTGCAGGTAAAAGCTGTGTTCGTGTGTGGTGCTGTTGATCAGGGCATTGCCGCCGTATTTTTTATCACCCAAGAGAGGATAGCCTGCCTCAGCCAGTTGAACACGAATTTGATGGGTTCGCCCACTAATGAGCCTAATACGCAGAAGGCTTGCCCCGTGAACACGCAGAAGGCACGTCACAAGGCAAACAGCTTCCTTTCCCTGTTTTTCGGAGAGAATACGAACTTTTTCATCATCTCCTTCATATTTTTTACCAATAAAATGCGTGAGCTTGTAATCCATATCATGGTAAGGCCATGTACCGCAGACCCATGCAAGATAGTGCTTTGTGGCGGAACGCTTTTGAAAAGACTCCTGCACAGCGCGTAGAGCCGCGTAGCTGCGTGCCACAAGGATAATGCCGGACGTTTCTTTGTCGAGTCTATGGATGGGAGTGGGCTTAAATATGGCATCGGCATGGTGATGCGCAAGGCGTGTGGCGAGGCTGTCTGTGTGTCCTGTGCCTGTATGCACTGCAAGTCCTTGACATTTGTTGAAAACAAGAAGATGCGTGTCCTCATAGACAAGAGGAGGCAGTGGGCAAAGTGACGAGGCATGCATGGTAGAAGAAGGGCGTGGCGAAGACGTTTTTTTCGTGCCGCGAGCGTATGTATGATCTGCGTCGCGCATGTGCATATGGGAAGAGGATGAAAACTCAACATGAGAACGCGCCATTTCTAGCGCAAAAGGCGGTAAACGCACCGCATCACCCTCTTCAATACGCTTAAATGCGTTACAACGCTTACCGTTGAGCCGCACTTGCCCTGTACGTATCCACTTGTGGAGTACGGATGTCCCAAGCCCAAGACGGCGCACAAGAAATTGCAGCAGCTTTTGCCCGGCTTCGGACATATGCACACGAAGGGTATTTGTAGGATTATCTAAGGATATGTCCTGCATGGTCATCCTATAAAAATGCTGCATTCATGCTTTTTACCTTTTCACGCTTCAGATGCACACTGCGCAATCCTTATGTATACCGTGATATACCAAGGAATTATTCAAGCGCACCTTTTGTGAAAAGAGACACACTCGCTGAAATACGCATCTTCTCATTTTATAAAAATAATAAATTCATATGGTTAATACGCTTCAGAAACAATACTCCTCCTCAGTGACACCGTCAAGTAAGAACTTTTGTATAGTATAAAAAAGTGCGCATGCTGTTGCATGTGCAGTATATACAGACCGTTCAAAAAGGCCATCTGCGGTGTCAGCGATAAAAACATAATGTACCCATGTATTTACAATACAAGGCCTTGTGTTTTTTTCGCTCACTTGCAGCCCACACTTTTTTGAACGGCCTGCCTTAATCAAGTATCTCTGCCTTAAACCCTATGACTTTTTCGGATAAATAGCAAAATCGTCACGTCCTTCAAGTCAAGCTGTGCCTTTTTGATAGAACACGAATACTCACTGGTTATCAGGCGGTTCTTAGGAAAGAAGCGCATCGTCCACAAATACCCGCTTGGCGTGCAATGTGTCCATATACTCTCGAATTTCTCTTATTTTTCCACTGTTTACCAAAAAAAGAAAGTGGTAGTGATTATCATATATGAGGCCATTTTTTTTGACACCATAAGAATGCACTTCCACAGCCACGCGATTATCTTGAACAGTCCAGCCAGTAGGTGTGAGAGCCAAGCCATCTGGCATTTGCTCTTTGACGTACAGAATAAGCTCGCCAATGGCTTCTTTGTCCATGGTGCCCGACATGGGTAATCCGCCCTCACCACCCATAGCGTGCCAGTGAACGTTGTCATGAAGGAGACGCGAAGCGCCATGTGCATCCGCAGTTTCAAAGCACAAAAAGAACTCTTCAACGATTTTTTTGCGTAGTTCACACCACTCCAGCCCCGCCATGACTTTTGCTCGTAAATTGCCTGGCAAATTTTCCATCACTGTACCTCTTGTAGCTTGATAAGCATTTCTGGGAAATTGCGCTGGTTATTCATGTCGTTCTGAAAACCGGTGTCATCGGCAAGAGTGAATCTCTTGATGGCCGGCGTTTGACTTGTGGCTTGATAAAGCCAGTAAGCTTCTTCCTTGAGCGCATCCATGATGGGCATATCAATAGATGCATAGACCGCTTGTTTGCACGCAATGATAGACTCTGACGGAAAGCAGGCCATACGTTGAGCCAAGGCTTCCACGTAGGGGCCAATTTTGTCGGCATCAAGAGCTTTGTTGACAGTACCGTATGCGGCGGCCTCGTCGGCATCAAAGTCTTGGGCGCCCAAAATGATCTCAAGGGCACGCCCAAGACCTGCTTGCCGCGCCATGCGTGAAGCCCCACCGCCGCAGGGCAAAATGCCCATGCCCACTTCCATTTGCATAAATTTTGCTTTGCCCCTTGCCGCAAAACGCATATCACACGCAAGGGCAAATTCATGCCCACCCCCTCTTGCAAAACCTTCTATCTTGGCAATGGTGGCTTGGGGCAATTGTGATATGCGCTCCAAGGTGCTCTGCAAGTACAGCAATTTCACATCACCGCGCGATACAGCTTGTGTGGACATATCCTTCAAAAAGTGTACATCGGCGTGCGCCACAAAGATTTCTGGATGGGCAGACTGAAAAACAACAACTTTGACGGTTTTGTCAGATTCAAGTTTTTCTGCCAGTGCATTGAGATCATCCAACATGGGAATGTCTTGAATATTTACAGGAGGATTATCAAAGGTCACATGGGCCACGCCCTTTTCTGCCGTGTACGAAAATGTTGTATATTTTTTTGAATTCATAAAATGCTCCTTATTTTTTTGTGTGACTGCATAACGACGCCCACCTGAGCGTTGAGATAAGCAACTGTAGAAAGCTTAGCAGGATTTTTCTTTTATGCAAGCAGAATTTTTTTTGAAATCAGATGCTTATAGACAAAAAAACGAATAGAGCATGAGAGGCATTGTCATGCTATGAAATAAAAAAACCACATTCACACACAGTGCGAACATGGTTTTATGGGGGAAATGGCGTTTTGCTCGAGACTGTCTCTCAAAAGCTTTTGCGTTGTGCGCCTGCTCCGGGGGCAAACGACGTTTTTTGCGTCTGTATGCACGTATTTCGAAAGAAAGCGTATTTATCTTGAAAAAAACGTAAAATCTTTTTATGAAAAACAGTCCTCGCGGAAGCACTGATTTCATTAAGCAAGCCTTTGCAGTTAAAGAGCAAAAAGGCATTTCATCAGTGCTTTCCTTCAAATTATACGGCATAGTCTCCACGGTTAAACTTAAATTTTTCCGTGGTGGTAAGCACGTCCAATTCGTTAACAATATTTGCCAAATTGGGGTTTTGCTCAAGGGCGGGACCTGACTCTGCCTTGAGCGTGGCAACCTGCGTTTCAACGCTTTCTAAAAATCCATAAGCATCACGAAGGTTTCCTGCATTGCCTGGCGTACTGAGCACATTCACATAGGACTCCCACATATCCAACGCGCCAGAAGCTCTGTCAAAAGCCTTTGCGCTGTCAGAAGCAAGAGTGCCTCGTGCCACACCGTCCGATGTGGCCATACTTTCCACATCGCCGAGTAAGAGCTGGTTAACAAGACCGCTCTGTACTCCCGGTCCAAGCGGGGGTGGGGGAGTGCTTGATTCTGTACTGCCAAGGGACATCTGCTGGGCGAAGGTGGTTGTAAAATCGTCTTGTGCACCTTTTTGCGATGCGGACGTCCCCTTCTGTGATTGAAGTTCCTGCTGCCTTCGCAGAATTTCTGATTGTTCTAATTGTATTTTCATACTCGCCTCCAGACCTTGGCTTTTGTCAATGTTTTGCAAAAAGTTTGCCACAAATGCAATTGTCGTAATGCTTTGATTTTTCAATGTTTAAATATTTTACAGGGAAAACTTTACCTACCTGTACACGCACATAGTTTCGGCGGAGTTGCAAAAATAGGATAAAATTTCTCTTGAGTAACTTGTTGCAAAGCTCCATTTTAGGCAAAATTTTCGGAAATGGCGAGAGGGGAGGAAGCGTTAAGGTCACCGTGCGCAAACCGACCTCGTGTCTTGTCTTCATTAACGTTCATGCTGAAAATGAAAACCGCGGCGCGCATATTGAAAAATAACATTACACAGCGTTTGGGGCACGAAGGGTTTTGTCACATGATCCTGCATGCCGGCCGAGAGGCTTTTTTGGTGGTCTTCAACCAAGGCGTGTGCGGACATGGCGACAATGGGGAGTTGGTCATATCGTCTGTCGGCGCGAATGCGTTGTGTGGCTTCAAGTCCGTCTAAGATGGGCATTTGGATATCCATAAGTATAATATCATAAGGTTTGACTTTCATATTCTTTTCTAAAAGTTCTAATGCCTCTAAACCTTGTTCGGCTGCATCCACTTCGCACTCATAGTGCTCTAGGAGCTCACAGGCAATGAGTCTGTTGATTTCGTTGTCTTCTACCAAGAGGATGCGGGTTCCTGCAATGGAGTGCGGAGTGCATTCTTGAGTTTCTAATTCGTTTTCCTGCACTGCCTCCGGAGTGTGTAGGCCAAATGTCACAAAGCACTCAAATGTGGTGCCCTTGCCCACTTCACTGCTCACAGAGATACTTCCATTCATGAGCTGTACAAGGCGTTGCACGATGGCAAGGCCAAGCCCTGTACCTCCATACCGTCGGGTATGAGACGTGTCCGCTTGAGTAAATTCGCTAAAAAGGTTTTCAAGCTTGTGTGGTTCGATGCCAATGCCCGTATCTGCCACCGTTATGCGGGCAGACACTTCTTTGTCGGGATAAGGGCTGGGGTGAGCTTCAATACGCACAGAAATGCTGCCCTTTTCTGTAAATTTCATGGCATTACTGCTGAGATTAAGTAATATTTGTGTCAGGCGCAAGGAGTCGCCGCACACAAGGTCTGGCAGCGAGGGGTCAAGATAGGCATCAAGAGCCAGCTCCTTGCGATCGATGTCGGCTTGAAGCGTTGAGGCCACGCCGTAGAGGATTTCTTCGAGGCGAAATGGATGCATCTCCAGCTCCATTTTGCCAGCTTCAATTTTAGAGAAGTCAAGCACTTCATTGATAATACTCAAGAGATTTTTTGATGAGTGCGTGATTTTTTCCAAGTAATCTTGGACTTTCTCATTGGCATTTGCGCGCATGGCAAGATTTGTCATGCCAATAATGCCATTGAGGGGTGTTCTGAGTTCATGACTCATATTTGCCAAAAAGCGGCTTTTTGCCACATTTGCTTCTCTTTCAAGCACTTGCGTGCGTTGCAGGCGTAAGGACTCAGTAATATCAAGGGCAATGGAAAGGCGCACTTTTTCTTTGTCACCCCAAGCAATGCAACGGTCAATAATTTGGTAGTCTCCACCCGACGTAGCATTATGGTGTTGCCATACTATGGGTTGGGCGCCAAGCTCCAGTTGGCTATTGGTACAAAACGAGCACGGCTCGTCCAAGCCTTGAAGCAATTCATAACACGGCTTTGTCTTTATGTGGGTCATATCAAAATAATCGCCAAGAACCTTATTATGAAACAGTATTTTGTAATTTTTCATATCGGAAATATAAATGGGAGCAGGCAAGGAATCCACCAAGGCTTGAATTTGATTTTGCTTTTTTTGCCAATCACGACGCATTTGAAAGTATGCCATGGCATTGTTGAGCAAATTTGAAATGATGAGGACAAGCTCTAGCGTGTTTTCTGTCCAATCGGGAATGTGCGAACATTGATCAAGGCCAAACATGCCCGTCACTTTTCCGTTCACAAAAAGAGGCACGGTAATCAGAGCAACTATGCCTTGCTCTGCCAGGAGTTCTCGCGCCGCAGAGTCTGCTATGGAATTGACATCGGCACAGAAATACACTTCGCCGCGCGCAAGGAGAGGCAGCTGCGAGTCTTCATCCATGTCGTCCATGGGAATATTTTGTAAATTATCAATTTCTGGCGTTATACCTTCTGCCACCCACTCAAAAGTATTTGACCAAAGGTCATCTGTAAGGGCAAAAATGTAGGAACGATCTGCGTCCATCACGGTTCCTATAAGTTCAAGTGTTTGCGCCATAAACGTTTTTTCGTCTGGTGCAGAGAGCATGCTTGACGAAATTTTTAAAAACATTTCCATGTATTGTGCAATAACAGCAACAGTATCTAGCTGTACAACGCTCGTAGACTTTGACATAGTGAACTCCTACACTTTCATGGATACATAAAAGTGTTTGTGAGGTTACGGGACTTCGCTCCCTTTGTCAAGAATTGGAAAACACGATATAAAAATTACGTAAAGCATGTTCCCCTTGCAACTCGGCATTGCCGTGTCACGTGATAGCCGTGTTTCAATAGCCGGATAGCAGTCTATTGAAACACGCCATTTTTGACAGTCTGTTCAAAAAGTGCCCCCCTGCAAAGCTCGCAAGAAAGCGAAAAAAGTCAAGGCGCGTAGAGTATTAGAGATACATAAGCGGTGTGACTTTTTATCCCCGCTCCGAAGGGGACCCCGCAGACTACACTTTTTCAACGGGCTGATAGAGACTTGACAGGGTAAAGTATAGCGTGGCACTATGCTAACTGTTTTTTTTCGAAGAACTACCGCATCTGGCATGGAAGGTAGTAAAAATAATTAAATTCTATACTTATGGGCTTAGTGTCATGAAACATATCTTAAAAAAAAGACTTTCTTCTTGCATTGCACGATGCTCGTCTGTTGTAAGAACTGTACGGCGTTTCGTTCTTGCTGTGTCGGCACTTTCTTGTCTCATGCTTCTACTTTTCTGCACTAACTCGGCAGCGGCACAAATGCCTTTTGTACTGAGCGAAGACGAAAAGGCATTCGTTCGTCAAGCATCTCCAATCAACATATCGTACGATGCTTTTTGGCCGCCTTTTGAAAGTTTTGACAAAAAAACGCAATCACTTGCAGGCATAAACTATGAAATTCTCATGCTCATTGGCCAACTCACCGGTCTCACATTCTCCTTTCAGCACAATCTTTCCTATGCGGAAGCTTTAGAAAGCTTGAGCCTTGGCAAAACAGATATGCACCTCAGTTATGACACTAATCCCGAAAAAGCCAAAGAACTCAACGCTGTTGTATCCGACACCTTCCTCTCCACTCCCATAGCCATGATAGGCAAGCACTACGAAATGCAGGAGGACAGTGTTTTTGTCGTGTCTGAACTGCATCCGGTTATTGTCAATTTTGTACAAAAAGTTTTTCCGCATAATACTTTGCATCTCGTGGAGGACATAAACGCTGCGTACCAAGAAGTTGAAGATGGTGAGGCAGACTTTACATTTGAAAATGTGTATGCTGCCCGTTCGGCCATTTCCGAAGGGGGCTATCCACTGTTACGCATTGTCAATATCCTTCCCCTGTATGATAAGTTTTCATTTATCTTTCACAAAGATACCGATCCACGCTTGCTCTCCATTTTCAATAAAGCCATTGCCGCTTTTCCCCAAAGACAATTTAGCAATATCTTACTCAATTATACCATTCAACCAAGTTATAGGTCAAAGTTTTTGCGCATTTTGTCCTATGCCGGTGTTAACCTCTTAGTCAGTATTATTATTCTGCTCACTTTGTTGCTGCTTTCGCTTTTTGTCTATACACGAAAACAGCGTATGATGAAAAAGAGATTTGAAAACAAACAAAAGCAAGTGCAAAGTATGTTTGACGCATTTCCCATGCCCATCTACATTGCAGAATTTGGCACATATGAAATTTTGTATTGCAACCAAGCGGTATATGATTTTTTTAATACAGAAGAGGTATTGTCAAAAAAATGTCATCAACTCTTGCAAAACAGGGAAGACCCCTGTCCTTTTTGCACCAACGATATTGTCTTTAATCGATCAACACCCCTTGTTTGGAACAATTTTGACCACGTCAACAAGAGGCATCTGCAACTCGTCGATGCCTGCGTTGCGTGGGATGATAGGGAAAAAGTTCGGCTCTCAATAGTTTCGGACATTACTGAGACAATGAATTTGCAGAGACAGACAATCCTTGAGCAAGAGGCCAACGTGGCCAAGGGACAATTTTTGGCTAATATGAGCCATGAAATAAGAACGCCCCTCAATGGAATCCTTGGTATGACCCATCTTGCAAAAGAAGCAAACAAGGAAGAGGCTGTGGCTGATTATTTATCAAAAATACAGTCTTCTTCAGAAAATCTCCTTGCCATTGTCAACGACATCCTCGATTTTTCAAAAATTGAATCTGGAAATTTCCATTTGGAAAAAACCACATTTTCTTTACTCAGTGTTATGGCCAATGTACAAGCCAACTTGGATATTGTGGCACAGCAAAAGGGCATTGATTTTACTACGACTATTGCACCGGATGTCCCCGAATATGTTGAAGGTGACCCTGTACGTTTTACACAAATTATATTTAATCTTGCAGGCAATGCCATTAAATTCACGCATAAAGGCTCTGTTGCCGTAAGCCTTGC
>CAYJPE010000067.1:8766-13093 GCA_964371965.1 uncultured Desulfovibrionaceae bacterium
CGGTCAAAGACAGCGGTATCGGCATTGCACAAGATAAAATCGCGCATATATTTATGGAATTTTCACAAGCAGACCTGACAACCACACGACTTTTTGGAGGTACAGGCCTTGGCCTCACCATTTCTCGTCGCTTGGCGCAACTTATGGACGGCGATATTACCGTGGAAAGTGAACTTGGCAAAGGCTCCACCTTTGAATGTACTGTGACCTTTGGCGAGGCAAAAAATCCCCCCACCGTGACTTTACACGAAGCTACTCACACCATAGACGAGTTGAGCGGCATAAAAGTACTGTTGGCAGAAGATAATGAAATCAACCGCATTATTGCCACAGAACTTTTGGAAAAGCTTGGCTGCCATGTCACTTGTGCCAATGACGGTCTGGAAGTATTGGAAAAAATTGCCGAGGAGCATTTTGATATTATCCTCATGGATATTCAAATGCCAAATCTTGATGGATTGACAGCCAGTAGGCATATTCGCGCTGATCGTCGCCATGATACCGTGCCCATCATTGCCGTTTCAGCCCATGCCATGCAAGAAGACCGTCAAAAAAGCCTTGAGGCCGGCATGCAAGAGCATATCACAAAACCATTTGACCCACCCAAGCTCTATGCTACCATCGCGCAATATGTACGGGAAGAGTTTTGCTATACGGATTTATCGAGCCGTTAAAAAACGCACATTTCGTCACTCTGTTCACACATGGACTGTTGCAGCAGCCTGTGCAACACGCTTTTATTATACCTCTTTTCAGCATATTCAAAAGAGGAATCCTCAACTGTCGAGTAGGAGAAGTTCTTTTCTGAAGAGTGTGTTAGAGTGAATTTTTAGATGATTTTATTTGTCAGTGTTTCCTTAAAAAAATACTGGAAAAAAACGGACTTTCGCTGTAGGGTGCCCATGGTATTCTTAAAAAACACAAGACTGGGTGCTGTTGGTCGCATGCGCCTTTTCGCTTATCTCTGCGTCAGAGTACGCGCACTTTTTCAAGCATGTATGCCTGCAATATACTTCTCAAAGTGCATTCTTTTTCGTGACATAAGATGAAAGTCGCCCTTTGGCGCCAGTTCTTACAACATAAGGGGGCGCCTATGCACGTTCTTATTACCGGCGTGGCCGGCTTCATCGGCCATCAACTGGCTTTACGCCTTCTGCGTCTTGGGCACAGTGTTGTTGGCATCGATAATTGTAACGATTATTATGATGTACAACTTAAAAAGGATCGTCTCGCCCAACTGAGCACACTCCCCGAAAATGTTGACTTTCGCTTTGTTCTTGGGGATATAGCCAATCACGTTCTTGTTGAAGAACTTTTTGCCGATGAGCACTTTACCCATGTGGTTCATTTGGCAGCGCAAGCAGGTGTGCGCTATAGCCTGCAAAACCCCCGCTCCTACGTGCAATCAAACCTTGTGGGCTTTGGAAATATCTTGGAAGGCTGTCGACAGTATAATGTACAACACCTCGTATATGCATCCTCAAGTTCCGTCTATGGACTCAATGAGTCGCGCCCGTATAGAGAAGAGCAGGCCGTGAACCATCCTGTAAGCCTGTATGCGGCATCAAAAAAAGCCAATGAACTTATGGCGCACAGTTATAGCCATCTTTATCAACTCCCCTGTACGGGCTTACGTTTTTTCACTGTGTATGGACCGTGGGGGCGTCCAGACATGGCCTTGCATTTGTTCACCACAGCCATTGTGCAAGGCAAGCCCATAGATGTATTTAATCATGGCAAGTCCCATCGAGATTTCACCTATATTGATGATATTGTGGAAGGAATTGTGCGTATTCTCCCCATTGCCGCCACACCGGACCCACAATGGAACGCCACATCGCCCAATCCGGCCACCAGCAGCGCCCCGTGGCGTATCTACAATATTGGCAATAATGCCACTGTGCTTCTTGCTGAATTTATTGATATTCTTGAAGACTGTCTTGGCAAAAAGGCCATAAAAAACTTCTTGCCCATGCAAGCAGGCGATGTTGCCTCCACCCATGCCAATGTTGATGCGCTGGCACACGTCACACAGTTTACACCACACACCCCTTTACACCAAGGCATTAAGAATTTTGTTGCATGGTATAAAAGCTACTATAAAAGGCTCTTCCCGTATGAATAACATTCCTGAAATACTTGCGCCCGCGGGGGATACTGCGTGCGCACTGGCAGCCATATCCGCAGGTGCCGATGCCGTCTACCTTGGCTTGAAGCACTTTTCTGCACGCATGCAGGCCGAAAACTTTGCCACAGGTGAATTGGCACGCCTTACCGAGTATGCACATAGCAAAAATGTGCGCATTTACGTAGCCATGAACACACTGCTCAAAGCGCAGGACATGGACAGTGCATTCCACCTTATAAGCCGCCTTGAGCGTGATGTGCATCCCGATGCCATCATCATGCAAGATTTAGGGCTTGCCCATGTGGCGCGCCAAGCGAATTTTTCCGGTGAATTACACTTTTCGACATTGGCCAATATCACCCATGCCACAGCTTTGCGCACGGCGCAAGAAATGGGTGCCAAAAGAGTTATTTTGCCGCGCGAGCTGAGTATTGACGAAGTACGCAGCATGGGTGAAGCTTGCCCTGACGACATGACTCTTGAATGCTTTGTACACGGTGCGCTCTGTTATTGCGTGTCTGGTCGCTGCTATTGGTCGAGCTACATGGGCGGCAAAAGCGGTTTGCGCGGACGATGTGTACAGCCGTGTCGTCGTGTGTATTCGCAAGGCGGACAGGTTATGGAGCAGCGCGCAGCCTTTAAGGGGGATCGCAAACAGAGCCCCACAAAACATGTGCCGGTCCGAAAACCGGCGCAACGTTCGCGCAAAGTGCATAGTGGTCGCTACTTCTCATGTTTAGACCTATCACTGGACGTTTTGGCAAAAACATTGTTGAACGTGCCACATTTGGCTTCGTGGAAAATTGAAGGACGGAAAAAGGGGCCTCACTATGTATTTCATGTGGTAACGGCCTATAAAATCCTGCGTGACAATCCTACCGATCCCAAAGCTAAAAAAATGGCCGAGTCATTCCTTGAAATGTCCTTGGGCAGAACGTCGTCGCGAGCGCGTTTTTTACCCCAGAAGCATTACGTCCCCACAGCGCCAAATGACAGCACAAGCTCCGGTCTGTTGGTGGGCAAGGTGCATATTGATGCGCAGGGGCGCCCCGCCATAAAAACGCATCACGAACTCTTGCCGCAAGACTACGTGCGTATTGGCGTTGAGGATCAGCGCTGGCACGAGACTTTGTCTGTGACGCGGCGGGTTCCCAAGGCCGGTACATTTGTTTTACGCGTGCCCAAACACAAAACGCCCAGAGCTGGCACCATGGTCTATCTTATAGACAGGCGCGAGCCGGAACTTATGGCGCTGCTCAAGAAAGCTCAAGGGGAGCTTGCCAAATTTCCTGTGCCGATAGGGCGACCTGTCACAGCCAAGCCACATTTTCCGCCGCCCGTAAAAGCGAAAAGGCGACCGGATATGATTGTCAGCGCCCATGTGCCACGTGGGCGCGAAACGCGAGGCAGTCGCCAGGGGCACATGGCTTTATGGCTTTCGCCAAAGGCACAAGAGCTCTCCAGAACCATCGTTCCCAAGGTGGCATGGTGGTTGCCACCTGTTATATGGCCGGAAGAAGAAGCAACGTACCAGCGCCTCATAAAGCATATGTGCCGTGCAGGTGCTACACACTTTGTGTGCAATGCTCCGTGGCAAATGGGCTTTTTTTCACAGGAAAACGAACATAGATACCACGAGCTTGACATTATGGCGGGGCCTTTTTGCAATATTGCCAATGCGGGACACATAGCCATGCTGCAAGAGGCCGGATTTCACGGCGCTTTTGTCAGCCCCGAATTACCTGCCGAAGACCTGCTTGCGCTTCCATCACTCAGTGCTTTACCCCTTGGTTGCGTTATAGAAGGTTTTTGGCCTGTGGGTATTTCTCGCTTTGGGCTCTTGGGCATAAAGCCGGAGCACCCCTTTGTGAGCCCGAAGGGGGAAGTTTTTTGGGTCAAAAACTACGGTGCAAATGTGTGGTTATATCCCGCATGGCCATTGAACCTGAACGAAAAGAGGGGAGAACTCGAAAAGGCAGGTTACAGCTTTTTTGCCCATATGCAGGAAAATCCGCCGGACAACTTGCCCGAAATGCGCCGCCATGGTCTTTTTAACTGGGACGAAGATCTACTGTAGTACAAAGAAGAAGAGATGAAGTAGTTTTCTTGTGGGGGAAGGGGAACTTGTGTTAATAACCAAGGAAAATACGGCTTTCTCATTTTATTTTTTTGTGGGGGAGGAAGGGGAAAACTTTTGCT
>CAYJPE010000068.1:0-12312 GCA_964371965.1 uncultured Desulfovibrionaceae bacterium
CACATACACACATAAATCTCGTTTGTCTATATTTTTTTTAGAAACAGCCCCTAGGTCAACACTCATGAAATATAAAAATATATCAGTTACTATAAAACAATTCCGGAAAAACACCTCTCCTCTCTCAGTGATTGAGGATTTCTCTTTTCAATGTATTGAAAAGAGAAATAATTAAAGCGTTTTGAGGGGATGGGGGAGTTTGAGGGGGGAAGGGGCGTGTGCCCTTTAGGGTGAATCTTTTGGGTTTTGGCAAAAGATCCCCTTCCCCCCTCAAGAAAAAAATTAATCAGTGTTTCCTTAGAGACAGCCCCTTAGGAAAAATCGAATGAAATTTTATATTACCCGCATGCAACAATGGAGCTTAACAGCCAGGCTTTTGTGTTTTTTCGCCATCATTTCCTTGGTGGCTTGGTTGATTGCCACGTTTATCGCTGTTACAACAAGTACCACATATATTAAAACTTTTTTCGATACACAACAAATACTCATGGCCAAGACTTTGTTAAATATAGGCCCTGAGCTGCACAGTTCAGAACTTCCCCCCACTCAACTGCTCCTGCCTTTCGGTGGTGATAAAGAGCTCAAACAAGAAGATGACGATGCTCTTGGTTTTGCACTCTTTTCTGCCCAAGGGGATGTACTGTTGACTGATGGTCAAGAAGGAAAGAACTTTCCCTTTCTACCCCATGCGGAAAAATTTTCTAAAGTGGAAGTGGATGATGATGAGTGGCGTATACTTTGGCTACATTCTGCAGATAAACAACGCACTGTCGCTGTGGGTCAAGAGATAGAATATCGAAACAATATGATTTTAGACATACTTTGGGGGCAAATTATCCCGTGGATAGTCATCCTCCCCTTCTTGCTCCTAGGCTTTGGCTTAGCTCTGTATCGGGAACTGCGCCCTTTGCGCCTCATAACTAAGGAGCTGCACCAACGCAAAGCCCACGACACGAGCCCCTTAGTCTTTGAAAATATCCCACCAGAAATACAGCCCTTACTCAGCTCATTAAATATACTTTTTGAACGCACAGGCAAGCTACTCACCCAAGAGCGAGCATTTGTTTCCAATGCCGCCCATGAGTTACGCACACCCCTTACAGGTCTAAAAATTCAAGCAGAAGTTATGGCCATGTCTGAGGAAGACCCCCAAGCCCGAAAAAAAGCCTTGCAAAAAATACTGCTTTCTACCAATAAATGTAGCCACTTAGTAGAACAAATCCTTCTACTTTCGCAATTAGAAAGTACATTTAGCAGCAATGTCACTGAAGATATGTATATTCTTGAACCATTACCTTGGGAAAGGCTCATCCACGATGCCTGCCATGAAAGCCAAGATCAAGCCGAAACGAGAGGCATTTTTTTGGACTATACTATACATAGTGTACCTGTCAATAAAATGGGACTGCCCACTCTTTGGAGCATAGTTTTAAGGAATATACTGGACAATGCCATACGTTACACACCAAGTGGGCATAATGTATATATTGCCTTAAGCACAGAGAAAATGTGCGTTGAAAATACCGGGGTGAGTATCGATGAAAGCATATTACCACATCTTGGCAAGCGCTTTTACCGTCCCTCAGGACAAGAAGCGCACGGTTCTGGCCTTGGACTTGCTATTGTCAACCATATCACAACACTACATGGAGCAAGGTTTTCCATTAGCAATAAGGCTCAAGCGCACGTACATGATTCAGGTGTCGTAGAAGCAGACAGTGCTGTGCTGGCGTGTATATATTTTTAGCGGGCAGTTAGGGACTGTTTCTCAAAAAGAGACGTTGTGTTTTTGCCAAGGAACACGCATTTTTTCGCGAAAGGGGCGTACACCGACCCAAAGGCCAGCAAATGTGCAGCCGTTACGCAAGGAACGAGTATGACACATATCAAGAAGAGCGCGTCTTAGGCAGAGTACGCGATGTGGCCTTTTATCGCCAACGCGCAAATGATACCTTCTCAACGGATTTTCATCCGAAGATTGAATACGGCAATTGTCATGTGTTGCTTCATTCTAGGGCGTGATATTTTTCCATTTTTCCGTGGGCAGCCATTGGCGCAGCACTCTTTCCAATTCTTTAATAACAAGGGGTTTTGAAAGAAAGTCATTCATGCCGGCGTTGAGGAACTCTGTTTTCACATCGCCCACGGCATTGGCAGTGAGCGCCACAATGGGCATGGTGAGGAAGCGTTCCCCTTTAATTTTACGGATGTTCAAAGATGTTTCTACCCCGTCCATTTCTGGCATCATATGATCCATAAAAACAATATCATAGTGGTTTCTTTGTACATAAGTTAGGGCTTCTTTGCCAGACAACACTGTGTCCACAGTGGCACCATACTCCTCAAGAACACTTTGGGCGATAATGAGATTTATGCTGTTATCGTCTACCACAAGAGTACGTACATTTTCTGTTGTGAGGGTGAACGACGTTTCATCTGCGGCAGAGTCGGTTGTGGAATACTGCGTTCCCTCCAATAAGCGCGCCACCACAATGGTGGTAAGAGGGGCATAGGCTACGACCACGTTGGAAGGCACGTCTTTGCTTTCAAAGTAGTTTTTGGACAGAGCAATAATGTTTGTTTGGGGAAGAGCGCCTGTGTTAAAATCTTTCAGCATGGTGTGGTCAATAAATATGTGCGAAAAATGTGTGTCCATAAGGTCATTGTGATTGCTCACAATAGATGAATGAGCACCAATATCTTGCAATTTATGATGAATACACTGAGCCTTAGCGGCACTTGTGAGGCAAATTCCCACATTTAAATTGTCAAAATTATTATGTGGCAAAAGTGGTGCGGCATCTTCTACTGCTTGCGGCAATTCAATGGAAAAACATGAACCTTGGCCATACACACTGTCCACGCTGATGGAGCCACCCATTTGCTCCACAAGTTTTTTTGTGATGGCAAGCCCAAGGCCTGTCCCCTCAATGTTTCTGTTTTTCTTTGTGTCAAGCTGGGAGAAATTTTCAAAAAGCATGGGTAAGTCTTCTTTTTTCATCCCAATGCCCGTATCTTCCACGCGCATTTTGAGTATAATGGAAGCACCATGACCTACGGGTATCGCTTCAAGTACAAGGCGAATATGCCCTTCGCGCGTAAATTTGAGGGCATTTGTTAAAAGGTTAATAAGGACTTGTTTGAGGCGAATGCTGTCACCAAGCAGAACGCGAGGGAGGTCATGCTTGTCCTCAATGAGAAAATCAAGGGTTTTTTCACCAATACGCACATTGATAAGCGTGACAATGTCGTTAATAAAGGATTCGACAAAATAGGGTTCCGGAATGATTTCCATGGCACCGGATTCAATTTTTGAAAAATCCAGAATATCGTTGATGATGGTGAGTAGAGAGCCAGCTGCGCTTTTTATGTTGCGCAGACATTCTAAAATTTCATTGGAAGGCGTATGTCTGAGGGCAATATCCGCCATGCCAAGGATAGCGTTCATGGGCGTGCGGATTTCGTGACTCATATTGGCGAGAAAGGTACTTTTGGCTTTATTGGCAAGCTCTGCCGCTTCAAGCCGTCGTTGTTCTGTGATATCAGTATAAAAACCTTCAAGCATGTGGGGGGTGCCATCGGATTTAAATTCCACGACTCTGCTTCGTTCCCAAATCCATTTTACCGTACCGTCCTTCATGATCAGGCGAAAGCTTGTTTCAAGGGGCAAGCCCACATTGAGCGTCAGTGCATTGATATGCGCCAAAGGCTCAACGTCATCGGGGTGAATCATATCAAAGAACTGTAAGGCATTATTATGTAATAATTCCTGAGGTGTATAGCCCGTGAGGGCAATGCTGCCTTCACTCACAAAGGTAAAGGTATAATCTGGCGGATCGTTGCGACACTGAAAGACCATGCCGGGTAAATTGGACATGAGGGTGTGCATGCGCTTTTCTTTGTGCTGTAAAGCGCGCATGGCTTTTTGACGCTCTGCAGCCGTCATGGCGAGTGCCACAAAATCGGACAACGATGAGGCAAAACCTTGCTCCATGAGATCCCAACTTCTGCGCATATCAAATTGCTCGATACACACAACGCCTACCAAGTCGGTACCGTCAAAAATGGGCGCATCTAAAAGCGAGCAAATCCGCGAATTATAACTATCATCCAATCCAGCCAAGGCGCTTTCCTGTTGCACATCGTCGGTGCAGATAATGCGCTGGGTGCGTAATTGCTCTAAATATGCTCCCCTGTCATCTAGGGTGAAATTTTCTTGCAAACCAAATTCTTGAGATTCGCTGGTATACGAAATGATACACTCTAGGACATTGTTTTGTACGTCTAGGCGCCAGATGCCAACGCGTGTCACGTTCAGAGCAATGCAACCTTCATAGGCGATGATTCGTGCAGCTGTTCGAAAATCACCTCCATGTATTTCAGGGAGTTTTGAAATTTTTGCCAACGCGCCGTTGAGTTGATATGCCTGTTCTTTATTTACCAACATGGTGACCTCCCCACTCCTTCCCGTCGCATGCCTTTTGCCATACATGCCAGTCTACTCAACAGTCTTTTAAAAAAGTCCAAATTCGCAGATCGCCCAAAAAAGGTGAGAG
Source organism: uncultured Desulfovibrionaceae bacterium (assembly GCA_964371965.1). Taxonomy (GTDB): domain Bacteria; phylum Desulfobacterota; class Desulfovibrionia; order Desulfovibrionales; family Desulfovibrionaceae; genus CAYJAD01. The sequence goes on from CAYJPE010000068.1 coordinate 4,557, forward strand.
GCAAAAAAAAGAAAAAATCCCAGCATCGCAGTAAATGAGACAGACAGAAAATGTCTGAATTTTTTTGCGGATGCAGTAGATTGCCTTTTTTTACCGACCCGTCAATGGTGCTCAAAAAAAATCCATCGTGGCTACAAAACATACTATGTACCTTCAAGAACTGCCTCAATACGGCGCAAGGCATCCAAAAGAACACTATCGGCAAGTGCATAGGAAAGACGTATGCATTTATCGTCACCAAAGGCTGAACCGGGCACAACAGCCACCTGTGCTTTTTCAAGAAGCAACGTGCATAGCTCCACATCACTGGCAAGTCCCGGACGGAAGTACTTATGCACATCTATGAAAAAGTAAAAGGCGCCGCCGGGCTTGGGGCACATGGCCTTGCTCCATTGTTCTATGACGGCATAGCCTGCATCGCGACGCTTTTTGAAAATATCTCGCATATCATGCAAAAAGTCCGTAGAACCTTCCAAGGCTGCGAGAGCCGCTTTTTGAGCGATAGAACAAACATTGGACGTACTTTGTCCTTGCAGGGTAACGATAGCCTTCGTTAAAGCCGGATGTGTGACACTATAGCCCACACGCCAGCCCGTCATGGCATAGCTTTTGGAAACGCCATTGCACAATGCAACACGTTCCGGATATCGTAAAAACCATGAAACAGCCGTAGCAGAGGTGGTGCCCTCGTAGACAAGTTGATCGTATATTTCGTCGGAAATGACAAAAATCCCTTTGTCCATGGCCCATTCCATGATTGCATCAAGTTCTGCTTGCGTGTATATGGTTCCTGTGGGATTTGAGGGGGAGTTGAGAATGAGCATACGCGTTTTGGGCGTCGTATATTTTTCAAGGTCTGCTGCGCACACTTTAAAGTCTGCCTGCACGTTTGTAGGCACAGCCACAGGTACAGCACTTGCCAAAGCAACCATGTCTGGATAGCTTACCCAATACGGTGCAGGAACCAAGACTTCGTCGCCGGGGTTTAAAACGGCTTGCATGATATTATAGAGTGGTTGTTTGCCTCCATTGGAAATAACAACGTGCTCAGCCAACACCTCTTTGTCGCCGTGCGTTTGAAAATTTTTGGCAATGGTTGTATAATACTGTGCCACACTTTTGCGCAAATCCATGATACCTCCAACGGCCGTATAACGCGTAAAACCTGCATCAATGGCTTCCTTTGCTGCGTCACAAATGTGCTTTGGCGTTGTGAAATCCGGTTCTCCAACCGCAAGGCTTATGATTTCAATGCCTTGAGCTTTGAGTTCGAGGGTTTTGGCATTGATGGCAAGGGTCGCCGAGGGTTTTATGGAAGAAAATTTATTTGCAATTTTCATGGAGGCTCCTTAATGTGGTGTGAGTGTCAAATGTTTCGGAAAGACTGCTTGGATGCTTTTTACTCGCTCACTGCGTCAGGTGTGTTTCGCAAATTCACTATATATATCATGGACGTTTCGCAAGAAAGAGCAAGAACTCGATCAAACCAGCTCCTCCCCATATTACAATCAAAACGATACTATCAAAAATGACATATTTTGTAAACCAACATTCGTCCACTCAAGAGGCCTATATTTCCTTTCCCGAAGGCTGTCAAGTAGCAAATTTTATACGCCGTTACAAGAGATTTAGTGTAGAAGTGCGCCTTGATGGGCAAGAAGTCTGGTGTCACAGCAACAATACAGGCTCCATGTTGGGGCTTTTGCATAAACATGCTCTCGTCTTGCTCTCACCAGCCACTCATCCCAAGCGCAAACTTGCATGGACACAAGAGGCTCTATGGCTACCAAGGCAGAGATCTCCACTCTTCCTGCAATCCCATGCGCTCGTTGGCACAGACGGTTTTTGGGTGGGCGTTAATACAGGCATACCCAATGCCCTGCTTGCCAAAGCCTTTGCCGTGGGGTGTCTGTCATTTGCACAAGGATATACGCAGTGCATACGAGAAGCCAAGCGTGGCGACAGCAGGCTTGATGCGTGCATAAAGGGTGACGGGCATGTGCCCCTCTGGGTGGAATGCAAGAATGTGACCTTAGTGGAAGATCAAGTGGCTTATTTTCCGGATGCCGTCACAGAGCGTGGGCAAAAGCATTTGCGCGAACTCATGTCCATCGTGAAAAGCGGAGAACGTGCAGCCATGTTTTATGTGGTTCAAAGGCCTGATGCGCGTTGCTTTGCTCCCGCAGATTTTATTGACCCTGCCTATGCCGCCCTTTTTTGGGAGGCATACGAGGCGGGTGTGGAAGTATATGTATATACGGCATGTGTGGGCATGCAAGGGATTCGCCTAGGGCATACTTTACCCGTGCTTCCTTATGGAGGCTGATCCTGCAACAGAAAAATGGAGTCCGTATTCAGCGAAAACGTTTTAAGGAAACATTGATGCATTTTTTCTTGACAGCCTGTTGAAAAAGTCCATTCTAGGCGCTGTCGTCAAATTGCGAATTTTTGTGTTATATCAAGCCCTTTGAAACAAAGTCGAGCTTGCTTTGAAGGAATATACTCTTATGGTATTTGACTGAAAAAGCAAGCGAAGTCTGACGCAGAGATAACCTCAAAGGCGCATTTGACGACAGCGCCTAGGCAGACTGTGCATAAATGGTGCGATGCGAGGAAGCGAAAAAAGTCAAGGTGCGCAGACCGACCCAAAGGGCGCCGAAGGCGTAGCCGTTACACGAGGAACGAGTGTTACGGCTATCAAGAGCAACGCGTATTGAGCATACATAGGCAGTGTGTCTTTGTATCGCCGCTCCGAAGGGGACGACGCAAATAGCCGCTTTTCAACAGCCTGTGAGGCGCATTTGGCGACCGTGCCACACACATCGAACGCATTAATACATAAAAGAAGAAGCGGAGAGCCCATGCAAGCTCTCCGCCAATTTTTGTATCAGGAGCACGCACATTGCGTAGCCTCTGAAGAAAGATGGGGTTTATACGCAGCCTGTGGGCTTAGGCAAACCAGCCATCTTACATGCACCCTTACCCGGGCCGGAGGGGAAAAGTTCATAAACTTCTTTCAGTTTGTAACCGGTGTTCTTGGAAAGGATACGCACCATAGGGGCAATACCATTCTTTTTGTAGTAGTCCTGAAGGAAGTCAAGAATTTTTTGGTGGTCAGCATTGATGTCCGTAATGCCCTCAGATTCTTTTACATATTCCATCCACTCAGGGCACCAATCGTCAAAACGGAGCAAAAAGCCATCTTCATCCACCTCAAAACTTTTACCCTTATACGTAATCTCAGCCATGCTTGTCCTCCTTGGACATAATCTTCGCGTTATCGCCGATGTAACACACCATGGAAAGTGTTTTTCATATGGAAAGTGTTTTTCATAATGAACCCTTCCCCCAATGTGCTGTCAAAAGACTTCACCGAGACAACATTTTCACGTTTCTTCATGCACACATTCCCGCCGTAGCGCTTAAAGCCATACGCCGCCAAAGGAATACAAGCTATGAATGTGCACCTCAACAAAGTTGGTTTGCCTCAAACAAAATATTGATGTGTAAGCCTATGCATCCACACTCGGTGCCACAATGTGCCATATTCTTTCAAAAATGGCAAGTCGTTCACACAAGTTTTTTGTGACCGGAAAACCTACCTCCATAAAAGGCCTTGTTATAATCATCATAGACACTTACACTTCAACAGAATACGTAGAAAAAGCCATTTACACTATCACACAAAATATAAAAAGCCATGCCTTGCTTTTAATTCCACAATAAGTTCATCGAGTTTGTCATTCGTGGCGAAGGGGCGAATCCGGACATACACCTGCCGCGTGCCCTCGGCACTTTCGTTATGCGACAAAACAGATATAATACTGGCTTCATGAGTGCGCAAGGTATCAAAAAGGCTGCGCATACTTCCGCGTTCACCACCCAGCTCAAAGGCGAGCACTGTACCTCCTTGGCGCGCGCCAGTAATATCAATAAAGACCTTAAATATATCATGGTCAGTAATTATGCCCACAAGCTTATCGTCTTCCGTTACGGGCAACCCGCCAAAGCTTTGTTGTTCCATAAGCATGGCAACGCTGGCCACCGTGTCATCGGGAGTAATGCATACAGGCTTAATGGTCATTATTTCTTTGACTTTGAGTTCGGACAATAAGTACTGCAATTCATGAACTTCCAAAGTGGTTGCTTTAGAGGGTAGCGCGGCCTTAACATCTCTGTCCGACACAATGCCCACAACATTACGTTGCGTATCTATAACAGGAAGTCTCCGAATATCGTGATCCTGCATAAGCTTATTGGCTTTACTAACAGAAGTTTCAGGCGTGACGGTAATGACATCCTTTGTCATCCAAGCGTTAATCAGCATACTTTCTCCTTCTGGAATACATCCCCATTTTGCAGTACCTCAACTCTTTCCGAAACGCCTAACATAGCTTTGGCGGACAATCAAGTCAGAAAGTGCAAAAAAATATTTTATTCTGAAAATCCTTAAAGGCTGTCGTCAAAGAGCGTTTTTTTGAGTTATATCACGACAGCTGCACTCCCTTTGGGGGCATATGCCTTTTATAAGACTGTTAAGGCTATCGAGCACAAGACGTATTGCGCATACAAAAGCGATTTGCCTTTTTGTCCTCTTCCGTAGGGAACGCGGCAGAGTGCCCTTTTTCAACGGTTTATTACAATATGGCACTGTGCTTTGATACAAACACTCTTGCGGTCACATTTCATCTTGCTCCGTGGGCTTAATGGCACAAAGAGGAAGCACGTTTTTCAAATACCCTTGATATTTATCAAGGTACAAAGCTAAGGCGGAGCCAAAGTTTCTGCCGGTCATGCCATCTACAAAAAGCTGACTCACTTCCCTTTCTTGCATGAGAACCAGTTGAAAGCGCCCTATAATCACCCTTTCTTCCTTACTCATTTTTTGCAATATATGACGAAAAGCGTCTTGACCCCGCGGGCGATATAACCAAAAATACATAAGATCCAGCGCATTGATAATAATGGCAATTTTTAATGCTTTTTCTTTTTCCTCCAAACGTTGAAGGAGGCGTCGCGGTTTGCTGAGAAGGGCTACAATATTTTCTTCGGGAAAAAGCATCTCAAGCTGTGCGTAGGTGTGGAATACGTGCTGCAACTTACCTTCATAGTCCCAATGTCGGATACGGCGATTGTTATTTCTGTCGGCATGCCCTTCAATAATGGCTGCTATGGTATCCGAGGCAGTCTTTGAAATAATGGCCGCGCTTGTTTGCAAAATGACGTAGGGATCGTGCACATTGAGCACGAGAAGTGCTTCCAAAACGAGGCTATTGTAGAGCATGGAAAGAGGTATAGCAAGGGCACTCCGAAAAAGATTGCCAATAATGGCCTCTTTTGGCAGGCCACGTACAAAATTATGCCACGAAATATACAAGCCATTCACTACAGACATGACAGTATATACCAAGACAGTTTGTTCCGTCACTGTGAACCCAAGATTTTTCTCAAGAAGCCATATGCGCACACCCCATTCGAGCAAGGGCACAGAAAATCCTGTATACATGAGAGAATCGCAAAGGCGCGACCAACTCACGTAATCCTTCCAGCGTAAAAGTGTTGAACGCCCGCCGCCGGCCATGACTGCCTGTAAAATATTGCGCCCCCCCGTGATGGCAAACCAGATAACTGGGCCAAACCACGCAAGCACCCACCATGATTGTGTGTATTGAAAGGCGATGGCGGCGGGAATAAATCCGGCAAGAACTTTGAGCGCATTGGACACACGTGTATTTAAATATTTTATTTTATTTGTATGTTCTTGTTTTATATGTGTGTCGGCAGGGCTTAAGGGTGCAATGTTGGTGTGGCGTTTTTCTCTTTCGTGCCCCATGAAGCTTGTTTGTGCCGAGCGTGTATACCACTCCTGCTCTTTACGAAATCCATAGTATTTCAGACCCGGCAGGGCGCGAAAAAAGCGTGTGAGCGTACTTCTTTGGGGCACGAGCCTTTTTGGGCTGTAACGCACTTGATATTGCACCTCAATGTGCAGAGGAATGTGCGCGCAAAGGTGTTCTTTTTCGCTCAGTCGTTGCCATTTTTCCAGTGTTTTTTGCGCACGCGGTGGGAGCGTTTCCGGCAGCACAAGCCCCATATCCCTGTGTGAACCTAGGGAGCTTGTTGTATCGGTACCCATACGTGTGCGTAGGGGGTATTTGGAATAGAAGTTTTTAAACTTTTGAATATTTTGTAAAATTTCTCGCAATGTGGCGCGGCGTGTTTGTATGTCTTGCGTGTCTTTTGCGTTATGCTCGTCAGCTTCTAAATTTTCTAACATGTGGAGCACAAAATACTTTAATCTCGGCAAACTCTTGCTGTTTATGGTGTGTAAAAGCTCTGTAATATGTTGCAAATGAGTGAGTCTTCCTTCTTCCCACACTTTGAAGTTAAATATTTCAAGATGTGTAATGCGTCCCTTGCAGTGCCACAAAAAGCTCAAAACGTCTTCTGCTGTAAGATTTGCTAAATGAAGAATCATAAAATACTTGCTGTGCAGCATGCTGAGCCATTCTAGAAAATCTGCAGGAGAATGACGCATAATTTCCGGGCACTTGTCTGGCGTCTGCGTCTTTACACATCCGCCCGCATGTTCGTGAGTCCAGCGCGTCCAAAAGGCATCCAGATTACTCGTCAAAAGATGTTCAGCCACAGCCTGGGGGCTGGACCATTCTGAAGGTATCTGTGCTGGTGGCACATGTTGTTTGATATGCTCATACACACAGCTTGCCAAATGGGGCGGCGTAACCTGTCCTGTGCCCACATATTGAGCAAAGTCATCATGAATAATAGGTGGTAGGTTTTCCGCTATACCAGATCTGTACACTTCGTTCCAGTGATGTAAAGCACGAAAGACAGTTTGCGCACGAAAGTTTGACGCCTCGCGCCCCAACTCCATGATATGTCGCACAGGAGCTTCACTGAGAAACTGTAAATAGCTGTCAATATCGGCAAAATCTCGGACTGCCCACACCACTTGGATGAATTTATCCTCAAAAGGTATGGTAAACTCTATGCCGATGAGTACATCAACTCCCATAATATCAGCAGCATGCAAAGCTTCGCGAGCAATATGAGGCTCAATATAATTATAATAAATGATGGTTAAGTGACGTATTCCTTTAATCCAAGCGTCCATGATGAGCTGTGTGGGGTTTTTTCGCCCCTTGCTGCTCGAGTCATGCACATGATGATCAAAGGCAAGTTGGCTCCAGTCTTCGGGCATTTCCACAAGACCGTATTTTTGTAATTGCTGGCGTACAACACGCGGAGAGCCGTGGGCTGTGCGACGAAAGTCATGCGCAAGAAGCAACTGTTGGCGCATGTCGCCGTGGGCACGCACAATACCCTTCATAATTTGGATAAGCACCCGCGCAGTATTACGCCGAAACGAGGTCTGTGCACTGGCAAGGACTTCGTTATAGAGTGTGCGCAAGGCGCTGAGGCGTCTGAGACTTCCTTCTTGGGTACACTCGTTCATTTTTTTAGGCACAGCATCTGCTTGCGAGTTCGCACGTTCTCCTTCCGTATGCTCAAGACTTGTCAAAAGGCGCGCCACGGCATGAGCAACGCGCATTTCGTGTGAAAGCATGAGGGTTTTGATTCCATGGGGGTGTAAGTTGGCGTCAAAAATTCGCTCGGTACTGGAACTTTCTTTTTGGGTGAGGATTTTATTGACCAAGGTGATGAGCGCATAATCTTGTTTATCAAAAAAAAGTTTTTCAAACATGGACATACTCCTTTGTAGGCAGGCTGTTCT
>CAYJPE010000069.1:0-12273 GCA_964371965.1 uncultured Desulfovibrionaceae bacterium
CACCCCCCTTCAAAAAAACCAATAGGTTCGCGTGCATGCCGAAGTTTTTTTACTTGGGAAAGAAGGAAATATTATGTGGCGCACGGCAACATGTATAGAATACAATCAGAGCTTTTAGAGTAGACAAGGTACTAGGCACTGTCGTCACATGCGTCTTTTCGCCCTTATCGAAGCAGGCTCTGCGTCGGACTTCGCTTGCATTTTCAGTCAAATACCATAACAGCCTGAAAATTTAAGTTGTTTCAACGGGCTGCTAAGAGTATGTTCCTTATAAAGCACGCTCGACCTTGTTTCAAGGGGCTTGATATAACACAAAAATTCGCAATGTAACGACAGCGCCTAAGTATGTAGCCAACGTTTCTCTATGTATATTGTGGTTCAATTTCTCGAATAATTTGATAGCCTTTCATGGATTTTACCGTACATCCGAGACCATGATACTTGGTCACGCCCGCTATGGTGCAAGGGAGCAGGTCTTCCACGTCTGTATCAAGCACAAGCACATCGCCCACTTGCATGCGCAAAAGTTGATTACCGGTAATTTGTGTGCTGCCAAAGTGAATTTTGAATTCCACAGGCGTTTCCAAAAGCCTCTCTTTAAGTCGTGCCACCCATGCATGGTCAACTTCCAATCTTTCTGTTTGGAAGCTGGCGTGGAGTTTGGAGCGAATGGGTTCAATGGTGGCATAGGGGAGGCAAATAATCATGGATCCGATGGCAGTGTCAAGCTCCACTTCAAATGTGATGACGACGACCACATCGCTTGCGGGCACGATGGCGGCGAACTGTGGATTGATTTCTGAACGTACAAGCTCCAGCTTCACATCGTGAACGGGGCGCCAAGACTCTTCCATACTTTGCAAGGCGATTTTCACAACTTTATCTACCACAGCTTGTTCAATACGGGTGAATTCTCGCCCCTCTACCTTGGGTTGTGAACCTGCACCACCAAAGATATTTTCCACCAAAGCAAAAACAAGACGTGAATCCACGACGACAATGGCGTTGCCGCGCAAGGGATCCATTTTGAATATATTGATACTGGTGGGCACAGGCAAAGACCGAATAAATTCGCCAAACTTTGCCATATCAATAGAAATAGGATTTAATTCTACGCGCTTGCGAATGGTATTGGAGAGGGCATTGGTACACAGGCGCGCAAATCTGTCATTGACAATCTCCAAAACAGGCATCCGACCGCGAATAATACGATCCTGATTGGCGAGGTCAAAAGGGACAATACCCGAATCGTCCTCATGGCTTTCGTTTTCGCTTTCTATTTCACCACCCGAAAGACCGCGCAATAAAGCATCAACTTCGTCTTGTGCCAATATTTTGTTCATGAAAGACCCTCTATTGATAAATAAGTAAGTGCAATTTTATTAAGAACATAGCGGGTAGTTCCCCTTGTTCTGGCTTGTATCCTCTGCAGATTTTCTCTGTACTTGATTATGAAGCAATATGTGTGCCGTCATAACAGCCTATTGAAAAGGTGCCGTCTGCGGCTGAGAAATCTTTGCAAAAATTGCGTTCCGATGGTACATCACGCTCTTCGCAAATATCCTCGCGGCGCCACACTGATAAGCAATTTTGCATCCATGTTCGCATCCACGGAAAAATCCGTATTTTCACGCAAAAAAGCTTCCACAGCTGTCATGGGATTGTCACCCTTACCCCATGGCCTGTCTGGAAAAGCATCATCCGGCATATGCTCTACAATCGTGTCAAAAACAACGCAATAGGAACCTGAGGCCACAAGGGGTGCATAGGCATGAAGCTCTGCAAGCACATGTTCGTGCGTATGGTTTGAATCCAAAAGCACCATGATATTTTTATACTTTTGGGCAATGTCCTTCACGGTCGCAATCATATCCGGTGCAATGCTGGATCCTTCAAGCATGGTAATGCGCCCGCGTTTATACATGGGATGCTCTTCGATGGCCTTACGATTATGTGTGCGAATATCAATATCAATACCAAGTACGTGCGCGTGTTCGTGACCGCCACACAAGGCATTTAACTCCAAAAGTGAGGCATATAAAATAAGCGAACCACCGTGGGCAATACCTGTTTCAATGATCAAATCCGGTTGCACGGAAAAAATCAGCTCTTGCATGGCCACCATATCTTGCGGATATTGGATAATGGGTCTGCCAAGCCATCTGAAGTTATAGGAGTATTGCTTTAAGGCCGGCAACTTCATGAAGGACTGTGTTAAGATGGCGGCCTCTGAGCTTTGAGCCTGTTGTTCTAATCGCTTTTGTACCTCTTTTTTAAATGCATTCAGTGGCATTTTTGTATTCCTCATAATAATCGTTAAGAGTTTGCTGTGGAGGTATAAAGCAAAGGGATCCACAGATGCTTTGCAAGATGCGCACATCTGCCACTATGGGCGGTGTTCTGTCGAGAATATGCGCGGGGACAGCCTTATGCGTCGTAACAAATTTCTGTGCCAACAATGAAAGCATATCCTTGACAAGAAGACCTTGACCTGTGCCTATATTTACAGCACCGCAATAGTCTGAAACAAGAATATGCACTAATATGCGTGCTACATCGCGCACATCAATATAGTCCATACTCCTTTCATGGGCTGCCGTGATGAAGTCTTCATGTCGCGCAAAGGCTTGAGCCGCACTGGGAATCAAACGCTTAGCATGTTCTTGTGCACCAAAAACATAAAAAGGGATGCACCATGCCCACGAAAGTTGTTGTGTAGACGCAAAGTTACGCACATATTCCCTCAAACAACGCTTTGCTTGCCCATAGACTGTATGGGGCATGATGCTTTGTACATCCTCAAGTCGCTTTTCTCTACAGGGCTCTCCGTCGAGCGGGTATTCAAAGCACGTGCCCACCCCAACAAAACGTTTGCCTCCTTCATGTGCAAAACAGTGTAGAAGTTCCTTGCTTGCTTCAAGCCAAACGGTATTGGCAGGGTCATGGGCATAATTGTGGCCTGTATACCATGCGAGGTGCAAGAGATGCGTCGGGCGTGTATGGCGTATAATGTAGCGCATGTCTGCAAAGTCCAACATATTGCAGGAATACACCGATGAGGCGCCTTTTAAACTACATGCTGTGACGTGTATGTGTGTTTTTTTTAAGAGTTCATGGCAATATTGGCCTATAAAGCCTGTGGCACCTGTCAGTAATATTCGCATATGAGCTCAGCTCTTTAAAAAACGCATAAGTGTGGTATCGCCACCACAAACTGCCCACCCCAATGGCGGATATAGGCCAGTTGTGTGCTTATTTCTTCTTTTAAATTCCACGGCAAAATGAGCACATAGTCCGGTTTCTCATCTCGTATTCGTTGTTCGTGAACCACCGGAATACGACTTCCCGGCAGCAATAAGCCTTGCTTGTGGGGCGATGCGTCCACAACGTAGGGCAGAAGAGGCAACATCTCTTCATGCATGCCCAAAAAGTTTATAAGCGTATTACCCTTTGCCGCCGCGCCATAACCAATGACTCGCTTGCCTTTTGCATGAGCCTCTTGCAAAAAGTTCTTCAATGCCTTTGTGGTCATCACAATGTTCTCTTGAAAGCCCATATATGTTGCCAACTCACATAAACCATAGGCCTGTTCTTGGGCAAGCACTGCCGCAACGCGCCCTGTCTCCTCATAAAAGGCATCTTTCTTGCATACAAATATGCGCAAAGAGCCGCCATGCGTGGTAAGCTCCTCCACATCAAAGAGACGCAAACCGTGCTTTTCCAACATGCCTCGCACACAAAAAAGACTGTGATAAAAGTAATGTTCGTGGTATATGGTGTCGAATTGCACTTCTTGCATAAGGCGCAAAAGATGCGGAAATTCCATGGTCATGACGCCTTCCGGCTTCAAAATCATGGCAATTCCGGCAATAAAATCATGTATAGCCGGAACATGCGCAAACACATTTATGCCGCAGACAAGATCGGCATATTGCCCTTTGTGTGCCATCTCTTGCGCCAAGGCGTGTGTAAAAAACGTGGCCTGCGTCGAAACGCCTTTTTGCTCTGCAACAGCACACGCACCCGCACTTGGGTCAATGCCAAGGCACGGTATGCCCAAGGCCACCGCATGCTGCAAAAGGTATCCGTCATTGGAGCCAAGCTCAACCATGAACGATGATGCATCCAAACAAAAACGTGTATGCATCATATGTACATAGTTCTTTGCATGGGCTATCCACGATGGAGAATATGACGAAAAATACACATAGTCCGGCGTAAAAATGTCTTCGGCTCGCGCATAGGGAAGAATCTGTACAAGTAAACAACGGGCGCACACAAAGACTTTGAGTGGAAAGGCGCTTTCGGCACCCTTTGTCACCGCACTTGGGCGAATAAAGGCATTGGAAGGCGGACACGAACCAAGATCTGCAAAAACATGCTCAAGGGGCGTCTCGCACGAAAGACAATGTGGCGTATTCACAGTTTTTCTTCTTTTCTTTTGTCATGTGGGTTATTAATGAAGTGCCTCTGCCTTTGCCGAATCTGCTTGATGAGGTTGTGAATGTTTTTTTGTTCTGTCATATCACTTGCACCAAATGCATGCGCCATGTGTTGATAGCGCACACGTTGCTCTGCAACACAGGTCAGAAGACATTGTAAGGCTTGTAAAAGAAAATCATCATCCGCCTTTCTCTGTCCGCGAATTATTTCAATGATATCTTCAAAGTAGCCATAGCCGTGCAAGGTACGCGCCTTTTCGTTTCTTGGCCAAGAAAGATATAAGAGAAAACGTACTTGTAATGCCTTCATATACTGTACAAAGGCCTCTTGCAAAACACGTTCGTCAAACGTATATATGTCCTTGATATCCGTTTCAAGCGCAGCCTCGCGAAGATAACGCTGAATAATATCATAGCTTAAGGATAGAATACGTTGATCGTGCACATAATCTCGTATAGCAATAAAATTCTCTTGATAATCCGGTTGCGTTAGCACAGCTTGGACAATTCCCCCAAAGCTAGAGAATTGTTTTGTTTTTCCAAGAAAAAACGGCACAAACGCGCCTATATACTCTTGTAGATAGAAATTATCTGACAATGTATTGACATCACGTGAGACTCCCATATACGCGCGTGCGAGACCTGTGCGTTGGACATTGTAAAAAGGTGACTGAAAGGATATGGCGTGACTGTTGACCCGTGCCACAGCATCGTCAAGCTCACCGCTGTTTGCCCATATATCATGCGAGTGATAAGGGCGTAAATCTGTTTCCCAAAACCATAGCGCCGATGCCGACGTATACGCCGCATTTTTGCGTAAAAAGCGCAAGCACTGTGCCAAACTTCCATTACATTGATGGCGCCTATCGGCGCGGAACACACAAAAAGGCGTTGTCACATTTTGTAGTAATAGCTGAATTCTGTTATGAAAATCCACGTGCGGCATGTGATAATAATGCACATTGGAAAAGTGCTGTTGCAAGGGACGTATGTCATACGGTTCAACAGAATCATCGGCAATATATATGGGCATACCTAAAGGGGCATGATATGCTACTATGTCATGCAACATAAAGTGACGATTTTGCGTCGGAATGAGCATTGATACATTCTGAAACATCGTTTATATCTCGGTTAAAGTTCTCTTTCAAAGTCTATACAGTAGATGCCATTGCCCACGCAAGACCGCGCTGCTCCGCCATATTCGTATAGGCTGCAATTTGTCCAAAGGTCAAAGACGCCATTTGTTGCCCGGACTTTCCTTCATTGCCATAAAAGGCTCTATACCATTCTGCTGTATAACGAATACTTTCTTCAAAATCAAGCACCGCGCGCCACTGCAAGTGCATAAGCGCCTTATCACAGCATAATTTCAGCAGCGTACATTCATGTAATGCTTGAGGCCCCTCAGCGGTATGAGCAGAGGTAAAGCCCTTCCAATGCAAAGCCAAGTCTCTCACTACTTCACTCACAGTGTGTACAGCATGGGATGGCGGCCCAAAATTATAAGCTTCCCCATGTTGCGCACAAGGGGTTTCTTTTTGCAAGAAAAGCTTTGCGCCTAACCATAAATACCCTGAAAGCGGCTCAAGCACATGCTGCCACGGACGTGTGGCATGAGGGCTGCGCAAGACCACAGCCTCACCTCGTGCCCATGCTCTCGCACAATCAGGAATAATGCGGTTTTGTGCCCAATCACCACCGCCAATCACATTGCCGGCACGCGCAGTGGCGCAGGCAAGCTTACCACTTTTGAGAAAGGATTTAAAATAGGCATGCGCCATTATTTCCGCACAAGCCTTTGACGCACTGTACGGATCCTGCCCGCCAAGAGCATCGCTTTCACGATAGCCCCACATCCATTCGTTATTTTCATAACATTTGTCACTGGTCACACACACAAGCGCTCGCACGGAGGGCACACGCCGCACCGCCTCCAACACGTGCACCGTACCAAGTGCATTGCTCGTAAATGTAGCCAGTGGGCGTTCATAAGACTGAGGCACAAGGGCTTGCGCCGCAAGGTGAAAAACCATATCCGGCGCAAAGTCACGCATGACAGTACATAGCCTGTCCACTTGGCGCACATCCCCGCAAATATTTTTAAAATTTGCCCCCTGAAAACGCATGTCACTCAAGAGCACCGCATGATGCGAAGGTTGCGTGGGCACATCCAAGGAATAGCCCATAACCTCGGCACCAAGAGAAAGTAACCACGACACAAGCCACGACCCTTTAAAACCCGTATGCCCCGTAACAAAAACACGACGCCCTTTATATACATTTTCAAACATTTACGTCCTCTCAAGCTGTGTCCAAAAAGCTCGGCCTGCATCCCAAAGCTCATTGAGCACTTGCGTTTCACGCACCGTATCCATGCATTGCCATTGGCCCTCATGCTGATACATGGAAAGTTGCCCTTTGTGTGCCAATTGCTGCATGGGGCCTTGTTCAAAATCCGTCTTCATATGCGCATCTAAATACTCCAAAAATTCTCGTTTGAACACAAAAAAACCACAATTCACATATTCGTTGAGCACAGGTTTTTCTTCCCATGTAAGCACCTTACCTCGCCCATCCGTGCGCACCATGCCAAAGCGCGATGGCATACGAACACCTGTAAACGTACAAATAGTATTCTGCGCTTTATGATACTCCACAAGCTTCGCAATATTTATGTCTGCCACGCCATCGCCGTAGGTCAACATAAAATCATCTCCATCTAAGTAAGGGGCGATTTTTTTTATGCGCTCTCCTTTTATGGAATTTTGTCCAGTATCACACAAAGTCACACGCCAGTCCACACTCAAATCATCGTGGCTCATCACGGCACCAGACCCAAGATCCACGGTAAAATTTGAATTTTGCAACTTATAGTCATAAAAATATTGTTTTATCATTTCGCCTTTGTACCCCAAAGGAAGCACAAAGTCTTTAAAACCATAAAAGGCATATATGGACATGATATGCCACAAAATGGGTCGTCCTCCAATCTCTACCATCGGCTTTGGTCGGAACTCTGTTTCTTCACGTAAACGAGTTCCAAGCCCCCCACACAAAATGACTACTTTCATGGGAATACCCACTGCTTTATAGATGAAAAATATATTGAAATCACATACTATATGTATTTTTTGCACTACTACATGCAACACCGCATTGACACATCGTAAACTTTATGCAAACTTTATGCAAACTTCATACCTACTGCAAGATTTTCCATGTTGCGCAAAAAGTAAGACTCACACGCAATCCCCCCTTGCAAAGTGCAGAAAAGGACGATAACCTCATTGACAGAGAAAATGCAAGTCGTCATTTTCGGTGCGTGCGCACAACGACACAATTTTGTCACCAACCGAACATATTTTTGGCGCACAACAACTGTACACAAAGGAAAGTCATGAGAAAATGGCAGCATTATGAATTTTTCCATGACAGGCTGTTGAAAAATACCATGTTCAACAGTCCGTTCACAAAATGTCACGCGTTTAAAAACAAAAAAAATCAATACACACGGCGTATTGACATAACATAAACGATGTGGCTTTTATCGCTCACACCACAGACTATACTTTTTCAAACGGGCTGATAAGGAATATCCAGTGAAAGAATGTGTCTTAATAGTGGAGGACGAGGCGGATATTCGCGAACTCATAGCGTTTAACCTTGAGCGCGAAGGATTTGCAACTCTTGCTGCAGAAGACGGCCTTATTGGCGTCGAACTTGCGCGAAATCACAAACCCGACATCATTCTCCTTGATGTTATGCTACCCCAAAAAGACGGCTTTCAAGTGTGTCGTGATTTGGAACGCGATGCGTCAACGGCGCGCATCCCTATTATTATGCTCACAGCTCGGGGAGAAGAAGTTGACCGTATCGTCGGCCTTGAACTTGGTGCCGATGACTATGTGGTAAAGCCATTCAGTGTTCGCGAACTCATTTTGCGCATTCGCGCCATTTTACGTCGCCAGCAACAAACACAAACAAGTCCCTGCTTGCAAAGGCATGGCATACAGCTTGATCCGGCCGCGCATACCGTCAATGTGCAGAACCAATCCACAGAACTTACTGCCACGGAATTTCGCCTTCTGGAAGATGTTATGCGTCATGCGGGTACCGTGCGCACGCGTGAACAACTTCTTAATAGCGTGTGGGGATATCAGTTTGAAGGCTATGCGCGTACAGTAGACACCCATGTGCGACGCTTGCGGGCTAAACTTGGAAAATGTGCCGACAGCCTCGAAACCGTTCGCGGCGTAGGGTATCGTTTTCGGGGATAACATGTCTTTTCGTAAAAAAATCTTTTTTGCCGTCCTTGCGGGTGCCCTCCTTGCCACAAGCGTTCCCCTTCTGTACGTACGGCTTTCACTGCATGACATCTTTTTGGCCGAAGCTGAAAAACGAGCCTTACGCGAAGTCCTGTTGGCAGCGCGTCTATATACCACCATGGGAGCAGATAATACCGCACGTAACTATGTGGAATCACTTGCCACACAAGAGATGCGCTTTTCCTTGCTTGCCACATGCGGAAAACTTATTGACGACAGCGATTCACCTGAATCCAACATTCCTTCAGCCACACGTTTTGGCGACAGGCCGGAAATAAGAGCTGCACAAAAATACGGTCAGGGTACAGCCTCGCGTTTTCACAAAATCAAACAGACACACATGATCTACGCAGCAATACGCCTTGATAACAATCAAATACTGCGTGTAGCCATGCCTTTTTCTGGCGTGGCGTCTAGCATGAACAGCGTTCTGAAAGGCTTCCTCATTATTATTATTTCTGCCATTGCCCTTGCCCTTGTGCTTGCCTTGTTCATAGCCAGCCTCTTAAAGCATAATTTATCGCACATGATACGCGTCCTTGAAGCCATTTCAATGGGTCAATACCAACGTCGTCTACGGTATTTGCCGTGCAAAGAATTTATGCCTCTAGGGCATGCCGTGAACCACATGGCCCAGCATATTGAAAAGCATATCCACACGATAGCCGACCAAAAAGAACAGTTGCAAAGCATTTTGGACACCATGAATGAAGGTGTCCTTGTGTTTGATACAAACGGGGGCATACGACGCTGTAACAAAGCCTTGCGCACCATGTTTCCGGGAATCGCTCAAATAGGTCAGCAAGTTGTGGAAGTTATACCGGTTCCGGCACTTCAAAAAGCTGTCGAAGAAGTTCTTCTCATGCCACATATGCCCTATAAAGAAAAGCATATGGGGCCTTTGCAGTTAGAACTTGCGCCGGGGCGTACTTTTGCCGTCCAGCTCACTCGTGCAAGTACAAATCAACTCGACCTTGGCGCCGTGGCTGTGTTCCATGACATCACAGCTCTCATACGTCTTGAGCGTGTGCGCAGTGACTTTGTTGCCAATGTTTCTCACGAGTTGCGCACCCCCCTTACAGCCATTCAAGGCTATGCCGAAACCCTTGTGGCTCTTGACAATATGCCGCCATCGTGTCGCCGTTTTGCAGAAATTATTCAAAAAAACGGCACATATCTTGCGCGAATGCTCGAAGAACTTCTGGCGCTTGCCAGATTGGAAAATACCGATATGCCTGTGCAAGTATCGGCCATACGCATACAAGAAAGCATCACCAATGCTGTCAATTTATGCCGGCATCTTTTTGATTGCCGACACATCCGCATTACAGTAGAAGTGTACGAAGGCACCTTAGTTATGGCAAACACACAACTCATAACACAAGTTTTTAGAAACCTCCTTGAAAATGCAGGGCGTTATGCTCCCAAAGGAGGTTATATCCACATACAGGCAAATCAAGACATGCACGCAGGCATGCTTACATGTGCCGTATGCGACGATGGTCAGGGCATTCCAAGTGCAGAACATCAACGCATTTTCGAACGCTTTTATCGCGTTGAAAAACACCGCGGTCATGCCAACCATACCATGACAGCAAAGCGTGCTCCAAAAAACCTTGCAGGCCCCACCACAGGGCTAGGACTTGCCATTTGTAAACATACGGTAGAACGCTTTGGTGGGCGTATTTGGGTGGAAAGCCCATCCAAGGAGCACGCCACCGCCTTTTACTTTACCCTCCCCTTAGCCCTTGGAGAGAAACAGTGACAGAACAACACAAATTATCGGCGCAAAAAGTTGATTTTTTTTATGGCGAGGCACAAGCACTCAATGGTATTAGCCTCACCTTTCCCACAAATAAAGTCACCGCCCTCATTGGCCCATCCGGTTGCGGCAAAAGCACATTTTTACGCTGTTTAAACCGCATGAATGACCTTATTCCCGGCGCAAAAGTACAAGGATCCATTACACTTGACGGCGAGGACATCAATGCCCAGCACGCCGACGTGGTTGCCTTACGCCGCAAGGTAGGTATGGTGTTTCAAAAGCCGAATCCCTTTCCCAAAACAATTTTTGAGAATGTGGCTTACGGTTTACGTGTCAACGGCATAAAGGATGAAGCTCTTATTGCCGATACGGTGGAAGAGGCTTTGCATCGCGCGGCTATCTTTGAAGAAGTAAAAGACAGGCTTCATTCTTCCGCCCTCGGTCTTTCTGGCGGCCAACAACAACGCCTGTGTATTGCACGCGCCTTGGCTGTGGGGCCTGAAGTCCTACTTATGGACGAACCTGCTTCGGCACTCGATCCCATTGCCACACAAAAAATTGAAGAAGGTATACATGAGCTCAAACATCAGCTCACAATCATCATAGTCACACACAATATGCAACAAGCGGCTCGGGTGTCCGATTTCACAGCATTCTTCTACATGGGCAAACTTATTGAACATGATGTCACAGATACCATATTCACCCGTCCCCAAGTGAAACAAACTGAAGACTATATTACAGGGAGGTTTGGTTAATGAGTGCCAACGAAAATCAATTGCAACAAATGCTTGTCACCTTACGCACACGCCTGCTCGTCATGTCTGCCATGGTGGGGCTTTCCGTGGAAGATGCGTGCAAGGCTTTGCAAGATGGCGATGTGGGACGTGCCAGTGCCGTCATTGACGGTGATGCCGCCATTAATGAATTGGAAAATGAGATTGACGCCAAAGCGCTGAGCCTTCTTGCCAGAACACAGCCTGTAGCCTGCGACTTACGACTTGTGGTAAGTGCCCTTCGTATGGTCATCGACCTTGAACGCATTGCCGATGAAGCCTGCAGCATTGCCGAACGCACCCTCACCATGCAGGGCACAAGCCTTGCCGTTATTGCGCATGAATTAGAAGAACTTATAGAAATTGTTCGCTCAAGCTTTGTGGCAGCGATAAACGCTTTTCGTACGGGCAACACGGAAGAGGCGCTCGCCGTTCGCAAGCACGAGGATGATGCTGTCCTTCTTGATATGCGCATTGTCCACAAGCTTACACAAAAACTTGAAACCACACCTGATCCACATGTGGCCATGTATGGCATTCTTGTCAGTCGATCTCTTAACAGAATTTGGCGACGTTCCATGAACTTAGCCGAACATACCTACTTTACCTATGCCGGAGAAAGCCTGAAACATAAGCATGTTTAATGTGTATTTTTAAAAGCATATGGGGGGAAACTTTTTTAGGGGCTGTTTCTAAATAAAAAGATTTTGTGTTTTTGCCAAGGAAAACGCGTTTTTTTGCGAAAGGCGCGTATACAGACATACGTAACTTGAGCAAAAAACACCGTTTGACGCAGGCAAAACGCAAAAGAATTTATTTAGAGACAGCCCCTAGGAAAAAAATTTCCCCCACACCATCGCTGCTCTCGATAGCCGTAAGGCTCGTCCCTCGCCTAACGGCTACGCCTATCAGTCCGTTGAAAAAGTGCAATCTGCGGCGTCAGCATAAAAAAGCCAAATCGC
>CAYJPE010000070.1:0-12244 GCA_964371965.1 uncultured Desulfovibrionaceae bacterium
GTGGGGGGAAAGCTTTTTTTTCCTAAAAAAAGTTTCCCCCCACATGCCTTTTAAAAATACACATTTAAGCCCATTGAAGCAAAGTCGAGCGCGCTTTGAAAAGTCTACTCTTATGGCATGTGGCTGAAAAAGCGAGCAAAGCCTGACGCAGAGTCCGCATCGATAAGGGCGAAAAGATGTATTTTTCGACAGTGCCTACAATGTTTTTTTCAACATACCCCTAATAAGTATGATATAAAACCTCAAAGTGAGCCGTGGGATGTGCGCACGCACCGCAAAGGGTGGGGGCAAGCTCGCTTTCGTGGAGCCACCCACAGTTAAGGCAATGCCACATGACAGGGGCAGGCGCCTTGAACATGGTAGCTTCACGAATTTGCTTTGCAAGGCTCAAAAAACGCTTTTCGTGGTATTCTTCGGCAATGGCTATATTGCGCATAACAGCAGCAATTTCTCCGAACCCTTCTTTGTCAGCAACTGCCGCAAAGTTTGGATACATTTCCGTATATTCATGATGCTCCCCTTCTGCCGACGCAATCAGGTTTGCTTCCGATGGGCCAATAATTCCCGCAGGAAAAGCAGCTACTATTTCAACTTCGCCACCCTCTAAAAACTTGAACAAGCGCTTGGCATGCTCCTTTTCTTGACTTGCAGTTTCTGCAAAAACTTCTTGCACCAGGCGAAAACCGTCTTTTTTTGCTACGCTAGAAAAGAAATCATAGCGATTACGGGCTTGTGATTCTCCGGCAAAGGCTGTGAGAATATTTTTCTCTGTTTGGCTCCCTTTCAAAGATTTCATAGTATTTTCTCCTTTTTAAAGTTTCCCACAGACGCATATAGGTCTGCATAAGCAATACATTCTTGGAGAGCACTGACCTTAATTACATTCATAGATGTTTTGCCGGCCTCAAACGACATTCATTGCTCACTTACGCACGTTTGCTGCGCGTCTTTCGCAAAAAAAAACACGTTTTACTTCGCAAAAATACCATCTTTTTCTATAGAAGTAGCCGTACCAAGGCCAAAACTCTTATTGTACCTGTGCAGGAACAGTACGGAAAAAAAACGAATTTTGCAAGCCTGAGAGAGCTTATTTTGGAAACAAAAAGGGGTCTTGCCCTTGGGGGAAGGAGGCAAGACCCGATAGAGAGTGATTTCGGCTATTTGGCAGGGGGAAGCCGCAACGTCCTTGTCATTATGCTGTATAGAACAAAACATAAGACCGCGCTTATCACTCCGCGATCTACAGTACACAAGTTCGCAGCAAATGCAATGTTTTTTTCTGCTCTTTTTTTA
Source organism: uncultured Desulfovibrionaceae bacterium (assembly GCA_964371965.1). GTDB lineage: Bacteria > Desulfobacterota > Desulfovibrionia > Desulfovibrionales > Desulfovibrionaceae > CAYJAD01. The sequence continues at coordinate 1,294 of CAYJPE010000070.1, forward strand.
GGGGCTGTCGTCATTTATTTTCAGAAGCGTTTCGCACCAAAAAAGCACATTCGTCACTTCTTTTCGGAAGCGTTGCTTACGTGAAAGCATATACAGCAAACATTATAAAGCAATAATAGGAAGGAATTTTCTTGCTCAGTCATTGAGGGCTTCACTTTTTACTTTATTAAAAAAAGGAATAGATAAAGTGTTTTGAGGGAATGGGGGCGTTTGAGGGGGGAAGGGGCGTGTGCCCTTTAGGGTGAATCTTTTGGGTTTTGGCACCTGTCCCTTCCTAAGGGGAAAGATCCCCTTCCCCCCTCAAGAAAAACAATTACTCAGTGCTTTCCTAAAAAATACGCAAGAGCACTTCGTCAACACTCCGTTTTGGCACATGGTGTACGGCTGCGTCATCCCGCCAATAATTGAAATTTCCGTCGGAAGGAAGCGGTTCTATGCAGCGCTCTTCCAGTGCGACGCCCAATCCAAGCAAGAGAGCGATATCCATATCTTCTGAAATATTGAACACTTCTTCGCATTTTTGTGGATTAAAGGATGCGTGCATGCAGCAGCCCCAGCCACGGCTATGTGCAGCAAGTTGTATATTTTGCGCTGCAATCCCCACATCCATATGCACAAGCTTGCCGGCGCCTTTTGGGGCAAGGATGGCTATATAGAGGCTTGGGCGTTCTCCTTGAACGGGGCCATCCCATTTAAGAATGCCTGCCCACCGTGTATGAGGAAAAATAGCTTCACACGCTTCGGGACTTTCTGCGGCCTTATAGCGCAACACTTGTGCATTGCGGGCACTAGGGCTTATGCGGGCACAGTTTACAAGAAAAGTCACAGCTTCAGCACCGAGTCTTTGCTTTTCATTAAAACGGCGGCAAGATCGTGCTTGCTCAAGAAAAGGGTAAAAATCCATCATACTCTCCAGAAGGTTATGCACATAGAAGAAGAATAAGCTGCCCCCCCACAATAATGCTCCCAAGAAAGTCACCGTTGCAACCTCCTTGAGCGCGTGCAAGACGCCACATCACAATGAATAAGCACAAGACAGCCATCACTATTCCAAGAATTGCCATCACATCAAAATGGCAAAGCAACACTACACCCAACACAAGATACACAAGAAATAAGAATGGACTCTTGCCGGCACACGTTTTGCCACCAAGAGATTGTGTGTCATAAGGGGGACTTATGCAGGCAAAAAGCACCACAAGGACACGCCCAAAAGCAGGTGCAAAGACAAGGGCAAGCCAATGCTGTGCGGTAATGGCATCATAAGCACCCAACAAAAGCCCACTGAGTGCCATAAACAGAGCCACCCCACCAAAAGCTCCCATACGGCTGTCGTGAATAATGTGCCAAAAACGCGCACCATTGGCATGACAAGCATCACCCAAATCTGCCACAGCATCAAGATGCAAAGCGCGAGTCACATACACATCCAAAAACACATAGAACCACGCAAGCGCCCAAGATGACGTGAGTATGCCCGTAAAATACAAAATATATACCGGCAGGGTCAACACAATGCCCACACAAAGCCCCACCATGGCAAACCAAGGCAAAGCGAGCCCAAGACTGACATCCGGCACCGCAGTGCCACGACCAAAACGCGTCAAAAGAGTGAATGCATGACGCAAAGGCACGCAACACTCCTTCATCATGTGCAAAAGACACATGCAACAAGCACTCTCTTAGTGAAAAAATTATGCATTCAAGTCGCGACTCAATTTAAATGCCAGCGTATAAAGATGATGGAAAAAATCTACATATTCTATATGCACATGCTCAGGCGCACGTATACGCGCCGGGGAAAAGTTCAAAATGCCATATATGCCTGCCGCTATGAGCTGGTCAGCAGCCCTTTGCGCCCTTTCGGGCGGCGTTGTGACGATACCCATTTGAATATCCAGCTCACCCACTTTCTCTTTAAGCCTCTTTGTACACATGACTTCAAGAGAATACAGTTTTTCGCCGATCTTAAAGGGGTCGCAATCAAAGGCGCCCACAATGGTAAAACCTTTGGCACGAAATTCTGCGTGATTAAGAATAGCCCTTCCCATATTTCCCACACCCACAAGGGCTGTGCGCCACTCGCGATTAATTCCAAGAGCTTGAGAAATGGATTCAATGAGAGCTTTGACATGATACCCCACACCTCGCACACCAAACTCACCAAAATAGGCCAAATCTTTGCGCACTTGAGAAGCATTGACATCGCAAACTCTTGCTAAGGGGTCAGAAGAAATCACCTCTACGCCGTCTTGCTCCAGAAGTTCAAGTTCTTGTATATATACGGCGAGACGCTGTATGGTGGCGCGTGGGATATGTGTGTTTTTTATGCTATGCATACTGTAACCTTGTCAGCACGACATCTCATGTGAGAGCTAAAAAGTTCACATTACAAAAAAACGAGCACGCTTGCCATAACAAGAAAAACTCGCTTAACGCGAAATGAAGTGCTTTGTCAGAATGTATTGCTCTGGCCAAGCGGCATGCGAGCAACGTAAACACCAAGACAATAAGTCTCTTAGGAGAAGGTGTCAATGAGAAAGATAGCTGAGTATCTTACTAAGAAAAGTTTTTCATGCACCATAAAAAACCCCCAGCCAAAGACACTTTCATAAAGAGTTATCATAGGCTGGGGATTTCACAGTATTGTATTATTTCACTTCAACAACGGTCACTTTACCGCTTTCTGCGTGCAACACGTGCACGGCACAGCCCAGTCATGGATCAAAGGCGCGAATAAGGCGCCCTACGTTGACGGGGTTTTGTACATCGGGCACCTGCACGCCGATGAGTGCCTCTTCCACAGGCCCGCGAATCCCCTTGTCATCACGGGGACAGCAGTTCCAAATGGTAGCGGAGACAATTTGATAATTGTCAATCACTTGATCCTTCACATTCACATAGTGAATGAGCGAACCACGTGGCGCTTCAGCACAGGCATAGCCCTCGGTGGTCATGGGAATTTCAAAATTCGTCCATGTTTCATCACCGGGCTTAATTTCCTTGAGCCATTTTTCCACTTGATCGGCAATAAGCGCTGTTTCTTCCGTACGAGCCACATGGCGCCCCATGATGGAGAAGACAAGATCTTCACCAAGATCGCGGAACATTTTTGCTTCGATGCCAAAATGCTTCTTCAGCATTTCTTGACCCACCTTACTCAAAGGCGGATTGGTAATCCACATACGTGCGGCAGGCCCCACTTCCACGGGAACGCCGTCATAACGCGGAGCTTTTACGAAGCTATAAGCACCCTTTTTGTCCGGCGCGGGAACGGTGGCACCTTCGGTAAAGTTGGCACCGGTGGCCTTTTCATCAAACCACGAGTACTTCACGTCTTCGGTGACTTTTTTGGGATCAAACGGTACATCCTTACCCTTGATATACATACCGGGCTTGAGCAAGAAGTCCTTGCCATCTGCATCCAGCTGAAAAACACCAAAGCAAGAACAGTTTTTATGTCCATGCCCTTGACTGAAGAGGTCTTTATACGCTGCGCCTACGGTGTAGGTAACGGGCAGATATTTTTCATAAACGAATGCCTTCACTTTTTTGAAGCGAGCAGCATATTCTGCAAGGGCGTCCTTGGTGGGAATTTCGGTGGTGCCGCCGGCCACGATGCCAAGCACGTGGGGCATTCTGCCACCAAAAAGGGCGACCATTTCGTGGGCAATTCTGCGAACCTCAAGGGCTTCCACATATTGGTCAACGCCAACTTTGTTCACCTCGGGAGGCAAGCGCAGGTCAGGCTTTGCCATGCGGGGCTGGAAGGGAGCACTGGCAGGACCGTCCACAAAGTCGAGAGCTGCCAGATGATAGAAGTGCAATATGTGAGATTGCAAATAGTTAGCGCCAAGAATGAGGTTACGTGTCAGACGGGCATTGTTGGTCACTTTGACCTTAAATGCGTTTTCCTGAGCTGCCACTGCAACCATGGCGTGGGACGTTGGGCACACACCGCAAATACGCTGCACAATTTGTGTCGCATCGCGAGGGTCACGTCCTTTCAAGATTGTTTCAAATCCGCGGTACATACCGCCAGAAAGATGTGCGTCCACCACCTTCCCATTTTCTACCACAACTTCGGCCTTCAAGTGGCCTTCAATCCTGGTGACGGGATCGATGGCTATGGTTGTTTTAGCCATATATGCCTCCTAAGCATGTTGGCACACGATGTGTGCGTACGGCAACCTTAGTTAGAGAAGAAAGGTGATGAATCGTCAGGGAAGCCCGGCTCGGTACAGCCAATGCACACCGAGTTAGCAACACACCAGTTCACGCCATTCCATTTGCGTTTGTAAGAATCGCAGTAAGCCTGCGGCCCCTTACAGCCAAGGTCGTAGCGACAGCCTTCCTTGTCGGTGAAGGTGGCAGACATGACACCCTCGTCAAATTGCTCAATGAAGGGGCAATTTTCGTGAACATTGTTGCCAAAGAAGGGCGTTGGGCGACCTTCGGAGTCAAGCACTTTCACAACTTCACCAAGACCGCCGGCAAGGCCATGCTTGCCAATCATGTCAAGAGCAAGAGTCACTGTGCCCACAATCCAGTCTGGCTGCGGTGGACAGCCGGGAATATTGACCACAGGTGTTGCAATGTTGTTCTTTTTTAAGAAATTAGCAACGCCGAGAGCTTCTGTTTGGGAACCCTTGGCAGCAGGGATGCCACCATAGGCCGCACAGGTGCCCACTGCCAAAATGGCAGCAGCATGGGGAGCCAATTCTTTAACCATGTCAACCATGGTAATTTCTTCGAGCTTATGATCCTTATGGGTTTCCCCTATAATACAGTACTTGCCCTTTGCGGCAACAGGTATGGCACCTTCCACAACAACAAAGAACTGCCCCTTTTTGGCCTCGGCAACACTACGCATAAACTCAATGGCTTGCTCGCCTTCGCAGCCCATGACCGTGGGGTGAAAATCAAGACTGATGACCTTGAGCAACACATCAGCTATGCCGGGATTGGCGGTATCCAACAGGGAAACAGAACAGCCCGTGCAGCCTTGCCCCTGTAACCACAGCACAGGAGGACGATCGCCGGACAACGTTTCGGCCAGCGCTTCTTTTACGGCAGGGTGAAACATTTGAGATACCCCAAATCCAGCCACCGTTCCTGTGCAAAGTTTGACGAAATCACGCCTATTAAGACTCATTCCCCGCCTCCTTATGTGGCGTTATAAATGACAGATGGCGTCTTAAGGTCACAGCAACCTTAATTCGCCCCAGAGTACACACTTTTCTCACATGTGTCAAAGGGGAAAAGACACGAAAGTGTCTTTTTTTCATAATTGAAGACAGAGGGCAAAGTTTTTTTCTTGTGCTTCGGAACATTATACGATATGCCGACCTCAGTGCTTTGTCTTCACAGGCAACAATGGAGTCACTTCCCATCGGTCAACACGTGCATAGGTCAAGCAACATCACAGCAGATCCTTGCAAAACTCTCATACTTCGGATACGTTCTCGTGACAAAAACTCCCCCCCTTCAAGGCATCTTCATTACCGGCACCGGCACTGACGTTGGCAAGACCGTTGTCACCGGCGCCCTTTATCGTGCGCTCGCCCTTCGCGCAACGCCGACACTTGTGGTCAAGCCCGTCCAGACAGGCACTATTCATGACGCTCCCATGTATTGCTCAGCCGCACAGCATCTTTCACACACCTTGCCACCGCGCACCTTGCACACCTTCAATCTGCCCGCTTCGCCACACTTTGCCGCCGCACAAGCAGGCAAAAGCATAAGCGTCGCGCATATTGTGGACGGCATACACAGCATCCATAACAGTGCGCACACGCGGCCTCTTCTCATCGAAGGCGCCGGCGGCCTCTGCGTCCCTCTTAACGGTACGGAAACCATGCTCGACCTCATGGCCGCCCTCAAGCTACCCATCGTTATTGTTATACACAATACCCTCGGCGCCCTCAACCATGCCCTACTTACCATAGACACGGCACAACACAGGGGGCTCAGCATATTGGCACTCGTCATGAACGAAGGCAAAATCAGCAGCAACACAGCAACAACGCACAAGCATAATACCGAAATAGAATCCTTAATAGCCCAAGATAACTGTGTATACCTTGCAAAACGCTTCCCGCACATTCCGCAATATATATTGCGCTTCAATACAGACATTGGCGCAGGCATGCACAATGAGCAAGAGTGCATGCCTTCAGTATCGCCATGGCATTCATCCGCAACACTCCTTGCGGAATTAGCGCAACAATGCCAAGATCTCTGGAAAACACCCATCGATTCTAAAAACAAGTGTTTATCAAGCGAAAACCCTTGCCTTACATGGGACAAACAACATTTATGGCATCCTTATACCTCAGCCACACATCCCCTACCCGTGTATGAAGTTACGCGAACAGAAGGGAAGTACATTTTCTTAAAAGGTGGCGAGAAGCTCCTTGACGGTATGGCATCATGGTGGTGCGCCATTCACGGTTACGGACATCCGCGCCTTGTGGCGGCAGCGCACGCACAGGCGGCGTCTTTTTCGCATGTGATGTTTGGTGGCTTGACCCACGCACCGGCAGTGATTGCGGCACAAAAGCTTTTGGCCTTGCTCCCGCCCGCGCTCACACGCCTTTTTTGGGCAGATTCAGGCTCTGTGGCGGTGGAAGTGGCCTTAAAAATGGCGCTGCAATATCAGTATGCCGTGGGAGAGAAGCAACGCACACGCTTTTTGACACCTTATGGGGGCTATTATGGGGACACGCAAGGCGCCATGTCGCTGTGTGATCCCATAAACGGCATGCACACACTCTTTGCCAATACCTTGCAAAAGCCTGTTCTTGTCCCTCGCCCTCAACCGGCCTTTGCCGTGTCGGCACAACATGAAGCACGCTTCGCTGCGCCAGACTGTGCGCCTTTAGATGAAGCCTTTGCGCAACATGGTCACGAGCTTGCCGCCTGCATTATTGAGCCCATAGTGCAAGGCGCCGGCGGCATGTATTTTTATCATCCCGAGTATCTTACAGCATTGCGTGCATTGTGTTCAAGGCACGGCGTCTTACTCATTTGCGATGAAATTGCCACAGGCTTTGGGCGAACCGGCAAGATGTTTGCTTCTGAATGGGCACTGATAGCGCCGGATATATGCTGTGTGGGCAAGGCGCTTACGGGCGGCTTTATGAACTTGGCGGCCACAATATGCACCGAGGCTGTGGCTGAGGGCATATGCCGCGACAATCATGTATTTATGCACGGCCCCACATTTATGGCAAATCCTTTGGCCTGCGCCGTGGCGGCGGCCTCCATGGACGTGCTGACGCAATCACCGTGGCAGCGCAATGTGGCTGCCATTGAACGTGCGCTTCGTTGCGAACTTGCCATATGTAAAAACATTGAAATTGTTAAAGAAGTTCGAGTCCTTGGTGCCATTGGGGTTGTGGAGTTGCGCCAAGCGCTTTCCGCGCAAGCCGTGGCGACACTGCAAGCGTACTTTGTGAAACAGGGTGTGTGGATACGCCCTTTTGGGCGGCTTCTCTATGTCATGCCGCCATACATATGCGATGCCCATGACATAGCTCTGCTTGCGGCAGCCATACACGGTGCTTTGCAAGAAAATATTTTTCATCAATAATTTTAATCTATTGCTTTAAATACAACAATGTTATGGGAGAGTTGAACAATGCTTTGGTTTGCATGCTATGGCCTTGCCCTACTGGGTCTTTCCGCGTTTTTTGCCATGGGACAGCGAAAAAAAGCTGCGGATACTTTTTTTGTGAATGACAGAACATCGTCTTCGCTGGCTGTGGGTTTTTCCATACTGGCATCCTGCGTTGGTGGCTCTGCCACGTTGGGTATGACGGGCTTGGCATGGCAGGTGGGCACGCCTGCTTTATGGTGGCTCTGTTCCGGCGCCTTGGGTTTATGCATTCTTGCGCTTTTTCTTGCGCGTCGGGTGCGGCAAAGCGGTGCGCGTACATTGCCGCAAATGGTACATACATTTGTTGGCGGCAAGAGCGCGGCAAGGCTTTCTTCCGTCATTATTCTTATGGCATGGTTAGCTATTACGGCGGCACAATTCAGCGCTTTGGCCACGCTTTTGCACCCATTTATCGGCACAAGCTTTCCTTCATTTCCCCATATGGGCACGCTTGCGCTTGGGGCTGTGTTTATTATATTTCACGCCATGGGTGGAGGGCAAAGGGCTGTCATAAAGAGCGATGCTTTTCATTATCTCTTCCTCATGGTCATTATGGGCATAAGTTTGTGCTTTCTTTTGGGTGACGATTCCCTGAGTTTGCCTATGTCGTCCCTGCCTCTGGAATTGGTCAATGACGACTTTCCTTTAAGCAAAGTGTCTTATTTTTTGCTCATTATGGGCGGAAGTTATGTGGTATGCCCCATGCTTTTTGGTCGGCTTTTGAGTGCCCGCTCTGAAGAAACGGCGCGGCGCGGCGCGCTCTTGGGCGCGGCGGGCTTGGTGCTTTCGGCCATAGTGCTTGTGAGTATTGGTGTTTTGAGTCGTGGTATTGTGCCGGAAGGAACGCCGCCCCAAGGGCTTTTGCCGACAGTTTTTACAACAATCATGCCGCCGTGGCTTGGTATCATGGGCATATTGGCTCTTATGAGTGCTGTTATTTCGTCGGCAGACTCAAGCCTCATCACAGCCGCCACCATTGCCTGCAATGATGTTTTACAACGTACCGATGTGCGTACATGTCGTTTGTGTACACTTGTATTGGGGCTTGGGAGTTTGGCGCTGGCTGTGCCCGGCATGGGGATTCTTGAGCTTTTGCTTATGGCCAACGATATTTTTGTTTGCGGTGTGGTTCTTCCGGTATGTGTTGCCATGCTCTGTTATAAGCGTTATACAGTGTCATCAACTTGTATAACGCTTGCCATGTTGAGCGGTGGTTTGTGCGGATTGTTTGCCGCTTTTATGGACAGTGCCACTTTGAGCTATGTGGGACTTGCACTTGCGCTTGCGCTTTCGCTGATTGGCTGTAAAGCAAAAGCAACAGCAGCAACAACATAGTGGTAGAGAAGACGCATTTTGTTTATGATACATAAAAAGGAGTAATATATGAAAGATTTGTTACAAGACCTTAAGCCTACACTTCTTATGGGTCCAGGCCCTTCATGCGTTGCAGACAGCGTGTATGCGGCGCTGGCAAAACCCACTATTGGGCACCTTGATCCATATTTTGTGGAGATCATGGATGCCATCAAGGAACAATTGCGTCAGGTATTCAATACACACAATGCTCTCACCATGCCCATGTCCGGCACGGGTTCTGCGGGTATGGAGACGCTCTTTGTGAACCTTGTGGAGAAAGGCGACTCTGCGCTTATACTCACCAATGGCGTTTTTGGCACACGCATGCAAGATGTTGCTGCCCGCCTTGGAGCCAATGTGGACGTGCTCGACGCCCCTTGGGGTGAACCCATCTTGGCCGACGCTGTGAAAGTACGACTTGAGAATGGGCAATATGACATTGTTGCGCTTGTTCATGCCGAAACATCCACGGGCGTGCGCTCAGATCCTGCCGCCATCGGCAAGATGGTGCGCAATCACGGGGCGCTCTTCCTGCTCGACTGCGTCACAAGTCTTGGAGGTATCCCCGTGCATTTGGACGACTGGCATGTGGATGCCGCTTACTCCGGCACACAAAAATGTCTTTCTTGCCCTCCGGGTCTTGCTCCTGTCAGCTTTTCGGAACGGGCACTTAAAAAACTTCAAGGGCGCAAGACGAAGGTGCCCAACTGGTACCTTGACCTCTCGCTCATCGCCTCTTATTGGGAAGGCACCACACGAACCTACCACCACACGGCTCCCATTAACATGGAATATGCCCTTTATGCGGCCTTAAAAGCTGTTTTGGACGAAGGTTTGCCCGATGTCTACATGCGGCATAAGCACATGCATGAACTTCTTGTGCAGGGTCTTGAAGCCCTTGGCCTTGAAATGCTCGTGGAGGCCGAATATCGTCTGCCCATGCTCAATGCCGTCAAGGTGCCGCAAGGGGTGGACGAGGCCGCCATTCGTTCGCGTCTGCTCAAAGAATACGCTATTGAAATCGGTGCCGGCCTTGGCCCCTTGGCGGGCAAAATCTGGCGCATTGGCCTTATGGGTCATACGGCACGCAAGGAAAATGTGGAAAGAGTTCTCGAAACATTGCGAACTCTTTTGTAGAAAGTCCTTGTTCACATCAAATCACACACTTTTAAACGGAAATTCGCACCATGAAAAACATAAAAAGCCTTATGGTTCTTGCCTTATGTGGCAGCTTGACCTTGCCCCTTGTGGCATGCAGCTCTGACGATGCTTCGGAACAGACGGCGGGCACGCCTGCCGTGCAAGAAGAGTCTGCACAACACACACCTGAAAAAGCCCCAGCTGTCGGCAGTATGCAACTGGCAAATCCATTTGAAACATTTCAAAGTCTTGAAGAGGCGGAAAAAGCTGCAGGTTTTACCATGCCCTTGCCGGCATCCTTACCGGATGGCTATAGTGCCGACGCTTATAGAGTGCTCATGACTGGGGAAAAAATGATTGAAGTCATTTTGAGAAATGCCAATCGTGAGATTCGTTTCCGTAAGGGCGGCCCTGACAATAATAGCGGCGTGCATGAACAGTATCCTGAAAATTCCCAAGAGGATCTGGACGGCATTGCCGTCACTTTTGGCGGCAAGGACGCCCTTGTACACGTTGCTTACTGGAAAGCAGACGGCTTTGCTCATAGTATTAGCGCCACAACCTTCAAGGATACTGAGGGTGAAGAGGTTGTCAGTGGCCTGCCTCGCGAACAGATGCTGTTATTGGTTAAAGGCATGGTGTCGCAGTAAGGGTTGGGCAGCCCGTTGAAAAAGCCACAACGCTCATCTCTTATACGTGTTGCTGTGCCTCACACTTTCAGCATGGCCTGAACATCGTTTTTTTGCATGCGGAAGGAACAATTAAAGCGTTTTGAGGGGATGGGGGGAGTTTGAG
>CAYJPE010000071.1:0-12222 GCA_964371965.1 uncultured Desulfovibrionaceae bacterium
AACTTTTTTTTCCTAAAAAAAGTTTCCCCCCACATGCTTTTAAAAAATACACATTGAGACAAAACAGGCTACTAGGGCTGCCTCTAAATAAATTCTTTTGCGTTGTGCCCCTGCTCCGAGGGCGTTCACAATCAAAAAGTCTGTTGAAAAACTTCAAATGCGCAGGCTGTTTAACAAAGGTGAGATACAGTAAAGCGAAAAAATCCAAGCATCGCGGTATATTATGTCTGGATAAGATGTCTGGATAAGATGTCTGGATTTTTTTCGTTGACACAGCAGATTGCCTTTTTTAACAGCCTTTTATGCCTTGGCGTCATGACTTTGTGTGCCTTCATATTGCTGTGATTTTGTTTTGGGGAAATCCGCCTCTGCTTCCGCTTTTGCCACGGCCTCTTCCAAGGGGCTTGTCATTTGTTGCGGCATATTTTGCGAAGTGTCTGACGTAAGACCTACCGGTGTTTTTTCAAGGCTGTGCTTCCCGCTTATGGCATCAGCCGGTACAGTGGTTGCGGTGTCGCTTGTCACGTCCATCGTCATACTGTGAGAGGATGAGGTATTTTCTGCGCATTCTTGAGATGTTTTTTCTTTTTTAATTCCAGGAGTTTTGTCAGAATCCTTGCCAAAAAGTTCCTCTTCAGCCTCTTTTTTGCGCTTTGCATGCTCTTCTTGTGCCACTTCCAAGTTAATTGTACGCTGAAATTCCGTATTTACGCGCCTAAATTCCCCCATAACCTTGCCAAGGGTTTTGGCAATGCCCGGCAAGCTCTTGGGGCCAAGCACCACAAGAGCAACAATGAGGATGACTAAGAGTTCCGTGCTGCCTATTCCAAACATTTCTAACCTCGCCTTTTTATTCCCACTCAATGGTGCTCGGCGGCTTTGAAGAAATATCATAGACCACGCGGTTAACCCCTTGCACTTCGTTGATAATGCGACTTGACATGCGCTCCAAAAGCTCTGGCGGAACCCGTGCCCAATCTGCCGTCATGGCGTCCACACTGTCCACAATGCGCAAAGCAATGACATGCTCGTAGGTGCGGCTATCACCCATCACGCCCACGGTCTTTAAAGGCAAAAGCACGGCAAAGCCCTGCCATACTTTACGATACCAGCCGGACTCTTTGAGTTCTTGCTGCACAATGGCATCGGCACGGCGCAAGATGTTCAAGCGTTCGTCCGTCACTTGACCCAATATACGAATGGCAAGACCCGGGCCGGGGAAGGGATGCCGCCAAACAATGGAATCGGGCATGCCAAGTTCCGCAGCCACCTTGCGTACTTCGTCCTTAAAAAGTTCTCGCAAAGGTTCAATAAGCTTCAAATTCATGGTTTCCGGCAGGCCGCCCACATTGTGGTGGCTCTTAATGACGGCACTTGGTCCCTTGTGGGAGATGGATTCAATAACATCGGGATACAAAGTCCCTTGCGCCAAAAAGTCCACACGCCCCACCTTTGTTGCCAAAGCCTTGGCCTCTTCGTCAAATACATCAATAAAGGTATGACCGATGATTTTTCTTTTTTGCTCGGGATCGTCCACATGGCGCAGCTTTGAAAGAAAACGTTCTTGAGCTTCTACCATGGTAAGATTAAGGTCAAAGTGTTCGCGCAAATACGATACAACTTCCTTACCCTCGTTTTGACGCAAGACGCCATTGTCCACAAAAATACAATGTAAACGGTGTCCTATGGCCTTATGCAAAAGCACCGCCACAACGGTAGAATCGATACCGCCTGATAAAGCACACACCACATGACCATCGCCTACCTGTGCAGCCATATCTTGAATACAACGTTCCATAAAGGACGACATGCTCCAATCCGGTGTAATATGAGCTATGCGAAAAAGAAAGTTGCGCAATATTTTTTCGCCATCTTCTGAGTGATGGACTTCCGGGTGAAATTGGACGGCATAGATGCGCCGTTGCGCATCCGCCATGGCTGCCACATCCAAGGTGGTCGTGCTGCCGATGATGCGAAAACCCTCGGGCACATGCTGTACTTTGTCACCATGGCTCATCCAAACGCGCGTGCTTTCGCCACCGCTCACACCGTCCCACAGTGGGCAGTCTTGCACCATACGCATATCAGCAGGGCCGTACTCACGGTTTTCGGATTGCATAAGACGTCCACCCAAGCTGTGCGCGAGGAGCTGCATGCCATAACAAATACCCAGCACAGGGACACCAAGATCCAGAAAGCCCTTATCCAAAGTCGGCGCGTCGGCCTCACCCACGGAGGCAGGTCCTCCAGAAAGGATAAGTGCCGAAGCGTGCATGGCGCGCACGGCATCGGCCGACACATTGCACGGATGAATTTCGGAATACACTCCCGCTTCGCGAACCCGACGGGCAATGAGTTGTGTTACTTGAGAACCATAGTCTATAATAATGACTTTACTGGGCATAAAGACTCCTTATCGGTGCATCTTTTCAGAAAAACTCTGTCAGCGTGAAGAGACAAACGTCAATATGCCAAAGCAAGAAGGCATTATCAGCAGGTCACACATGCAATTCACTCAGGCTATTGATCAATCCTGTAGTTGGGCGCCTCTTTTGTAATGATGACATCGTGCACATGGCTTTCGCGTAGACCCGAGGCGGATATTTCACAAAAGACACTTTTGTCGCGCAATTCTTGCAAATTGGCAGCGCCCACATAGCCCATGCCGGAACGCAATCCCCCCATAAGTTGATAAATGGAGTCCATGACGCCCCCACGGTAGGGCACACGTCCCACAATGCCTTCTGGCACAAGCTTCTTGCTACGTTCTTGGAAATACCGGTCGGAGGAGCCTTCTTTCATGGCATCGATGGAACCCATGCCGCGATAAATTTTGTATGTGCGTCCTTGATAAAGAATGGTTTCTCCCGGGCTTTCTTCGGTACCGGCAAAAAGACTGCCGATCATGACCGTATGTGCGCCCACAGCCAAAGCTTTTACAATGTCACCGGAAAATTTAATGCCACCGTCGGCAACACAGCAACGATCCAGCTCTCTGGCAGCACGGGAGGCCTCCGTGACGGCTGTTACCTGCGGCACACCCACGCCTGCCACAATGCGTGTGGTGCAAATGGAGCCAGGCCCAATACCTACTTTTACCGCATCGGCGCCCGCTTTTAAGATAGCTTTGGCACCTTCGTACGTTCCCACATTACCTGCAATGAGCTGGCAATTGGGGAAGGCAGCCTTGACTTCGGCAACGGCCTCAAGAACATTGGAGGAATGTCCATGAGCCGAGTCCATAACGAGCACATCGACACCTGCGGCTAAAAGTTCTGCCGCTCTTTCAATGCCGCCAACACCAATGGCTGCACCCACGCGCAAACGTCCCTTGTCGTCCTTGCAGGCATGGGGATACTTTTGCACTTTGTCAATGTCCTTCATAGTGATGAGGCCACGCAAGCGATTGTCGTCGTCTACCACTAAGAGTTTTTCGATACGGTGATTGTGTAAATGCGCCCGTGATTCGTCAAGGGTGGTGCCCATGGGAACGGTGACGAGATTTTTTGATGTCATTACCTCGCGCACCAAAATAGCGGAGGCGTCATCGACAAAACGCACATCACGGTTTGTCAATATGCCCACAAGTTTACCGTCATCCACCACAGGTAAGCCGGAAACACGAAAGTCTGCCATAAAGCTCAATGCTCTTTGGACGGTATCCGTGGAATTGACCGTGATGGGATCCAATATCATACCGCTTTCAGATTTTTTGACCTTGTCCACCTCACGCTTTTGCTGCTCGATACTAAGATTTTTGTGAATAATCCCGATACCACCCATACGAGCCATGGAAATAGCCATGGCAGATTCTGTAACAGTGTCCATGGCGGCAGAGAGAAGGGGGGTACGCAAGTGGATAAGGGGCGTTAGGTATGTGGAAACATCTACAATATCTGGGGTGACTTCTGAAAGGCCGGGAAGAAGCAAAACATCGTCGAATGTTAGGGCTTTTCCGAAATAGCTGGGCATGACATCCTCACAAGGTTGTGTTATTGTTATGAAAAATTCTGGCTGACTTTATACAGCCGAAAGCATAAAATGTCAAGTCAGTTATTGTTGCTTTTACGCATTTGCCGCAAAAGTGCGCATCACGATAAACTGAAAAAAATTGCTAATTCTGTTTATATTTTCAAATTATTACTTCGCTATTGCTCTCTTGTTCGAAAAAACAATTTCGTAATAAGAGATCGTCTTTTGTAATCTTGGAAGCAGAAGATGCTGTCGCTAACTCACTATTTTTCTTAGAAATAGCTCTTGGCAGGCTGTTGAAAAACGGCAATCTGCGTCGTCAGCATAAAAAAGTCATATTGCTTGTGTATGTTTAATCCAGCGCGTGCCATGACTTTTTTCGCGTCCTCGCATCTTACCATTTTGAACGGCCTGTCCAAAACGGAGTTTTTTAACAGGCTGCTAGCCCGCATATTTCATGAAAGTACAAAAAAAGAGTGGCGATTCCTCATGTTTTCTTATATGTTTTGGTTAGTTAAGACAAAACAAACCACAAGGAATCGCCATGACAAAGTGTACATCATCTTCCATATAATTTCCAGCACTAAACGCCGCACCATTCAGGCAATTTTAGGGAAACACTGATTAAATGCCTTTTTGCCCTCTCACTGCGTCAAGCTCGCTTTGTGAAACACTTATATATGTCTATATATACCGCGTGCTTCCCAAAACTCGCTTTCCTTGTTAGAGAAGAAAAATTCTATTTAATCAGCGTTTCCTTAATGTAATTCGGGAAGTAGGACTTAAAGGTACAGAGCTTTCCCATGCTCGTTGCGATACGATTCGCCTCAAGCTCCTTAAGATCGGCGGTGTGGTTCTGCGCAACACTCGCCGCATTTACATCCACCTTTCAGGCTATTATCCGTACAAGGATCTTTTCCGTCATGTTGCCGCCAAATTGATGCCAGAAATGGCGAGATGCTGAATAAAACAAAAAAATCCACGAACACAGCAGGAGACGTGCGTCCAAACTTTGCACTTTAAGCCTTAAAACCCCATTTCTGTGGATTTTTTGAGCACACCTAGCCCACGACTGTACTTTTGCGCAACTATAAATGTACCTTGTACTCAAAAAATGGTTGAACACCCGAAAAAACACCTCTGCCTGAGGTGTTCATGAAATATGCGGGTTAGCGAGTTTTCGTGTTATATCAAGGAAGATGCGCGTGCCTTGAGGGGATATACTCTTATGGTATTTGACTGAAAAAGCAAGCGAAGCCTGACGCAGCGCTCGCTACGATAAGGGCGAAAAGGCGCATTTGACGACAGCGACTAACAAAACACTAGAGAATACCAGCTTGTTCCTTAAGGCGCATGATCCGTAGATAGGATTCACGAATTCTTTGTTCGCTGATATGCCCCTCGCGGACAAGCTCCATAATGTCTTCGTGGATATAGTTGGCAAGGTCATTATTGTGCTTGAGGTTATTGCCCAGAACAAAGAGATCGACGCCTGCAAGGATGGCGAGGCGCAGGCTTTCTTTACGCGTAAAGAAGTTTGAGAGTGCTTGCATTTGTAAATCGTCGCTTGCCACAACACCGTCCCATTGCAAGGTATTGCGTAAAATGTGTGTAATCATGGTGTGCGACATGGTGGAAGGGTAGTTGGGGTCGAGTGTGCGATGGAAGAGATGCCCCGTCATGATCATAAGCGGCACTTGAGGGCGTAGGGGCGCTGTGTAGGGGATGAGTTCTTTTTCTGTCCACGTGCGTGTCACATCGGCCATGCCATAATGGGTATCGTCTATGGCACTGCCATGACCGGGAAAGTGTTTGTACGTGGCAATGATATTGTGCTTCGCCAGGCCTTCTGCAAAGGCGCGGGCATGTTGCGCAACGGTATGTGGGTCGGCCGAAAAGGAGCGTCCGTTTTTACCGATGGCAGGACTTTGTGGATAAACATTGACGTCTACAACCGGTGCAAAATTCACATTGATGCCCAAGGAGTGCAGTAGTTCACCGGTTTTTTCGCCCCATATGCGGGTTTTATCTGGGCTTTGTGTGCCCATGTTTTGTGCGGAAGGTAAATCAAATGGTGTTCCATGCTCCTTGCGTAAGCGTCGTACGGCTCCACCTTCTTGGTCAATGGCAATGAAGAGCGGCACGGGTGCGTCCTTTTGTAGCAGTTGCGTAAGCATGGTGACTTGTTTTAAACTGCTGACATTGCGTTGAGGAGATTTGAGTACAACATCATAATTGAAGAAGACCACGCCACCTACGTGACCTTGACGTATGGAGCGCAAGGTTTGTGCCAAATTATCTTCTTTGCCATAACCCATACCGCGAAAACCCACGACGATCATTTGACCAACCATGGCTTCTAAGGATGCGTCAGTATGAGAAAGTGTGTTCTGTGCAGAAAAAGCTGGCGTCCATGCACCATACACGGCATAAAAACACAGTATACATATGAGACACAGGACGCGCATGCTTGCTCCTTTGCGTTTTTGTGTAAGTGCTGCTTGCAATGTTATGTCAGCGCTTACTTGTATGAAGGGTGTCAAACAAAATTCTCGGTACTGTTCTGAGCAGTATTTCCATGTCCATCTTCCACGACATATGCTGAATATAGTATACGTCAAAAAAGAGCTTGTTGCGGGCGTCTTCTTCAGAAATACCCCGGTGATAGGATATTTGTGCAAGGCCGGTGAGGCCGGGGCGAACCACGTGGCGAATGTTGTAATGAGATATGTTTTTTTGAAAATGCGCCACAAGTTCCACCCTTTCCGGTCGCGGCCCCACAAAGCACATATCGCCTCGTGCAATGTTCCAAAGCTGTGGCAACTCGTCCACGTGCCATCTGCGTAAATGGCGACCTATGCGTGTTACATCGGTGTTGGCGGGCGGTATGGGACAACAGTTTTTGCGAGAATGGGCGGAACAGACACACGTGCAGGCATCGCATGTGTGGGAGGACCTGTCGTGCATGGAGCGAAATTTGTATAAAGTAAAAGACTTGCCGCGCAAGCCCACACGACGCTGCGAATAGAGGCACGCGCCTTGCGATTCCAAACGCACCAAGAGCGCGATACAGATAAGTAAAGGCGCCAAAAGGATGAGACAAAGCAGAGCCACAAAACGACTGCAAAAGCGGACGCGTCGGCGTTTTTTTTTATGTATCTCCGCCAAGTGACTTGGAACTATTTTTTTTTCAGAAACCAGCATTTTTGCTATCTTCTTGTTCAAATAACGTGTTCTTTATCTTTCGTAGTGTCCAGTATTGCCGTCTCTCCTTATGCCATGCATTGCATAAAAAGGCAAGAATAAATACACGAGTCTGTTGCTATGGATCAGGGCAGCAATGGAAGGCATGGAGTTTTTTTCGGCAATAAGTGGAGCGTGTGCCAATAGTAAGGAAAAATGGCTTTTGACGCACTTATCGGCTGCGAAACATTGATTTGAGGATATTGAAACATAAACAACACTTTTTACCATGTTCTCGGTGTGGCCTCCTGCGAAGATGACAGCAGAGCACGCAAAGATCGCGCGTTGGAAACCTGTTCTTTGTTGCGCAAAGTCGCTTTGCGTTTAATAAGTCGTCATAAAGAGAAAAATTACTCAAAAAATGCCTCGACGCAGGGCTTTGATGCTGTTGGGAAAACACTTCAAGGCAATGGAGATTCGTTTGCTCCGGTATTTGTGCAAAAACTTCTTGACTTCTGGGACAGCTCTATACAAGATGTCGAATGCATGTGAACATTCGCCGCGAATTTGTGTAAAATGTCTTGATTCCCGAGGCGCCTCTACGCATGAACAGGTCGTTTTGAGTGTTTTTACAGTGAAGTATTTCAAGGTATTAAGAATTGAAAGTTTACAGGTAGTCGACTTTTTCAGCAAGCTGCAAGGAGTCGATTTTTGTGCCATATAACGAAAATGCGCTTGGTATTTTGATCGAAAAAACAGACAAAGGCTGACGCAGAGATATGCGAAGAGACGCATTTGACGACAGCGCTTAAGGAGTTCCCATGCATACCATCATTAATACGTGTGAATCTGTTCAGCCCGTGGATTTGTCCCTGCGCACCAAGGCGCAAGCACACCTTGACAACCTGACAAAGCCTCAAAGAAGCCTTGGGCGCTTGGAAGAGGTAGCCATGAGGCTCTACTGTATCCAAAATGGCACGATACCCCTGAATATAGATCCCGTACAAATGTATACCGTTGCGGGCGATCATGGTATTGTAGAAGAGCAAATAGCCTTCTATCCTCAAGCTGTGACTCGGCAAATGGTGCAAAACTTTTTAAATAATGGTGCTGCGATCAATGTTATGTGTCGTACGGCCGACGTCCATCTGAAGGTTGTGGATGCCGGTTGTGTTGGCGGAAGCTTTGCACCGCACCCATCGCTCTTGGACAGGCGTATAGGCGACGGTACAGTCAATTTTGCCAAAGCTCCCGCCATGAAGCGAAGCATGTGCGAAAAAGCCTTAAGCAATGGCATTGCGCTTGCCGCCGATGCTGTGCAAAATGGCTATGCTGCCATGGCCATTGGCGAAATGGGAATCGGTAATAGCACTGTTGCCTCAGCACTTTTTTGTGCGTATTTGCAGTTGGAGCCGCAAGATGTGGCAGGTCAAGGTGCATATCCCACCCCTGAAAGGGTGACACATAAAGCGCGTGTTATAAAAAATGCCCTGAATCTGCATGCCAAAGCCATAAGTGAAGGCGATGCCATAGATATTTTAGCTCATGTGGGGGGCTTTGAAATTGCCACCATGGCGGGTATTATTCTGGGCGCTGCTGCCGCTAAAAAAGTTCTTTTGGTAGATGGCTTTATTGCCACTGCCGCCTATGTCGCCGCCTTGCACATATGCCCAGCCGTGAAGGACTATTGCTTTTTGACACACCATTCTGCCGAACGGGGCTATGCCGTGGTGTTGGCTGCTCTGCACAGAGGCGCGCGCGATCATCCTTACGACGATGCCCCTTTGTTAAACTTGGGTCTACGAGTGGGAGAAGGCACCGGAGCTGCGCTAGCAGTCCCTCTTTTGCGTACCTCCGCTGCCATTTTCAACTCTATGGCAACTTTCCAAGAGGCCAGCGTGAGTGGTGCGCCATGTGCGTAGAGAATCCTCTTTTGCGTGTACAAGAGGTGTCACGGACTTTTCACGTGCGCACGGGGGTTTTGGCTGACAATGCACAACTTGTGGCCGTTGATAGTGTGAGTCTTGAACTGAAGGCTGGTGAAACACTTGGGCTTGTGGGTGAATCAGGCTGCGGTAAGTCAACATTGGGACGTATGATTGTGGGGCTGTTGCCGCCAAGTAGCGGGCATATTTTTGTGCACAATAAAGCTTTGTATGGCACAAAAAAGCATGGTGCATGGAGGAACGAATTGGCAGGCCGCGTCCAAATGGTCTTTCAGGATCCTTTTTCGTCCCTCAATCCTCGACTACGGGTGAAGCATTCCATTGCCGAACCGCTCATCGTGCAAGGTGTTGCCAAACAAGAGATCCAGCAGCGCGTAAGCCAGATGCTTCATCTTGTGGGGTTAACACCTGCTCAGGGGCAACTCTATCCCCACGAATTTTCTGGCGGACAAAGACAGCGCGTTGCCCTAGCGCGCGCTCTCATAACTCATCCCAAAGTACTCGTATGCGACGAACCTGTTTCTGCCCTTGATGCGTCAGTTCAAGCACAAGTTCTCAACCTTTTACGGGATATGCAAGAACGTTTTCACCTGGCAAGTCTTTTTATCTCTCACGACCTTGCTGTTGTTGGCTTTATGTGCAGTCGTATTGTTGTCATGTACCTTGGCCGCATGGTGGAAAGTGCGCCGAAAAATGTCCTTTTTCAAAAAGCTGCTCATCCTTACTCTCAAGCACTGCTTGCGGCCATTCCCTCATTGGATCCCGCCGCACAAGAAATCTTTGCCCCCCTTGGAGGAGAGTTGCCAAGCCCTCTTAACCCTCCGGCCGGCTGTGCATTTCATCCTCGTTGTCCAAAAGTCATGGACATTTGCCGGCACAAAGCGCCGACATGGGTGAACTTGACCGGCGACGACCAAGAACAACATGGCGTTTGTTGTCATCTTTATGGATCGATATAGAAAACAAAAAACACTCTTCATCGCCTCTCATCCCTCTCCGCATGCTTTGAGAAGGGTGTTTGACGACGTCCCCAGCACGTCCTCATGAAGGAGACTTTAATGTCAAATAAATATAGCCTCATTGTCCTAAGCCCCATGCCAAACGAGCAGAGTGCAGTGCATGCACTCGTGGAAGATTTGGGCTATACGTCGCAAGACATGGAGCAACTAACCAAGGATAAAAAAATATTCTTTATGCAAACGGGCATGGGCGCTGTGAATATGCTCAATGCCATATACACTGCGGCGTCGTACTTTGCCTATGACGAAGTGGACGTGTTACTCACGGGTTTTGCCGGCGCCTTGTCCCCGAATTTGCATATAGGCTCCGCCTGTCAAATGGCTTGTCTGACGCACTTTAGCTTTGTGGAGTTTCAAGGTGCAGGCGACTTTGAGATCATACAAACGCCTGCTGCCTATCATGATGATTTTTTGACGTTCCCAAAGACCGAACATGGCGAAAATGACGCCCCTGCATTACCCCACGTACGTCTCAATCCTACAGACTTGGGCGCAAAGAAGCACTACAATCTTATTTCCGTGCCCGCCTTGTTGCAAGGGCAAGGTACGAAAGCATACCTCTGCGCCAAAGGTTTGCACGTCGTTGATATGGAAGGCTTTGCGCTGGCGTCTGCTTTATACCATGTAAAAAATACACAACATGATGCGCAGGCGACAGGGCAAGAAGAACAGCATATATCGCCCACCCGCCCGGCTATCGGCCTTGATATTATTAAGGTAATCACCGACTGTCCCAAGGAAAAATTTGAGTTCGCCAAATTGCATGAGTACAGTGCCCATTTGCAGCAATGTGAACTGCTTCAAATGGCTTTAAAAAAGAAATTTGCACGTTTTTAGATATCTTTTTTCTTTTTTTTATGTTGATACGCATTTTTTTTCACGTTTTAGGCGTTTTTTGAAAGCCAGGACGTGCTTGACAAGTTCTACAGAATGGATATAATGAGGAAATCATAGATTTTTGCCTTCGTATGGCAAGGTACGGCAAAAAATACGAAAAAGGATACAGCTTTATGCAATACAGAAAAAGCCTCCGTAAGGTGTTGAGAGGCTCGTCATTTTTTTTGCTTATGCTGGCCTTGGGCGAGCCTTCAGTGCTCTTTGCCAAGGACGGCAATCATGCCCTCACGGGTAAAGCCTCATGGTACGGACAGTATTTTCATGGCAAGCTCACCGCTAGCGGCGCTGTTTACGATATGTACATGCCTACCGCCGCACACAAAACCCTGCCCTTTGGTACTGTGGTGGAGGTGAAGGAGGCGGGGAGTGGTTTGAGCACCATTGTGTGCATTACCGACAGGGGGCCCTATATTCGCGGACGCGTTATTGACTTGTCCAAAACAGCGGCTTTGCAGATGGATATGTCTGTGCGTGGTGTTATTGCGGTGAGTGTGCGCGTGGTGAGTGATGCGTCGGGTACCTTGATTAGCGATGACGAGGCTTTTTTTGTGCTTCTTCCTCCCCAATCGGGGGATGTTGGCTCTGCGTCTGGCAAGTCTAAAATGTCAGAAGTGAAGGTGGGGCCATACAAGAACTTTGCCGATGTTTGCGCCATACGCGAATTTCTTGCCATACATCATCCCGAAGCCCGTATTATTTTAGAGGAGTACAAGGCGCAAGAGGAAGGCACGCCTGAGAGTCAGGTAAGCTTGCAAAGTGGATTGTAAGCATATCTTCTAAACATAAGATGCATAGATTATTGTTAATTTGTGAAATATATTACAAATAATGAGATGTACTTGTATATGGAGTATGCTCTTTGGCTTAGTTCTTTGTGTTTTTTGTCCAAAGGGCGCTTTTTGAGCGGGCTGTTTAGGTTGGAGTTTTTCAATGGTCTGTTAGGGGTTGGCGTCGAATACGCCCTTTCGCCCTTATTGAAGCGGGCTCTACGTCAGACTTTACTTGCTTTTTTGGTTAAATATCATACGAGTATATTCCCTCAAAGCAAGCGCGTCTTTCTTGATGTAACACGAAAAATCGCTATTTGACGACAGCCCCTAAGGCAACACTGATTAAATAAAAAAATATATAAAATCAATTATAAAAGAATTTCTCCTATCTCAGTGATTGGGGATTCCTCTTTTCAATTTATTGAAAAGAGGAAT
>CAYJPE010000072.1:0-3222 GCA_964371965.1 uncultured Desulfovibrionaceae bacterium
CCCCTCAAACTCCCCCCATCCCCTCAAAACGCTTTAACTCTTCCTCTGTTGAATACATTGAAAGAATGAATCCGCAATCACGGAGACAAGAGAAGTTTTTTTTCGCAATTATTTTATAGTACATTTTATATATATTTTTATTTAATCAGTGTTTCCCAAGGAAGACAAGCTTGCTTTGGAGGAATATACCCTTACGGTATTTGACTGAAAAAGCAAGCGAAGTCTGACGCAGAGATAACCTAAAAGGTGCATTCAACGGACTGCTAAGGCAGGGCTTTTTTTATGGCAGTGGGCATGTAAAGGTTATGGCTCTCTTTTTCAGGTGTGCGCATATTTTTTGAGAGAATTGAAAGACGACACCCCCGCGTCCTTCCGTGAGGGCGGTGTCCAGTTGAAACAAGGTGTGCGCGCGCGCTTGGGTGTGAGGAATAAGGAGCTTCATGGCGTGAATATAAAGGCGCAGGCGCGTGGCCTTGTCGGCATATGTGAGGGCCTCGGCGGGAATATGGACTTCATGGCGATAGTGCGTTTGTATGCGCACAATAGCATGTGTAGCGCACATTGTACGTAAGAGCGTGTGCCAATGTTCCTTATCTGCTTGAGCCATATGCCATATCTGGGAAATTGTTTGCGGAAAAGCACTGTTTTCTTTGTGCAAAAGTGGCAAAATATCGTGCCGAATGCGGTTTCTGAGAAAGTGGCGATCCGTATTGCTCATATCTTCTATCCACGTCATGTGTGCATGCCGGAGCGCCTTTCGCAGATGTTTTGGCTCTTGGAGGAGGAGTGGACGAAGAATGCGGCGTTCTTTATCTATGGCGACCATGCCCCCAAGAGCCGGCCAACCTGTGCCGCGGACAAGACGCATAAGCAGGTCTTCTTGAAGATCCCCTGCGTGATGCCCAAGAACAATCCAGTGGGCGTTGCAATCGCGCCGACACTGTTCAAAGTATTCGTAACGTGCTTTTCTGGATGTATCTTCGATGCTGTGTCCCTCTTTATGTCCCAATGCTTTGGCGTAGCGGACGATATCTGTACGCTGCATATAAAAGGGGATGTTCCATGCTGTGCACAGTGCTTGCGCGGCGCGTGCTTCTGTACCACTTTCAGGGCGCAAAGCGTGATCCATGTGTACCACGGAAAGCCGGATACGTTGTGCCGTATTCATTTCCGTAAGCCATAAAAAACAGCACAAAAGAGCTAATGAGTCGGCACCGCCGGAAAGTGCCAAGAGAAAATGCGTGTCGTTCAAAAGAATATGTAGCTGTTTTTCTAAAAAATGCTCCATTTGGCGCGTCAACATGTGGGTAGTGACCGGTTGTGTGTGTATGGATGGCGGGGTAGGGGGATATGTCAACATTCTAGCAAACCGTCAATATAGCGCATCATATGCTGTTCCAATTCAGGCGAAGCATACCCCACGCAGGAGCAATGAAGCGCATGTTTACCCCGTACTAAAAACTCAAGACGTACGTTGTCTGTATTGACTTCAAGAGCCATCACATAGGGGCCGCACTCTTTTGTATGTTCGATTTGCAGAGTTGTCTGCTGTGCTTCTGGAATGGGTAGCCAATAGACGCCCGGTAAAGCACTTTGAAGCATCATTTCAAGCAGTTGATTATGAATTTTTTCTATTATCTCTTCTGAGAGTTCATCTATAACATAGGTGCGCATAAGTCATTCCGTATCATTTTTATGAGATGTGTAAAATCCTCAGTGGAAGGTACTGTCAACTTTATTTTTTATATTGCTTTTGCCATGCATCTAAAAACAACACACTAACCTCTGTGGGACTCAATGTGCCTTGCCGTTCTTGAATACGTTTGGTGACTTCCTCAAAGGATGCATGTGCGGGCAAATGCAAGCTTTCAAGGAGTGTCGCAATGTTTGTACGCATATCATCTGACAAAGTGTCCGGCAGGGTGTTGTACACACTTTCCCTTTGTTGTCGTGTGGGGAAAGTGCACACTTTTTGCGTGTACTCCAACAGACTTTGCATTCGATGCTCATAGGTATGGTGTGCCAATACATGCGCACGCGCTGCATTGCTAAAGGCATGCCTTTCTTCAGGATGCGCAATGTAATATTCTGTTTTTTCGAGCATTTCTTCGGGCGTACTGAATGTGACCAGTGTGTCTTCCGGAAACAGTTCTGACATAAGTTCGCGCTTATCAACCACTTGAAAAGCACCAATGGCGGCCAGCTCAAAGGTACGTGGATTGACAAAGTCACCCATGGGCACAAGTTCTTTGGACTGGATACTTGAGTGCAAGTTTATGTTGACCTTTGTGGCATTATAAATTTTTACAGTGTCTTCAGGGCTTATGCGCATGCCTTGTCCTTGAATGTGGTGCGCAAGCATGACTTCACCGTCCCATTCTGTTCCCCAGATCTTAAAGTTTTTATAGGCAAACTTGCGAAAGGCCACGCGTCTGTTGGGATATCCCGCGCCCATGAAGCCAATGTCTGCCCCAAAGTTTTTTTGTTCCACAGGCGTCAGCGTTTGGGGTGTGTGAAAGTCGGGCAAAGCAGCCATGGGCAAATAAAGAGAATTTTTTTGTCCAATCTCTGAAAGAAGCGAGATGAAAGGTTCCTTTTGAATGATGGCAAAGACATCAAAAAGTGGTGCAAAAGCACGCCAATACGTGAACACTTTGTGGTCTTCCACAAACCACATGGCTGTGGGAATGGCCATTTTTTTAAAACGCCGCAAAAGCTGCCGGCTGACAGGCGCCTGGGCAAGAGCGAGCACCATATCCGGCTCAAAGCTTTCTGCTTTAGCCAATATAGCCTGGCTTATTATATGCAGAAATGACTCTTCAAGTTGTAGCAAACGCTCCGATGCCACATGCAATTTTTTTAATCCTTGAAATGCCGTATAAAATTGGGGGGCATCAAAAAAACTCACGTCATGGCCAAGCTTTTGTAAAGCCTGTATACAAAAGTTGCCCACCGGTAAAGAGCCACCATAGAAGGGGAGTATGACCAAGATGCGTAAGGGCTGAACAGACATGAAACATACCTCCTAGTACGTTGTTTTCTCTGGGCGCTGTCGTCAAATTGCGAATTTTTATGTTATAGCAAGCCCATTGAAACAAAGTTGAGCTTGCTTTGAGAATATACTGTTATGGTATTTGACTGAAAAAACAAGCGAAGTCTGACGCAGAGCCCACTTCGATAAGGGCGAAAAGGCGCATGTGGCGACAGCGCCTAAAAAAAGTT
>CAYJPE010000072.1:3322-12004 GCA_964371965.1 uncultured Desulfovibrionaceae bacterium
TATGAGGTGTTTGTCTCGTCATACTTCATGTGGCACAAGGACACCCATGGGCACTGACGTTTTCTCAAGCATCCAATCCTTCTCTTCATAAAAAGTCTGAATACGTTCATCCAAAAAACATTCGTTATGCAGGGGGGAGTGACAATAATCTGCCACAACAGTGCGCAAACCCTGTCTTTGTGTGGCAAAATCGTCATGCCCAAGCTCCGTTTGCCATGTACTGCCTAAGCAGTCAAGGTGGGAACTTTGCAACGTGACATACTCTGGCAGGCTTTGGTTGGCAAGAGTCATATTGCCTTTGATATGTGCTGTAAGTGTGCGCAAAAAATCTGTGCTGCTGAATGGTTCGAGACATTTTGTGTCTATAGTGCAAGGTTTTGATTCAAGGCAAGGCGCACAAGCATATGTTGATTGCCACACCTTGTGCCCTTCACCATAAGAGCCCGTTTCATGACACCATGCCGAAGACAAAAAGAATGCATGCACAGGCACACCAAGGTGGGCTGCTAAGTGCATGGTGCCCGTGTCCGGTGTCACAAGCGCATCCAAGCCAGTAACAGCGTCAAACAAATCTGCCCACGAAGTTTTGCCACATAAATTCTGTGTATGCCCCTGCACAGAAGGAGGAAGAAGTCGCAATACCTTGCGTGATACGGCCTCTTCTGCTGTACTTCCCAAAAGATACACAGGGGCACCGCCGTGCGCTTCAAAGTAAATTCGCAGAATTTGTGCAAGCAATGTTGGTGGTAAGGATCGTCGTGATTCTTGCCCCGCCAAAACCACGCCTATGCCTCGCCCTTGCCCCTTGGCTACGGGATTGACCTGTTGCGGCACACAGGGGAGCGGATCAAAATATGCCCAAAAATCCACGAGATTAAGTGGACTTGTCATTCTGTGTCGTGTCCAGCGAAAAGCTTTTTGAATCCACGGAGATACAAGCAGTTGACCGCCCTCCATGCGATAGCCGCAGACTTTCTCCGGCGGAAAAAGCCGCACCAAAGCACGCGTCATGGCGGTGTGGTTCAGATTATAAACGGCACAAAAATCCACGGATGTAAGACTTTGTATGCTCTTGTATATGTGGGCATTGAAACTTTGCTCACCATATTTCCCATGGTGAGCACAAATGGGGTGTACTATAACGTCGGGGTAGAGCAAGTATGCCAAGTCTTTGAGAGATGTATCAATGCAAAGGTGAACCCGTCCTCGCGTTTGGAGCGATTTTATAAGTCTTTTTGTCTGTACAAGATCGCCAAATCGCGCTAATTGCAATACAAGAAAATCTTTCATCATATTTACTCCCTTGGCAGGTCGTTGAAAAAGTGCCATCTGCGGCGCCCTTCGGGTAGGAAAGAGGCGAAAAAAGTTCATGCGCGCAGTATGTTAGAGATACATAAACGGTTTGACTTTTGATCTTCGCTCCGCGGGGGGGCCGCAGAGTGCACTTTTTCAACGGGCTGTTATCGGCTGCAACAACCTGATAAGATGTAACTACGGGAATATACAGGGAGTTGCAAGAAAAATATCTTCTGTATCCAGAAAATCATGTGTCTAGAAAATACTTTGTCAAAAGCATTTCTTGCTTTTTATGCGTATTTACGGTATCATAATGACCTGTTGGAAAAATCCAAACGCACATGCCATGTGATACAAGAGTGTCCAAAACGCATAATTTTTTGACAGCCTTTTAAAATGTGTGGTGACCATGCCTTATTTCGTTGCCCTGTATGTGGATCGCATGCCTTGCCTTGTGGTGGGCGCTGGTGTCGTCGGTTTTCGGAAAACGCACGGCGTTCTCACGGCAGGTGCGCAAGATGTTCTTGTGTTGGATAGCGCCGGTTTTGACGATAAATGGCAAGCTTTGCGTGGAAATACTTGTGTACATCTTGAAAAACGTGCTTTTGAAGAAAGAGATGTGGAAGGTAGGTACCTTGTTTTTGCATGTACATCGCAAAGAACATTGAATGCCTCCATCGCGACCTTGTGTGCGCAACGCGGTATTTTATGTAATTGTACCGATGCCCCTTCAGCGGGCAGCTTTCTTGTGCCTGCTGTAGCAAGCGCTCATGTGGGGCGTCCGGACGACTGTGCCATACAAGCAGCGCTCTCGACAGAAGGAGCCAGCCCCGCATGGTCACGTGCATTAAAAACAGAGCTTGAGCAATGGCTTTTGCCGCATGCTCCCATGACGGCTCTGCTGGGGCGCTTGCGCCCTCTTGTACTTGCCATGCAAGAAAAAACAGCGCATAATACGGAATGTTTTTCTGCCCTTGTTGCCTCTCCCTTGCATCATGCCTTGGCACAAGGCGACAAAGCAGAGTGTGTAAAGCTTTTGGAAAGCATTTTGCCGATGCCTTTGCAGAAGCATATTGCGGAGTTACTCCATGATATCATTTGAGCAAAGTACCCTGATTGTTATTTTTTTCTATATTGCTGCCACTGCCACGGGCGTTGTGGGCATGATTTTTCGCAAACAATTTGTGCGCCGCGTTGCGTCGGTATTTGCGGTATTAGGTTTTGCTGTGCAAACATTCGATATGGCGTATGGCGTACACGGAAACTTGCCGGGCGGACTGAGCTGGGGAGCATATTTGCAGATTTTAGCTTGGTTTATGGTATTATGTGGGATGGCGGGCTCTTTGAAGTGGCGCAGTCCTACGCCTTTGCTTTTTATGACGCCGCTGGCGCTCATGTTTTTTCTCATGTCATGGCGTTTTTTACGCGCCGAAGTGGCTTTGCCGGAATCATTGGGCGGGGCTTTTTATACTTTACATATTGGTGCTTTATATGTAAGCCTTGCACTCATGGCCTTGGCTTTTGCGGCAGGCGCGATTTTCATTTGGGTAGAAAAAAGAATTAAAGCAAAAGAACCACTCACAGGCTTTCAAAAAGATTTTCCGGCTCTTGCGGTGCTCGATAAAATCAATGCTGTGACTGTGATGCTCGGTTTTCCATTTTTTACCGTAGGCCTCATTGCAGGCTTTGTGTGGGCATCAAATACATGGGGCTTTGTGCTTAGTGGTGACCCTAAGGAAATTATTTCTATGATTGTATGGGCATTGTTCGCGTGGCTTTTTCACATGCGAACAATGCAGGGATTGCGCGGACGCAAACCGGCACTCATGGCATTGTGGCTTTTTGCCCTCAGTGTGTTTTCCATTTTTGTGGTGAATGCCTTTTTTGAAACCCATCACGATTTCATGTAAACAGAAAAGTCATAATGAAAGACAGAACAACAAAGCTGCGTCGTCGTGTATATTTATTGGGACTCAATCACAAGACAGCAGGGGTGGACGTGCGAGAGCGCTTTGCCCTTGCCGCTCGATGTACACCGGAGGCATGGCCGATTCCATGCGGACAAGGTGTTGGGGAAGTGCTTATTTTATCCACGTGCAATAGGGTCGAAATTCTTGTTGTGGAAAAACGCACGCATACTACCTTACTGAGGAACAAAGAAGAGGATGTGCAGAGCCCGGAGCAGGACGATGCCCTCGTGGAGCATGTACTCACATTGTGGGCACATGCATGTGGAGAGACGGTGGAGCATGTGCGTCCACATATTTACGTGCATAAACAAGAAGCGGCCATAGAGCATATTTTTGCCGTGGCATCCAGTCTTGATTCCATGGTAGTTGGCGAACCGCAAATTTTGGGACAACTCAAAGACGCTTATCGCAAAGCTGTGGCAAATAAAAGTACAGGCATCATTATCAACCGCATCCTCCATAAGGCTTTTTCTGTTGCAAAACGTGTGCGCACTGAAACGGCTATTGCCTCCAGTGCTGTGTCCATCAGTTATGCAGCAGTTGAACTTGCCAAACGTATTTTTGGTCACATGAGCGAGCATAAAGCCATGCTCGTGGGGGCTGGAGAGATGGCGGAACTTGCTGCCATGCACCTTCTGCAAGCAGGCATTAACCATATTTATGTGGCAAATCGCACCATGGCACGTGGGCAAGAGTTGGCACAACACTTCCATGGAACAGCCGTCGCTTTTGAAAAACTCGTGGAACACCTTGTGGACGTCGATATTGTGATCACCTCCACTGGCGCCACGGAAACCATTTTGCGAGCCAAGGACGTAAAACACATTTTACGCCTGAGAAAAAATCGCCCCATGTTTTTTATTGATATTGCCGTGCCGCGCGATATTGATCCGGACGTGAATGGTCTTGATAATGTTTATCTCTATGATATTGACGATTTAAAAGAAGTTGTCGAAGAAAATATTGCTCAACGTCGAGATGAAGCGACGAAGGCCACAAGTATCGTCTCCGAAGAAGTACATTCTTTTTGCCACTGGCTTACCGGCCTTGACGTCCAACCCACCATTGTGGATATTATCCAGAGGACGGAGCGCATGGCTGCTGAAGAATTGCAACGCACGCTCAAAAAATTGCATGGACAAGGGCGCTTGGATGCATCAACGCAAGAGGCACTCGAAAATATGGTCGGTGCCCTTGTGCGAAAACTGAACCATGCACCTCTCACGTTTTTAAAACACGGCGGCATGTGTCAGCAAAATGTCAGTCGCAGATCAGATGAAAGTTCTGCCACCGAAATGGAATCGCGTATCCATGTTGTTCGGCGTGTATTTGATCTTGATAGTGGTAAGGAATGACATGGCGAAGCGCTCCTGTGGCGAATGTGTGTTCTTCACACTGCAAATGTGGAATTTTTCAACAGGCTGATAGGTACTTTTTTGTTTCCTTGCATTGTATGTCCAAAAGGCCTTTTTGTGAAAGGCCTGTGCTTTTGAACTTTTTCAACGAGATCACAGGGGGATATTTCCATGACAGTTACAGAATTTTCGGGAATTTTTCTTCCCTATAAAATGGCATTTTTGAAATATGGCATTTTTGAAATGCTTGGCGTATTCTTCTTCGCGCTGTTTTTTTTAAGCCTTGTGGTCATGCCCTTGATGGTTCTTGTGGGGCACATCTTGGTAAATGTCAAACAAAGGACTGCTTATGAAAAATGCGCCAAACAAGTGGCACGTTGTGCCTTTCTTGTGGGCTGGGGCATTACGGGTGTAGGTGGTTTCTTTTTGTGGATACGCGTGGGGACTGGACTCTTACAAGGGTATACAGATGCTGCAGGAGCGAACACACCGACCGTCTCTGTCACGTCATGGCACACTTTCATGCAGTTTATACAGAATATATTCACGCAAAGCACACTGAGCATGCAGGCCGAGGCGCTTATTTGGGTGACTCTTTTGGGTGCAACCATACTTATGAGTTGTGTATACCTTTTTTGGCGTGTATTGCGTAACGCACGTATTCTGCAACAAAGTTTGCTTATTGTGACATTTTTTTGGTATGCTCTTGTCTTATTTGGCACATTGTGCGCCCTCAATCACCATGCCAATGTTCAAGAAGGGCTACCCACCGTGGCAACGCTTCCGCTGTTCTTTTTTCCTGATTTTTCGTCAAATCTTTGGATACATTTTTGGAATGTGGCTCCCATAGTGCCCACATTGAGTGTGGCACTTGCGGGAGGTATGGCATGCTTATGGCTTATGGTGCGACGCACGCGCGATGATTTCGGTCGTGATTACTATGCGCAAATGCTGCCTTGGTGCGCTGCGTGGGCGCGTAATGGTTGGTTTTTACTGTGGTTTCTTCTGGCATTTGAAACGGGAATACGCTTTGTAACACTTTTGCAAGAAGAGAATTTTTTACATAATCCCCTTTTTCTGCATAGTATAGTTTTTTTGTTACTCTGGAGCATACCTGGGATTTTATGGACAATTGGTACCCGAAGCAAAATGCCCTTACGTCATAAATTCACTTTTGTTTTGGCTTTTATGTTGAGTGCAATCTATATTTTCCCTCTTGGCATACATTTGTTGCCTATTTGAGCAGTAATACTTGATAAAAGCGTACTTTTTTCTGCTGCCTTCAAGTGTTGTTTGTTTTTTTTATAAAAAAGTCCTTGGCTGTTTGCTTTGTGCATATTTTTTGCAGTATCTCAATATACGCAGAAAAAACGCATATGAATGTCAAAAAATTTTCCTTTGAATATGAGAAAATATTTTGAAAAACTATAGAAAAACAATGTGCTGGCAAGGCACTGCCATGAATGAGCGCGTGCTTTTTAGCGAGAAGGATGGGGGCGAAGTGCCGGCTGCATACGAAGAGAGTTATGCGTATGGCTCAATGCGTCTCACTCTGCCAAAGGGCAAGAAGGTCGTGTGCTTTAATAAAACAGCGTTTTGCTTGTGTGCGATACGGAATAGACAGACAATATGTCAGCTGAAGGAGGAAGGGAATGAGTAAGGAAAATGGGAAACGACACATGCCTTTGTGCACGAAAACAAATGCAAAGAGCAAAAATATGCCATATGTACATATGATAAAAGGGCTTGGGCTTATGCTCTTATCATGCTCCTTGGTATCGGCATGTGCAACAAAGCAGCCGGAATCAATGGTCTCTCCCTTGGAAAATCAAAATAATATTGTTGAAATGGGACACCGTATTGACAGTATTGAAAATCGCTTAGATGCCCTTCACTCCTCAAATGTTGTGTATGAAGTGCGTAACAAGGCAGGCAAAAATACGGGATGGACAGCCCATCCAAAGATCCCTCAAGGGGGGAATATGACGGCTGGGCTTCCTGTTGTGCCCGTGCCTGCCAATGCACAGGCTTCGCGGCAGGGTGCATCAACGCTCTCCACACCTGTACGCCCTGTTTCCAGTAGCCATGTTCCCACGTTGCCGCCTTCGGCGAGCTTGACCGGTGCGGCACAAAGCCCTGCATCACAAAGAGCGCCTCTGGGAACGTTGCAGCAATCCCCTGAGGCACAGCGCCAGAATCAGTCTTTGAGTCAACAATCTGCTTATTTGCCACCGGAAAGTCCGGTATATCCTCCGGGGCAAGGCGGACAGTCAGCGAGCGGCAACTTGGGCAATGGCAATACTATTCCGGCACCTGTGACCATGCTACCAGCAACAACACCCGCTCCTGCGGTACTGTCACAGCCTCCTCTGCCTGCATCGGCATTATCACAAGCGACTCCTGTACCGGTGCAGCGCGCAACGCCTGCCACTTCCGGCGTGAAGGGCGAGTATAAACGTGCTTTGGATCTCGTTCTTGCAGGTAAATTTCAAGAGGGACGTGCAAAGTTTCAGACATTTTTACAAAATTATCCCAACACATCTTTATCAGCCAATGCCCATTATTGGATTGGTGAAACATACTATGCACAAGATAATTACTCTGATGCGCTGCTGTCATTTAAGCAAGTGACTGCCGGCTTTCCCAGGCACGATAAAAATGCCGATGCCCTTCTTAAGGCTGGTATGACCTATCAAAAACTGGGCGATGTAGATAGTGCTGCCATGCAATATCGCGCCGTTATAGCGGATTTCCCCCAGACAAAAGCTG
Organism: uncultured Desulfovibrionaceae bacterium; assembly: GCA_964371965.1. GTDB lineage: Bacteria > Desulfobacterota > Desulfovibrionia > Desulfovibrionales > Desulfovibrionaceae > CAYJAD01. The sequence goes on from CAYJPE010000072.1 coordinate 10,713, forward strand.
CACGCATAGCGCGCACCAAGCTACGTTAACAGCCCGTTGAAAAAGAACTACCTCAATGTGCCGTACCACCTAGGTTTTCAAGGAGTTAGAGTACATCTGAGGGCATCCATATGCATCCAACAGCATGTATTATTGTAACCCAATTTTGTAACCCTGATATGTTTTCCAATACTCACGGACTGTTCGAGTGCTTTTTGCAGTGCAAGTCTAAGAAAGAGAAAACATTACAATGCGTTAAAGCAAAGCTTACACGTTTTGTTTCCGATTCCATCTCTTCAGCCGTTTCACCGATGCCCCTTACGAAAAAGCGCGGTGAAACGGTCTTCACCAAGCTCATCACAACAGAGGCAAACCCCATTACGGGGGAGGCCGCCGACCTCCGTTTGGAGTTCCTCGACTCGTCTTCCTCATGGGGGCGAGCACTTCCTCATGGGCATGTTCATGACGTGGGCATAGGTACGCCCACGTCTCAAGGTGCGTTACAAAACGTGCCACAAAATACCAAGCGCAAAACTCGTGCTGCCATAAAGCAGTTTCCACTGACCGTCATTTGATGCCTTGGGCTTCAAGCCCCGAACGTCATGCTCAATCAAGCGTTCCGGGAAGGCAAAAGCCCAAGCGTGTGAGAACAGCTCACGCACTTTGATGCAGTGTAAAATTGATGGCGAACACGTCTGTGGTACGTCATGGTATGTGACTTTCCCAAAAGGAAAGGGCACTCTCTTCACTTGCATTGACGCTTTTGTCTTCTCCCAACCACAAGCACAGGGAGAACAAGCGATGCAAACTTTCACGCCAAAAGGAAATATAGTCGGCCCCATCCTTCCACAATTTATTTTGGACAGGCCAATCTCATCGGGCGCAAAAATTCTCTATGCCCTGCTCTGCAACTACGCCGCAAAGAAAGACCATTGCTGGCCTACACAGCCCCGACTTGCGGAACGCCTCTCATGCAGTTTGAGCAGTGTCAAAAATTACCTTCGTGAGCTGGTGGATGAAAAACTTATCGCCATCGTTCGCGAACAGCATCGTTCATCCATATATTATATGTTGCGGCCTGTGGAATTTTCCGCCGTATCTTCTGATAGCAGCATGACACATGGGCACCACGCGCAGACTACGCCTTCCTCTGCGCCTCACTGTATGGGCGAACACACAGAGTCAAATCTTAACAAGACACAGTCAAATTTTACAAAAACACAGCCAAATTTTACCCGCAATGAGGCAAATTTTGGCTACGTGCATTCAACTCGAAAGTGCAACTATCTAGGGCTTGAGAAAAAAGAAGAGGT
>CAYJPE010000073.1:0-11923 GCA_964371965.1 uncultured Desulfovibrionaceae bacterium
CCCTTCCCCCCTCAAGAAAAAAAGCTTTCCCCCACATGCTTTTCAAAAAACACACTACTAGATTGCACTTTTTCAACAGCCTGATAACAGCTTGTTGAGCAGATACCCTGCGAAAATGCCCTTATGCGTCAATAAGCTCATATTCTCGCGTATTCTTACCAAGCAAACATTGGGCTTCGTGCAAAATGGTACCCCATGTGTCGGCGAGCTGCTGCATGGAGAATTCGCCATTGCCATAAGTGATCCACGCCCGATGAACTGCGCCTGCATCCTGAACCGGCACAAGTTCAAGGCCGCTTATATCTACCATAAGCATCCCCATGCACACACGCCCGCACATGGGCGCCGCTTGCCCATTGATACGCACATGGGCGATGCTTTTCGTGCCTTTTTCCGTGCAAACAACATCGGACGAACGCGATAAAGAGCGTGCAAAACCATCCGCATACCCCACACCCAACACCGCCACACGCATGTCCCGAGGCGCCACAAACGCTGCCCCATAGCCAATACTCTGCCCGGCCTTAATGTAATACGTATGCAAAATGGGCGCACTTATGCGCATGGCCTCTTGCAGTGCGGCGCCCTTGGAAGCCCAGACCGTATTATGAAAAGGATTGCCACCATAAAGGGCAATGCCAAAACGAAATATACAGCCCTCTTGAGGAAAATCGGGAATATATTGGTGACCTAAGGAGCCTGCGGAATTGCCGAGAGAACGCTGCATATGCGGAAAATCCTCTTGCAAAGCGGCGCTCATATGGGCAAAAAGGCGGGCTTGCTCGTACACAACATCCACCTTTTCCGGCATGTCGGCGCAAGCAAGGTGAGAGAGGGCAAGGCGCACGTCGATGTGAGGCTGTTGGCGCAAAAATTCTCTCACAGGGGCAATATCTCCGATGCCAAAGCCCAAACGCCCCATACCCGTTTCGCACTTTATGGCAATGCGCACGGCCTTTCGCCCTATGCTGTCGCCCTGTGTCGCCTGTGCGGCAAGGCGCAAAGCCTCCTCATTATAGACGAGGGGCGTCAATGCATACTCGGCAGCCATGTGCATTTCCTCTTTGTTGAGGGCACCAAGCAAGACGAGTATATCTTGTTGCATGCCCGCTCGCCGCAAAGCCAGCGCTTCGGAAACGGTTCCCACGCCAAAGCAGGGCGCGTGCTTGAGCGCCTTGGCCACGGGCAGAAGGCCGTGCCCGTAAGCATCGCTTTTAAGGATGGGCATGCCAAGGGCGTCCTTGGGCAAAGCACCACACAGGACGGCGTAATTATGCACGATACATCGCACATCTATGTGAGCGGTGCAGTGAGACATGGCAAATGATTCTATCATAAATATGGCCTGTTATGAGAGGGACACCAAGTCTTCCCCGTCTCGCTCCGTCAACAACACATTGACATGCTCCGTTTTACGCGTGTTCACATGACGCCCCACATAGTTGGCCTGTATGGGCAGTTCCCTATGCCCACGGTCGATGAGCACCAAAAGCTCCACACTGCGAGGGCGCCCATAGTCCAAAAGAGCCTCAAGGGCGGCGCGTATGGTGCGCCCGGTAAAGAGCACGTCGTCCACAAGAATAACGGCCACGTCGTCAATGTCTGAGGGGATATTTGATTGTCCGATATAGGGCTTCACATGCAACGATGTCCAGTCGTCCCTATACAGATTTATGTCGAGGGTACCCACAAGAATGGTATGGCGCAAGCGGTTTTGAAAAATTTTTTGGAGCCTTTTGGCAATGTCTACACCGCGCCTTTGTATGCCCACAAGCATAACGTGCTTGCATTCGTGGTGTTTTTCCATTACTTGTGCCACCAGACGTTCGAGGATGCGTGATATTTCTTCGGCTCTGAGGAGGGTGACTGTTTCCATGAAAAATTTCCTTATCAGACTGTTGTTGAAAAATGACATTTGAGCTGAGCAACAAGTGATTTCTGAAGCATATACAAGGGATTGCGAAACGCAACGAAGCCTGAAACAATTGTGCAAAAGAACGCTTTACCTTCTTGCTAACATTATATATGCTCTTTTCGCCATGTACATGTATACGCTCTAGGCGCTGCAAAACATAAAAAAAAAAAGATACCATGTCAACACACAACAATCATACGAAAAACCATAGCACAGCTTCGCACGACATCGACTTTACACCAGACTTCCGCAAAGCCGGCGGTCTTGTGGCAGCCATAGCGCAAGATGTCCATACCGGCGAAGTGCTTATGCTTGCATGGATGGACGCCGAGGCGTGGGAAAAAACCCTTGCCACAGGCGAAGCCCATTATCACAGCCGCAGCCGCAAAGCCTTATGGCACAAAGGCGGCACGTCAGGCCATGTGCAGCGCGTGCACTCCATCCGTCTTGACTGTGACAGCGATGCCCTTATCCTTTTTGTAGAACAAGTGGGCGGTGCCGCCTGCCACAAGGGCTACCGCACATGCTTTTATCGCGAATACAAAGACGGGCGCCTTTCCCTCTGCGCCCCACAAGTTTTTGACCCCAAGGAGGTCTACAAATGACACAGCCTCTTCTGAAGCTGGGTGTACCCAAGGGCTCTCTTGAAGAGGCCACCATCAATCTTTTTGACCGCGCCGGCTGGAAAATCCGCAAGGCACACCGCAACTACTTTCCCGACATCAACGATCCGGAAATTACCGCTTCACTGTGCCGCGTCCAAGAAATAGGCCGCTATGTGGTAGACGGCATCTTGGACGTGGGGCTTGCAGGGCTTGACTGGCTCAAAGAAACTGACTGCCTCGACCACGTGGTCAGAGTGTCAGATCTTGTCTATTCCAAATCGTCCAACCGTCCCGCCCGCTGGGTGCTGGCCGTTGCCGGCGATTCACCCTATTATACCGCTCAAGACTTGGCAGGCAAACGTATAGCCACAGAAATTAAGGGCATGACCCGTCGCTATTTTGCCGAAAAAGGCATTGATGTCACCATATTTTATTCGTGGGGCGCCACCGAGGCCAAGGTCGTGGAAGGCCTTGCCGACGGTATTGTGGAAGTGACGGAAACAGGCACCACCATCCGCGCCCACGGCCTGCGCATTATTGACGAAATAATGAGCAGCAATACCGTGCTCATCGCCAATAAAAAAGCATGGCAAGACCCGGCCAAGCGAAAAAAAATTGAACAAATCAATTTGCTTTTGCAAGGAGCCTTGCATGCAGAAAGTCTTGTATGCCTCAAACTCAACGCACCGGCAAAAAATCTCGATGCGATCTTGGACTTATTACCTTCATTGAACTCCCCAACCGTTTCTCCATTGCGCGATATCCAGTGGCTTTCGGTGGAAACCGTTGTGGGCACACATCTTGTGCGCGACCTCATCCCCGCATTGCGTGAAGCCGGAGCCGAGGGAATTATTGAATACGCGCTCAACAAGGTGATTTAAGTATGCCAAAACACAGCCCGCCCCTCACCTATGCACCGCCAAAAAAAACACAGGCTCCCAAACAGGATTCCCAAGCACAGGCTTCAAAAGACAGCTCCGAAGCCTTTTTGGACACCCTGCCCGAGCTCGTGGACGGCGAGCGCTTTCTCTTTGCCTGTAACGAAAGCGTCCCCTGCTTTAACCGATGCTGCGCCGAGCTCACCCTTCCCCTCACGCCCTACGACGTGCTGCGACTTTGCCGTCATCTCGAACTTGGCAGCGACGAGTTTTTGCGCAATTACACGCAAATGCGCACCTTTCCCGACACAGGCTTCCCCCTCCCCTTGCTCAAAATGCAGTCCAGCCCCGACGAGCCCTGCCCCTTTGTCAGCCCCGCCGGCTGCATAATTTATGAAGACCGCCCGGGCGCCTGCCGTACCTATCCCCTAGGCCGCGGCACAAAGGTAGATGCCGCGGGCAATGTGGTGGAGCGTTTTTTTATTGTGCAAGAAGACCACTGTCGCGGCTTTGACGCAGGTAAGGAGTGGACAGCCCACCAATGGCTCAAAGACCAAGGTTTAGATCCATATAATGACTCAAACGATCGCTATATGCGCATTATGGCAAAGGTAAAGAACACAAAGGCACCCGTGACGGCAAAAATGGCCACCATGGTCGTGCTCTGTCTCTATCAACTCGACCGTTTCCGCACATTTTTGGCGGATATGAAAATTTTTTCCAAGCTTGACATAAGCACGGAACGCTGTGAGGCTGTCATGGGACATGACGAAGACTGTCTGGAATTTGCCTTTGATTGGCTCGAACTCGTGATGTTTGGCACATGCGAAAATTTACGTCGCACGAGCTGAACCTCCCCCATAATCCCCTCTGGGATATTGCCGACTTGGCAAAGGAAATGACGCGCAAATGTACCCTTGAGCCTTCGCTGCGCATAGTTTTTACCAATGGCTGTTACGACCTTGTGCATCCGGGGCATGTGGACTTGTTGGCTCGTGCAAAAGCCCTTGGCGACCTACTCATTGTGGCGCTCAACAGCGATGCCTCCGTGCAAAGCCTTGGCAAGGGTGCAGAGAGACCCCTCGTCCCCCTTGCGGCTCGCGCTTTTGTGCTTGCACATCTTGCGTCTGTGGATTATGTGACATTCTTTGAAGAGAGTACACCCCATGCATGCATTTGCGCCCTCAAGCCCCATGTGCTCGTTAAAGGCGGCGATTGGCCGGTGGAAAGTATTGTGGGGGCGGATGTGGTGCACAATGCCGGCGGACAGGTACACAGCTTGCCCTTGCTTGAGGGTTTTTCCACCACAAGTATTGTGCACAAACTTCTGGCGCGGTGATTGTGGTGCACACATGTGTTGAGCGCAATGCAAGGGACGCACACACATGCAACCGGCGCTTTGTTGCGCGTCATGTATATCAGCCTGTTGAAAAAGTCCAAATTCGCAGGCCGTTCCAAAAAGGTGAGGGGCACGGAAAAGAACATTCCACACAGTGCGATGCATGATGCATACACAAGATGTTCGGATTTTTTCCTTGCTCCGAAAGATTCGCAGTGGAGTGCCTTTTTTTAACGGCCCGATATATAGGGGTAGAATATGTCAATGTGTTCCCTTTTAAAAGTATTGGATCTCGTCCCCTTTGGCCCCGAGGCCGCAACGCAGAGGCATTTTTTTGCCCTACGTCTCCAAAGACCGGCATGGCCTGCATGGCGTCCCGGACAATTTGTCATGGTGCGTCCCCGCTCCTTCGGCCTCGACATCCCATGGGCTCGCCCCTTAGGCATTTGTCATGTCACAAGCCAGCACCTCATTTGCTTTTTTCAAGTGGTCGGCAAAGGCACCGCTCGCATGGCGGAACTCAAAACAGGCGACCTCGTACACGTATGGGGTCCCCTTGGCAATGCCTTTGCCATGGAGCCAAACACCCCGACACTCTTGCTGGCGGGCGGCATAGGCATCGTCCCATTTGTGGGCTATACCCACGAGCACCCCAATCCGTGGAACGTGTCCATGCTCTTTGGTTACCGCACCCATGCACGTTGCTATCCCCTTGATAGTATCAACGAACGCATAGCCGTTGACACGCTCCACGAAAGCGTGCCCGGCGACATTGACAACTTCATCTACACCATGCGCGACCGTATGGAAGAGCATGCGGAGCAGAACGGCCTTGTGCTTGCCTGCGGCCCTCATCCTTTTTTGAAGACTGTACAAAAAATGGCGCTTGACCTCGGTGTGCGCACACAGCTTTCCTTAGAATCGCGCATGGCCTGCGGTGTGGGTGCTTGCCTTGGCTGTGTGGCATATACAACAGAGGCATGGCCTGTGGAACACACGCGCCAGTGGCCGGTTCAGACGTGTACACATGGGCCTGTTTTTTGGGCAGAGCATATTGTCTTGGATTAAACAAACAATCGCCAAGCCTTTGTTATATCAGGCAACTGTGAGGTATTATTATGAATTTATCCGTCACGCTCCCCATGAAGCGCGCGTCCTTGACATTAAAAAATCCCATCATCCCCGCCTCCGGCACCTTTGGCTACGGCATAGAATTTGCCACCTACGGCAACTTGGCAAGCCTTGGCGGTATTGTCGTCAAGGGGCTTTCGCTCAAGCCGCGAGCCGGCAATCCCGTGCCGCGCGTGGCCGAAACCGCCGCCGGCATGCTCAATGCCGTGGGTTTGCAAAATGACGGCGTAGAGGCCTTTATCAAGGATAAATTGCCGCGTCTGCCGTGGAAAGAGACAGCCATCATCGCCAATATATACGCCTCGCGCGTCGAGGACTTTGCCTCACTCGCCCATATACTTGCGGCAGAAGAGGGTGTTGCTGCGCTAGAAGTCAATATTTCCTGTCCCAATGTAAAGGAAGGCGGCGTTCTTTTTGGTCAAGACCCCTTTATGGCTGCCGAGGTCACAGAAGCCGTGTGTAAGGCCGCCGGCAATACGCCTGTCATCGTCAAGCTTTCACCCAATGTCACAGACATCGCCGCCATCGCCATGGCTGTGGAAGCCGCCGGCGCCGATGCGCTCTCCTGCATCAACACCCTTGCCGGCATGAGCGTAAACGTGCGCACGCGCAAACCCGTACTTGCCAATGTGGTGGGCGGTCTTTCCGGTGCAGCCATAAAGCCCGTGGCCTTGCGCTGTGTCTGGCAAGTGGCGCGTGCCGTCAACATTCCCGTCATCGGCCTTGGCGGCATTCATTCCGCCCAAGATGTGCTTGAGTTTTTACTTGTGGGCGCACATGCCGTACAAATAGGTACCGCAAACTTTTTGCAACCGGATTTCTCCTTTGCGCTCGTACATGATTTGCAAAAGCTGTGCGAAGAGCTTGGCATAGAGAGTTTGAAAGAGTATCGAGGCAGTTTGATTGTGTGACAGGCTGCTAAAAAGCGCCACTTTTGACATTCCGTTCAAAAAGTGCCTCTCTGCTCATGTCGCAAGGAACTCTTACCAGAAGGATACGCTCTTTGCTGGGCGCTGTCGTCACATTGCGATTTTTTGCGTAACATCAAGCCCATTCACATCAGGACAAACGTGTTTTGAAGGCATATATTCTTATGGTATTTGACTCAAAAAACAAGCACATTCTGACGCAAGGCTCACTTCGATAAGGGCGAAAAGAGGCATGTGACGACAGTGACTAACAATGCTTGCGTGCGTCATGTTCTCTTTTCTCCTTACCTTTCGCATCGTTCTGCGAATCAAGTATTTCTTCAATATGTTGCATAAGCGCCAGAAGGTCTGAAAATGCCTCCACCTGCCCGCCTTGTTGCCCGCTTATCTGTCCGTTTTGCGTGCTACCTAGCGCGCGTACATGCCACAAGCCCGCCCCACGCACTACAGTATGTGTACTGCGCAATGTCCGTATGTTTTCCGCATAGGCAATGGATATGCGCCCCGAAGACAACACAAGCTCCACATGGTCAGTAAATTCCTCAACAGTTATGTACGAAGGACGATGAGACAGTTCTATCTGCTCGCGCAATGCCGCCGCCACAATATGCACGTGCTCGCTAACGGCCATGGTATTGGTAAAATCCCGTGCACTTTGCGCCGTGTGCTGAATACGCGCGTCCATATTTTTTTGCCTCTGACCATAACTTTCGCGCCCTTTACGCATGATGCGCATGGTTGTGACAAAGCCCACAAGCCCCACAATGCCAATAATACCCCAAAAGAGCATGTCAGCGTTCAAATATTTCTGTAAAAAATCCATAAGAGTCTCGATTTTATGAGTTTTATAACATACTGAAGCAAAAAGATCACGAAAATCATGTGCGAGAAAACAGCACTGTCAGCCAGAAACACAGAAAAGATGCATTTATATTTTGAAAAGGTCAAGAAGAGCTTTTCTTTTGTGGCAAGACACGTTAGCATGTCTTGGCGTGTTTTGCAAAAAGCACCACACTACGATAACCGTGACATTCATGAAAAACACATTTTATGAACGGCTCATAAACTGACGAACAGACTGTTAAGGGAGAAAAACATGGCCAAACCTTTGGAAATGCAGCGTACCTATGCTCTGGTAGGCACAGGGGGCTGCGGTAAAACTTCGTTGGCAGAAATGCTTCTGTTTCACACCGGTTCCATAAATCGTCTTGGTGCCATTGAAGAAGGCACCACAAGCCTTGATTACGAACCGGAAGAAATACGCAGACGCGGCTCCATCCAACCTGCTTTTGCCACATATTTGTGGGAAAAAAACCGCCACTTTATGGTGGATATTCCCGGTGACGGCAACTTTACCGGCGACCTGGCCTGCCTGCTTAAGGGCGTAGACGGTGTCGTTTTTGTGCTCGATGCCGTGGACGGCGTCCGCCCTCTCACAAAAAAATTGTGGAGCATGGTGCGCGCAGAAAAGCTTCCTTCGCTTGCCTTCATCAACAAAATCGACCGCGACCGTGCCGACTTTCAAATGGCCTACGATGGCATGGTTTCTACCCTCGGCGCAAAGCCCGTCACCCTCTTTATGCCCATTGTCGCCGGCGAAACATTCCTCGGCATTGTCGATGTTTTTGCCGGAAAAGCCCTCATGTTTGGCGAAAATGGCGCCACCATCGAAGCACCCGTCCCCACAGATCTTGCCGATGAGGTGGCGCTTATTCACGACACAGCCGTGGAAAATATCGCCGAGAGCGATGAAGAGCTCATGGAAAAATACCTTGATGAAGGCATGCTCTCCCCGGAAGACATTGCCCTTGGCCTTCGCAAAGGCGTTTTGAACGGAGACCTCCTACCTGTTGTCACAGGGGCAGCCCTTGAAAATAAGGGTGGCACGCAACTTCTCGATACCATTGCCAAGCTTTTGCCTTCTCCCCTCGAACGCCCCGCCTTCCTTGGCACAGAGCCGGACGGCGAAGAACTCAAGGAACTTGCAAGCGCAGAAGAAGGCCCGGCGGCCTGCTTTATTTTCAAAAGCATTGTCGATCCCTTTGCCGGCCAACTGTCCATGGCACGCGTGCTCTCCGGCACCATTTCCACTGACAGCATCCTCAAAAACAGCACCTCCGGTGACAATGAACGCCTCAGCAGTCTGATCTACTTACAAGGCAAGGGACAAACTCCCTGCAAGGATGTTTTAGGGCCGGGCAGTATTATTGCCATTGGCAAACTCAAAAATACCCGCACGGGCGACACCCTCTATGACGACAAAGCCCCCTTTGTCTTGCCTATGCCCGAACTGCCGCCGCAACTCATCACCTATGCCTTGGCTCCCAAGGAAAAAGGGGACGAAGACAAGGTTTTCAGTGCCGTACAAAAAATATTGGAAGAAGATATTACGCTCAAGCTCTCCCGTGATGGAGAGTCCGGTGACATTTTGCTTGCCGGTATGGGGCAATTGCACATTGAATTGTCTGTCGAAAAAACAAAACGCCGTTATAAAACTGAAATTGTGCTCAAAACACCCAAGGTACCATACCGCGAAACCGTGCGCGGCAAGTGCCAAGTGCAAGGCAGGCACAAAAAGCAGTCCGGTGGTCGTGGTCAATTTGGCGATTGCTGGATAGAAATGGAAGGCATGCCCCGCGGCAGTGGCTATCAGTTTGAAGATGCCATTGTGGGCGGCGTCATTCCGCGTACATACATTCCTGCCATTGACAAGGGCGTTCAAGAAGCGGCTGCACGTGGTTTCCTTGCAGGTTGCCAAGTGGTGGACTTTCGCGTCAAAGTGTACGACGGAAGCTATCATAACGTTGACTCGTCAGAAATGGCCTTTAAGATTGCCGGCTCCATTGCTTTCAAAAAAGCCATGGAAAACCTTAAACCCACGTTGCTGGAACCCATCATGCTGATTGCTGTTTCTGTACCTGATGAAAACATGGGCGACGTCATTGGCGACCTTTCGTCCCGTCGCGGTAAGGTGCTTGGCTCCGACTCTGCGGCAGGTATCACAGAAATTAAAGCGCATGTTCCCATGAGTGAAGTGTTGCGCTATGCGCCGGACTTGCGCTCCATGACGGGTGGTCAGGGCGTCTTCACTATGGAATTTGCCCATTACGAAGAAGCACCGCCACCGGTGGCGGAAAAGGTGATGGAAGAATTCCAAAGGGCGAAGGACGAAGAATAAGAACGCCTCACAGCTCGTTGAAAAAGTATCAGCCACGGCATCGGTGATATAAAACACGCATATGGCTCTTGTATGTCTCATACAGCGCGCACTGTGATGATTGTCGCCCCCTTACATCTGCAACTTTTTCAACGGACTGCTAAAAGTGTCCTTTATCAACAACTTGCCAAGGAAGCGCGTAGACAGTGCATCCATACGCGCTTCCTTGGGCATAAACTCAAGACAACTACTTATTAAGGTTTTTCTATGTCCATCCCTCGTGTACTTTATGCCCAATGTCAACATGGCATAAGCGGCGACATGTTTTTGGCGGCTCTGTGCCACTTGGGGCTTGACCTTGCCCCCTTGGAAGCCTTACTTCACAAAGTCGGCGTGCAATGCAGTATTGATGTTTGGCAAGAGTGCCGCGCCGCCGGCCCGGGTTTTCGCGTGGACGTGCAATGGCCGGACGCACAACCCTTACGCCACCCCGCAGACATTGCCCGCATTTGGCAAGACATGCACATTTCGGAAAACGTCCGTACCAAAGCCATGGGCGTTTTAGATGCCCTCACAGCTGCAGAAGCGCACGCCCATAACATTGCGCCGGAAGACGTACACTTTCATGAAGTGGGTGCCGTAGACACGCTGGTGGACATTATGGGAGCCGCATGGGGTATGGAGCAATTGGGTATCTCCCAACTCATATGCTCCCCCTTGCCATGGTTTTCCGGAAGCATCGAGTGCGCACATGGCATCATTCCCCTACCCGCACCGGCAACAGCATTCTTGCTGCAACACAAGCCCATCTTCCCCACAGAAGCCACCACTGAGCTTGTGACACCCACGGGCGCCGCTCTTGTACACGGACTTTGCGACAACTTTGCCCACGGGCCACACGGAACACCGCAGGCCATGGGCACCGGCTACGGAAGCCGCCCTGCGCCCACGGGTCTTCGCCTCTGGCTCCTGCACGATGCACACAAAAAAGCAGAACAACAGATGGTCGCGGAAGATATAAGTCAGCTCGAAAGTCATATAGACCACTTGACCGGGGAAGAATTGGGCGCCGCCATCCAATACTTGAGCGCACTACCGCAAGTAAAAGACGTGCTTTGGCTCTCAGGCATAGGCAAAAAAAATCGTCCTTCCGGACTTTTGCGCGTGCTGTGTGACCCTGCCCATAGCGCTTTCGTGCGCGATGCCATGTTCACACATACACATACACTGGGACTGCGTATTCAAACTCTTTCTCGTTGGATTGTGCCCCGCCATGCCGATACGCTCGCTATGGACGCACACGGCACCATTGCGGCAAAGGCCTATGTGGTAGACGGCAACACATGGCTGCGCCCAGAATGCGACGCCCTTTGCCAAACAGCAGAAAAAGCTCAGTGCGGGTTGCCGGCATTACGTATGCAAAAAAAACCATAAATACATGTCGTGGAGAATATCGTACGCAGCCTAGATACCGTGCTGCTCTTTGCCCTTGCTGCCAGTTGTGGCGCGGGTGTTCGCTATGGATTGAACCTTGCTATCACACGCTTTGCCATTGCACGCTTGCCCACAATACGTTTGGGTAAGGCGTCTATTCATGCCTCCACCTTTCCTTGGGGAATTTTTTTCTGTAATGTTTTTGGAAGCTTTCTCTTCGGTCTCGTGTGGAATGCTGGAGGCGTATACTTTGCGCCGGAATACAGAACCATAGTGCTTTCAGGCTTTCTTGGCTCCTTCACAACATTTTCTACCTTTATTTTCGATACACATATTTTGCTCAAGGAAAAAACGTTTTGGAGCTTTGCCTTTCATACCCTCGGACAGCTCAGCCTCGGCATGCTCGCCTTTACGTATGGCGTGTTTTTATCCGGGAGATAGAAAATTTCTTTAGGGGCTTAATCATTTTTTTCTTTTTTCTTTTTTTTGAGGGGGGAAGGGGATCTTTTGCCAAAACCCAAAAGATTCCCCTTCC
>CAYJPE010000074.1:0-11906 GCA_964371965.1 uncultured Desulfovibrionaceae bacterium
TGTATTGTAGCATGTTTTCTTATAAATTACTAGTTTTTATTTTGACTTACTATATATATTCCTTTTGGGATAGTATAACCAAATTCTAAAAGATGCCCGCGAATCTTATTGGCCATGGCTGTGCGCATTTTTACCATGCCTTGCCGAGATTTATGCAATGTTGCTATTGTTTGCTGCTCTTCTGTTTTTATGGGTACAAAACGAGTGGATGGCCTTCCAACTACCTCACAGATAGCCCGCGCATCGGCTGCATCCGTTTTATTGCTGATGACAAAGGCTTTGACCACACGGGCACACACTAAGCGTACATCATGTCCAAGCTTCGTGATTTCGCGTGCTCAGTAATGCGCACCACCACATGCCTCAATGCCTACCAAACATTTTGGGGTGTTGGTAAAAAATGCCAACACATACTTACGTTGAAGCTTTCTGTTAAAAATTTCTTTGCCTTGTGCATCTACGGCGCATACTTGGAAAAAATTCTTTGCAATCTCCAAGCCGATACGGCAAACTGTCCTCATGCCCCGCTCCTTGTTTAAGTGTCTAATAATGGATAAACACTATGGTACAAAGATGCCGGTGCGCCAAGTGCGCCTTGGGAGCGGGTCTATCCCATCAACAGGCTGTGAGTAGCTCGCTGAAAAAAGGTAAAAAAAAGCTTGCCAAGGGTAAAATTTTTCTTTATTCTTACCAACTCGATGCACCTGCACCTAAGGATGGTGTTCTCTGAAGACTAAACAATACGACTATTTATTATAAAATCACACCCGCGACAAGAAAAGCCATACGACTTTTGAAAAAAGGTTGTATGGTCATCTTGTCGCTTTCTGTCGTTTTTACGCTTTCTGTCCTCATGGCTTTCACAGGCCATATGGCTTTTATAAGCTAAGGACCCCTACAATAGAGTAGCCACCCGCCAAGCGGGGCAACCGTTAGCTCGTTGAGGTATCAAATGAGCCAGATCACCAAACAGTTCGGCAAGATTAAAGTGACGCTGCCCATTCCGCACTTGTTGAATCTCCAAATTGACTCTTACCGCAAGTTTCTCCAAGAAGGCGCCCCTGAGCGAAGTCCAGACGAAGGTTTGGAAGGCGTGTTCCGGACGGTTTTTCCCATTGAAGATTTTAACCGCACTGCGAGCCTCAATTTTGTCGATTACGACATCCAAGAGCCAAAATACGATCAAGCAGAATGTATTTCCAAAGGCCTCACATATGAAGCGCCAGTACGCATAAAGGTTCGCCTAGTTGTCTATGATGTGGACGAAACACTTGGCAATCGTACTGTCCGCGACATAAAAGAACAAGACATCTATTTTGGAACCTTGCCTTTAATGACAGAAAAGGGCACCTTCATCATCAATGGTACCGAGCGTGTTATCGTAAACCAGTTGCAACGCTCGCCCGGTATCATTTTTGAACATGACGGTGGAAAAACCCATAACAGTCGCAAGGTACTCTACTCATGCCGCATTATCCCCATGCGCGGTTCATGGGTGGATTTTGACTTTGACCACAAAGATATTCTGTACGTGCGCATTGACCGTCGGCGCAAAATGCCCGCCACCATCCTTTTCAAGGCCATGGGCATGAGCAATGCCGACATCTTGAACTATTTTTACAAGCGCGAACACTATCGCCTCGATAAAGAAGGACGTGTCTTTTGGGAAGTGGAAAAAGAGCTCTTCCGTAAAGATGTGGCCTTTACAGACATCGCCTTGCCGGACGGCACCGTACTGGTCAAAGAGGGTAAACCCATCACCAAGCGGGCATGGCGTCAACTGTGTGAAGCCAATGTGGAAACCATTGAAGTATCGCCGCAGACACTTGAAGGACTTTTTCTTGCCGAAGATATTTTTTCTGAAGAAACAGGTGAAATGCTTGCGGAAGCTGCCGACGAAATCACGCCGGGTCTTGTGGAGCGCATAATAGAAGCGGACATGCCCCGCATTGCAGTTTTGCACACACGCGGCTCAGATACTTCGTCATCTATCCGCGATACGCTCGTGCTTGACCGGATTCCCGACCAAGAAAAAGCACAGGAAGAAATTTATCGTCGTTTGCGTCCCTCGTCACCGCCCACGGCGGAAATCGCAACCACATTCTTTAACAATATCTTCCGCTCTACCGACTATTATGACCTTTCTCCTGTGGGGCGCTATAAGCTCAATCAGCGCCTTGGCATAGATGCCACCGTTGACTTGCGCACCCTGTCGGATAATGACATTTTGACAGCCATAAAGGTACTCGTCTCCCTTAAAGACAGCCACGGACCTGCCGATGATATTGACCATCTTGGCAACCGACGGGTGCGTCTTGTGGGCGAACTTGTGGAAAACCAGTATCGCATTGGCCTTGTGCGCATGGAAAGAGCCATTAAGGAGCGCATGAGCTTGCAAGAAGTCTCCACCCTCATGCCCCACGACCTCATCAATCCCAAGCCCGTGGCTGCGGTACTCAAGGAATTTTTTGGTACATCGCAACTTTCGCAGTTCATGGATCAAACAAATTCCCTCTCGGAAGTAACCCACAAGCGCCGCCTTTCTGCCCTTGGCCCCGGCGGTCTGACCCGCGAAAGGGCAGGCTTTGAAGTGCGCGATGTGCACACATCGCACTACGGTCGTATTTGCCCCATCGAAACACCGGAAGGGCCAAACATCGGCCTCATCGTCTCTCTCACCACCTATGCCAAGGTCAATGATTTCGGCTTCATTGAAACACCTTATCGTGTGGTGCGCAACGGTGTTGCCACAGATGAAGTCGTTCACTTTGATGCTTCACGCGAGGCCGATGAGGTTATTGTGCAGGCCAATGTGCGCATGGATGCCCAGGGCAATCTTCTTGACGAGCAGGTGACCGCCCGCGTGCACGGCGATGTGGAAGTACGTGAACGCGACGACGTGACGCTCATGGATATTTCCCCAGGCCAAATGGTCTCCATTTCTGCCGCGCTTATTCCCTTCCTTGAGCACGATGACGCCAACCGCGCTCTTATGGGTTCCAACATGCAACGCCAAGCGGTGCCGCTGTTGCGCTCAGAAAAACCCCTTGTGGGCACGGGCATGGAAATTGACGTCGCCAGAGACTCGGGAGCTTGCATTGTGGCAGTGGCAGACGGCATTGTCAAATATGCCGATGCCAACCGCATCATTGTGGCCTACGAAGGGAACGTGTACCCTGAATCCGGCGGCGTGAAGGCCTATGACCTTTTGAAGTTCCACAAGTCCAACCAAAACTCCTGCTTTGGCCAAAAACCCAGCTGCATGCCCGGTCAAATATTCCAAAAAGGCACTATCCTGGCAGACGGTACGGGCATTTCCGACGGCGAGCTGGCTCTTGGAAAAAACCTCGTAGTGGCGTTTATGCCATGGTGCGGATATAACTACGAAGACTCCATCCTCATCTCAGAGCGCATGGTTCGTGATGATGTCTTTACGTCTGTACATATTGAAGAGTTTGAGGCTGTGGCGCGAGATACAAAGCTTGGCCCCGAAGAAATTACTCGAGATATTCCCAATGTTGGCGATGATATGCTGCGCAACTTGGACGAGAGCGGCATTATTCGTATAGGCGCTTCCGTGAAGCCCGACGATATCTTGGTGGGTAAGATTACACCCAAGGGCGAAACACAGCTCACACCCGAAGAAAAACTCTTGCGCGCCATTTTTGGCGAAAAAGCACGCGATGTGAAAAATACGTCCATCAAAGTACCTCCGGGCATTGAAGGCACCATCATTGACGTCAAAATGTTCAACAGACGCTCCGGTGAAAAAGACGAGCGCACGTTGGCCATTGAAGAATACGATACCCGCATCCTCGACACCAAGGAGCATGATCATATTCGCGCTCTCACGGACAGAACCAAGGATCAGCTTCGCGAACATGTCATGGGTAAGCAAATTGTGACGTCCATCACAGGCAAGAAGAAAGGGGAACTCTTGGCCGAAGCTGGCGACGTACTTTCGGAAGAGATTTATGCGGAATTGCCCGTCAAGCGCTTGCTTAGCCTCTTCAAAAGCAAGGAAACAAATGAAATTGTGGCCGAAGCTGTGGAGCAATACGATGCGCGTGTGGAATATATCAAAACTATCTACGATGTGAAGCGCGAAAAAGTGGTGGAAGGCGATGACCTTGCCCCCGGCGTCATCAAAACTGTGAAAGTCTACATTGCCGTTAAGCGGAAACTCTCTGTGGGTGACAAAATGGCCGGGCGCCATGGTAACAAGGGTGTTGTTTCGTGCATCTTGCCGGAAGAAGATATGCCCTTCTTCGCCGACGGTCGACCGGTGGACATTGTACTCAATCCCTTGGGCGTGCCTTCGCGTATGAATATTGGTCAAATTATGGAAACGCACCTTGGCTGGGCAGCTAAGGAACTGGGGCGTCAGCTTGCAGAACTGCTTGATGGCGGACAGGCCATTGACTTACTGCGCAATGAAGTAAAGGACGTTTTCAAGTCCGACGATGTCAACGCTCTTGTGGACAGCATGGATGATGACAGCTTTGTGGCCTCAGTCAAAAAATTAAAATCTGGCATTATTACCAAAACACCTGTCTTTGACGGCGCCATTGAGGAAGAAATATGGAAGTGGCTGGAACGCGCCGGCCTTGACAATGACGGCAAGACACTGCTCTACGACGGGCGAACGGGCGAAGCTTTCAAAAATCGTGTCACAACAGGTGTCATGTATCTTTTGAAATTGCATCACTTGGTAGACGAAAAAATTCACGCCCGCTCCACCGGCCCCTACTCCCTTGTGACGCAACAGCCTCTGGGTGGTAAGGCGCAATTTGGTGGTCAGCGTCTTGGGGAAATGGAAGTCTGGGCTCTTGAAGCCTATGGGGCTGCCTACCTTCTGCAAGAATTTCTCACCGTCAAGTCCGATGACGTGGCAGGACGGGTGAAGATGTATGAAAAAATTGTGAAGGGTGACAACTTCCTTGAGGCAGGCTTGCCGGAGTCCTTCAACGTGCTTGTAAAGGAGCTCATGTCCTTGGGGCTTAATGTCACATTGCACCAAGAAGAAGGGAAAAAGCGCCCAAAACGTACCGGCGGCTTTTCTGAATAAATAATCGTTACAACGAACAATACTTTGCTGGCGAGGGGGCATGTCTCCCTCGCAATAACACATTTCCACATATATTTTACCGAGGGCACAGTGCCCTTAGAGAAGGATATACCATGAGTCTTGACGACCTTTTCACCGCACGCGGCACGTCAGCCAATATGACCAATATCCGCAACCTCAAAGCCATTCAAATTTCCATTGCATCACCGGAAAGTGTGCGCGAATGGAGCTATGGCGAAGTGAAAAAGCCGGAAACCATCAACTATCGTACCTTCAAACCTGAACGAGACGGACTTTTTTGCGCCAAAATATTTGGCCCCGTGAAAGATTATGAATGTAACTGCGGCAAGTACAAACGTATGAAGCACCGTGGTATCGTATGCGAAAAATGCGGCGTGGAAGTTATTGCTTCCAAGGTACGTCGTGAGCGCATGGGACATATCGAGTTGGCAGCCCCTGTGGCGCACATTTGGTTTTTGAAGACATTGCCGTCCAAAATTGGCACATTGCTCGATATGACCATGGCAGACCTCGAAAAAGTTCTGTATTTTGATTCCTATATTGTCCTTGACCCGGGTCAGACAAATTTGCAAAAAATGCAGGTCATTTCAGAAGACCAATACTTGCAAGTCATACAACACTATGGCGGTAATGATGAAGTCTTTACCGTGGGCATGGGTGCCGAGGCTGTGCGCTCGCTCTTGGAAGAAATCAATCTGGAGACCCTACGCACTGAACTTCGTGACGAGTCGCAAACAACCAAGAGCCAAACAAAGAAGAAAAAGCTTACAAAGCACTTGAAAATTGTAGAAGCTTTTCTTGAATCCAATAACAAGCCCGAGTGGATGATAATGGAAGTTATTCCGGTCATTCCGCCCGAGCTTCGCCCCCTTGTGCCCTTGGACGGAGGACGCTTTGCCACGTCCGACCTCAATGACCTGTATCGCCGCGTTATCAATCGCAATAATCGCTTAAAAAGGCTTATTGAGCTTGGCGCTCCTGAAATCATCATCCGCAACGAAAAACGTATGCTCCAAGAAGCTGTCGATGCGCTCTTTGATAACGGACGGCGCGGTCGTGCCATTGCCGGCACCAATGGACGTGCGCTCAAGTCCCTGTCTGATATGATTAAGGGCAAGCAAGGTCGTTTTCGTCAAAACCTTTTGGGTAAGCGCGTGGACTACTCCGGTCGTTCCGTTATCGTGGTAGGCCCCTACCTTAAGCTCCACCAGTGCGGTTTACCCAAAAAAATGGCGCTGGAACTCTTTAAACCCTTCATTTATTCAGAGCTTGAACGAAAGGGCTATGCCTCCACCATCAAGAGCGCCAAGAAAATGGTGGAACGGGAAGATTTGGTCGTCTGGGATATTCTCTCGGAAGTGGTACGCGAATACCCTATTTTACTCAACCGCGCCCCCACATTACACAGGCTTGGCATTCAAGCCTTTGAGCCTATTCTTGTGGAAGGCAAGGCCATTCGCTTGCACCCCCTCGTTTGTTCGGCCTACAATGCCGACTTTGACGGTGACCAAATGGCCGTGCACATTCCCCTGTCAATCGAGGCGCAGATTGAGTGCCGCGTCCTTATGATGAGCACAAATAACATTCTCTCACCCGCCAACGGAACACCCGTCATTGTCCCTTCTCAGGATATCGTGTTGGGTCTCTATTATATGACAGTGGAACGCTCCTTTGAGCAGGGCGAAGGTATGGCCTTTTGCGACCCATGGGAAGTGGTGGCCGCCTACGATGCCGGTCAAGTTTCCTTACACGCGCGCATAAAAGTCCGTTTTGAAAAACGCTTTGACGAAGACGCGGACTTGGAGGAACTTGACCAAAAGGATCTGTACGAACTTGTGGACACAACACCGGGGCGTATCTTGGTGCGCGAAATATTACCCAACAACCTCCCATTTGAACTTGTGAACACTGTACTCACCAAGAAAAACATTGCCAAGCTTGTGGGGAGCGCCTATCGTGACGCAGGCATCAAGGCCACGGTTATTCTGTGCGACAAGCTCAAGGATCTTGGCTATGAATACGCCACACGAGCCGGCATAACCATTGGCGTGAAGGATCTCACCATTCCCAAGGCCAAGAAAGGCATTCTTGAAGCTTCACAAAATGAAGTGGACGATATCGAACGCCAGTACCGTGACGGTATCATTACACGCACTGAAAAGTACAATAAAGTTGTTGACGTGTGGACAAAGGCTACCCAAGATATTTCCACAGAAATGACACGAGAAATATCCTTTGACACGCTCACCAATCCCAAAACAGGTGAAACAGAACAAAATCAGAGTTTCAACCCCATATTCATGATGTCCAATTCGGGTGCACGGGGGAACCAAGACCAAATGCGCCAGCTCGCCGGTATGCGCGGACTTATGGCCAAGCCGTCCGGGGAAATCATCGAAACGCCCATCACGTCCAGCTTCCGTGAGGGACTTTCCGTTTCGCAATACTTCAACTCCACCCACGGTGCTCGTAAGGGTCTTGCGGATACGGCACTCAAAACAGCCAACTCCGGATATCTCACCCGCCGCCTCGTTGACGTTGTCCAAGACGTCATTGTAGCAGAACACGATTGTGGCACCGTGGATGGCATTGAACTGACACACGTCAAAGAAGGCAGTGAAATCAAAACACAGTTGGCTGACCGCGCCCTTGGACGTATTGTCCTCTATCCCGTAGAAGATCCGGAAGACAGCAGCAACATCTTGCTTGAGGAAAATGCCCTCATTGACGAAGAGGCCGCACTCCTTCTGGCACAAAGGGGCGTCAATTCCATCACTGTGCGCACGGCACTCACGTGTCAGTCAGAACGCGGTATCTGCTCTTTGTGCTATGGACGTGACCTTGCCCGCGGACATATTGTCAATATTGGCGAAACGGTGGGCATTATTGCCGCCCAGTCCATTGGTGAACCGGGCACACAGCTTACCATGCGCACATTCCACATCGGCGGTACCGCTTCAAGTACCATTGAAAAAAACAAGTTCGAATCACAAAACGCCGGACGTATCACACTCACGCGGGTCAGACAAGTTACAGACCGCAACAATAACTGCCTTGTGCTCGGTAAAAGCGGCCAGCTCACCGTGGTGGACGCCCAAGGGCGCGAGCGTGAAAAATACATCTTGCCCAATGGCGCCAAGCTTAATGTGCAAGATGGTCAGGAAATCACCAGCGGTACCGTGCTTGCCGAATGGGATCCCTTCCAAGAGCCCTTTGTGGCAGAAGTGGGCGGTCTTATTCGCTTTGCTGACATTATTGAAGGCAAGACCGTGCAAGAAAAAATGGATGATCTTACACACCAAACTACGCAAACCATTACGGAATACCGTACCACGAACTTGCGCCCCAGTATCTCTGTGTGTGATGAAGACGGTACCGTCAAAATGCACGGAACAGCAACCCACCTTGTGCCGGCTACGTATAGCCTCCCTGTGGGTTCCATCCTCATGGTTAAGGCCGGAGCAATTATTGAGGCCGGTGATGTTATTGCCCGTAAACCGCGCGAAACGTCAAAAACAAAGGACATCGTGGGTGGTCTCCCCCGCGTTGCAGAGCTCTTTGAAGTACGCAAGCCCAAGGATATGTCGGTCGTTTCCGAAATATCCGGCACCGTTTCTCATGCGGGCGATGCCAAGGGCAAGCGCAAGCTTGTGGTCACGCCAGATGTGGGCGATGCCCGCGAATACCTTGTCCCCAAGGGCAAACACATTATCGCCGCCGACGGTGACTTTGTGGAGGCCGGCGACAGCCTCACTGAAGGCTATCCGGAATTGCACGACATCCTGCGCACCCGTGGCGAGAAGTATCTTGCCCGTTATCTAGTGGATGAAATTCAAGAAGTTTACCGCTTTCAAGGTGTAAGTATTGACGATAAGCACATTGAAGTTATCGTGCGGCAGATGCTTAAGAAGGTGACGGTACTTGATTCCGGCGGCACGAGCTTCCTCGTGGGCGAGCAAGTTGACAAGAACGAGTTTAAGCTGGAAAACCAAAAAACCCTTTCCGAAGGGCGTAAAGCCGCAACAGCTGAACCCCTCGTATTGGGTATAACACAAGCCTCACTCACAACATCGTCCTTTATTTCGGCGGCATCTTTCCAAGAGACCACAAAAGTCCTGACAGAAGCCTCTCTCAAGGGTAAAATGGACTATTTACGCGGCTTAAAAGAAAATGTCATCGTGGGCAGGCTCATACCTGCAGGTACCGGCTATCGGGAATATGTCAATGGTGACATTGAAGTACCGGATCAAAGGGAAAGACCGGACAAATTCCTGGAAGAATTGACAGACAATCCCATTCTTGTGGATATTAAATAAGCTATATTGAATGCTACAGGCATGTGTGGGGGACTTTTTAAAAAAGCTTTCCCCACACATCGCTGCTCTTGATATTGTTACTTGAAAATCAGTTAAACTTTTGCCAAAAAGATGGAAAGAAGGAGGTATTGTGTAGCGCATGGCAACATGTATAGAATGCAATCATAATTTTTAGAGTAAACAAGGCGCTAAAATGGGACAAGTGCCAAAACCCAAAAATTCCTCTTCCCCCCTCAAGCGCCCCCATCTCCTAAAAAAGCTTTATTTGTTCCTCAATCATTAAGATAGAAAACGTTCCTTTCAGGAATTATTGTACAGCAAGATATATGCCTTCAATGAATCAGTATTTTCCTAGAATTTACAGGGCACTTACTGGAATGAAACCCGCAAGGGGCGACTGAGGTCATTTATTGCTCGGTACACGCATAAGCTTTGAGAGCAGCGCGTGAGAGAGTTTTTTTGAGAGGTCATATATGGCGTATAACTTGAGAAATAAATCCAATTTTTTTGTGCAAAGCCCCATTTTTTCCATGGTTATTTCCCTACTCATCACACTGTTGGGAACTATTGCCATTGTCGCACTGCCCATCGACCAATATCCTGACCTTGTTCCACCAATGGTGACGGTGAAGGTCTCGTATCCGGGCGCGTCTGCACAAACCATTGCAAAAACTGTTCTTACGCCCCTCGAAATCCAATTAAACGGAATGGAAGATATGCTTTATATAGCATCCACAGCATCTTCAGGAGCAGGAGCGGGCAGCATCGATAGACCTTATGACTTTTTCCGCCCCTATGAACGCTTCACAATCATGTTGTAAAACATGGACGCAACATTTTTGAACACGTATATATGGGAAAAACTGCGTAATCGCATGACAAGCCGTTGAAAAAAGGAGAAGACTATGACCACACAAAACGCCAATACATGGACACCCGAAAAGCTGCTCAAAACCTCCGGTGCGTACTGGAATGCGTGTACCATACATGCCGCCATACGACTCGATATTTTTAGCAAGCTCTACGAGCAGCCTTTGAACAGTGCAGAGCTTGCAAAACAGTGTGCGTGTGATGTTCGTGGCACGGAACTTTTACTTACTGCCTTGGCAGGTATGGGCTTTGTGCATAAAAATGCGGAAACATCTGTGGCATTGACCGACTGTGCCCGTCGGTATTTGTGTCGCCAATCACCGGAGTACATGGGCTATATCCTGCTTCATGAGGCAGACTGCGTGCCTGCATGGCAACGCTTACATGAGGCGGTGAAAACGGGTCGTCCCTATCAAAATCTTGTCTCGGAACATACAGAGCAAGAAAGAGAACATTTTTTGCTTGGTATGCACAATTTTGCCAGCACCCATGCGGGCGAGACAGTGAAAAAAATATCCCTACAGGGGAAAGAACATTTACTGGATCTTGGGGGCGCGACAGGCACCTATGCCCTGCACTTTTGCGAACAAAATGCTAGCCTGCGCGTGACTCTGTTTGATCTGCCAACGTCGGAAGTCTTTGCCCAAAAAGTCATTGCCGAACATAATATGCAAGAACGTATACATTTTGTAGGGGGGAATTTTATGCACGATGCCCTACCTACAGGCTGTGATGTTGTTTGGATATCACATATTTTGCACTCTTTCAGCCCCAAGCAATGCAAAGCATTACTGAAACGTGTTTGGGAAAATATGCCATCGGGGGCTATGTTATATATTCAAGAATTTTTTCTTGACGACACACATGACGGTCCGGAATTTGCGGGACTCTTCGGCCTCAACATGCTTGTGGCCACTGAAGGCGGGCAGACATACTCTTTCAAAGACATCGGCATCTTGTTGGAAGAGCTTGGCGCTGTGGACATTACAAGGATGTATTTGAACCTGCCTGCCGATGCCGACATCATTCACGCCCAAAAGCCCTGATGCGAGACGCCATGAAAAAAACGAACATTGCTTTGCTCTTCGTACTTGTTGTAGGGACATTTTGCGTATGCGCGCTCTTTATTTCCGAACACATTGAAGAACGTGTTCGTGAAAAAATTGCCCTGCTTCCCATGACGATGGACGACATTGAGTATAGTATGCTTTCAGATACGCTTCGACTGTTAGGCTTCGGAAGCTACTAGAAATACAACGTTTTTGAAAGATTTTATCAATACCTTTCCCGTGGCGCACCGTTTGTGGCTGGCAACAAAGCTGACAGGCATGTTTCCAATTGGTTTAATGAAATGCACGAATAAGACTTTGCAAAGGTCTTGGACGAATTTGCTTTAGCCGCGCAAAGGAGCCATGCAGCGGGCTTTGATTTCATAGAGTTACACGGAGCCACGGGCTATCTTATAACGCAATTTCTTTCCTCCATCACCAATCGGCGTCAGGATATGTGGGGCAGCACCTTGGCAAACAGGATGCGTTTCCCCCTTACAAATTTTTGGCGGCATTGATATAGTAAATCAAAATAAAAACTAGTAATTTATAAGAAAACATGCTACAATACATGGCATGTCA
>CAYJPE010000075.1:0-11902 GCA_964371965.1 uncultured Desulfovibrionaceae bacterium
CACATGCTTTTCAAAAACACACAGTACATATATCTTCATGCAGCTAATATATAATACTTTTTATACTCATTTGAGTCGCATTGTCTGTCAAATTTTTTTCAAATTTTCTATGTATAGAGTGCTTTTCAACAGATTATTAGCAGAACAAAGTGATCAGTAATTTCAAATAGGCACTGAAAGCGCTTGTCATTGCAAGCGTTCTGTGATATTGAAGCACGCATGTTAGAAGCAGACTTAGCACTTTATTTCAAACGTTTTGCTGTTGTTGCCTTTCCGGCACTTTTGGGGATTATTCTCCACGAAGTGGCGCATGGATGGATGGCTAACAGACGTGGTGACCCTACGGCAATGCACATGGGGCGACTTACTCTTAATCCTATACCACACATTGACCCAGTAGGCCTTCTTGTTTTTGTACTTACAAGCTTGAGTGGCAACTTTGTCTTTGGCTGGGCTCGACCTGTGCCTGTGGATCCGCGCAATTTTCGCAATCCCAGCAAGGATATGATGCTTGTTTCTCTGGCAGGCCCCATGACAAATATGGCGCTCGCTTTCTTATTTGCTTTTTGCTTGCGTTCACTTACTACGATAATGTCACCAGAGGTATGGGGCGATAATGCCACCTATGTATTTTTTGTACTGATGTTTCAGGCAGGCATCGCCATCAATTGTGGACTGTGCTGGCTCAACTTACTCCCCATCCCACCCTTGGATGGCAGTAAAGTTGTGGCACATTTCTTACCGCCGCACCTTGCGTGGCGTTATATGAGCGCCGGCAAATACGGATTTATTATTCTTATTCTCTTGTTAGCCACTGGAGCACTGAGTTATATTTTGTGGCCAGTGGTCTATGGCACACATGACATGTTACTAGCCTTATTTGGCATTCGTTAAATAAAAACACTAACTTAACACATTTTGCCCTAGAGTAGCACCATGCGTACTTCGTGACATATTTATAGGATGCTCAATTAACTGCGCAATTCTCGAAGCTCGCCTTTCGTGCAATAAGCAAAATCGTTATGACATTAGTACTTCCAAAGGTATAGATGGGAGATATCATGGAAAAGACACCGTGCGCTCGCACACTTTCTGGAATGCGCCCCACAGGCCCCTTACACCTGGGTCATTACTTTGGCGTGTTAAAAAACTGGAATGACCTTCAAAATGAATCTGAAGCATTTTTTTTTGTTGCCGATTGGCACGCCTTGACTACTGACTTTGCAGATCCTTCAGGCATTGACGCTAACTCTATAGAAATGGTCAAAGATTGGCTTGCAAGCGGTCTTGACCCGCAAAAATGTGTCATTTTCCGCCAGTCAGCTGTGAAAGAACACGCAGAACTTTCTTTGCTTTTTTCCATGATGACCCCTGTTTCTTGGTTAGAACGCTGCCCAACGTACAAAGAACAACAACAAGAAGTGACACACAAAGATCTCAGCAATGCTGGTTTTTTATGTTACCCCTTGCTTATGTCTGCAGATATATTACTGTATTTACCTAAATTTGTTCCTGTGGGTCAAGATCAGCTTCCTCATCTTGAAATGACCCGAGAAATTGGACGACGCTTTAATTATTTGTACGGTGATACCTTTCCTGAAATAGAAGCTCGCTTGACACCGGCGGCAAAATGCCCTGGCCTTGATGGTCGAAAAATGTCTAAAAGCTACAATAATAGCATTTTTCTGCGTGAAGATCTTGAAGCGGTGCGTGAAAAAATCATGCATAAAATGTTTACCGATCCGGCACGACTACGCAAGAGTGACGCAGGCAATCCTGATGTATGTAATCTTTTCCCCTACCACACACTTCTTGCCACGCCTGCTCAACAAGCGGAAATTCGCGAAGGCTGTACAGGGGCGAGCCTTGGGTGTGTGGAATGTAAAAAAATGTTTTTCACAAATCTTTGTATACTGCTGGAACCTTTGCAGTCTAGACGAACGTTTCTGGATAACAATCAAGACTTGGTAATCGACGTCATTCATGCGGGCAATGAAAAGGCTCGTCACGTTGCTGAGCAGACCATGCAAATAGTGCGGCAAAGAATGGGCTTATAAAGTAACTCTGCAGTACATATTAAAAATCCGGATGCTTCCGACTTTTATACATCGCAAGTGCTGATTTTTTACCTGCTGGCTTATGCCAAAGAATATTCTTTTAACAAGCGATTGAAAAACTTTGAGGAACTGTGCTTATAAAATCTAAAATTTTAGCTATAGACTTTGGACTTGTGAGAACAGGCATCGCTATAACCGATGAAAGCGGCCTTATGGCGTTTCCGCGTTGCACAGTACACAATCCACCACAAACACCGCGCCACGTATTTTTTGACAGATTGCTTCAATGTATTCAAGCAGAAAATCCGGCAGCTCTTGTGGTAGGCTTGCCCTTGTACGCTGACGGTTGTGAAAGCTTAACGACAAAACAAGTACGAAATTTTGTGGCACGACTGCAAAGACGTACCCCCTTGCCTATCTATCTTATGCCAGAATTTTTAAGTTCTGCAGCCGCAGCAGATGATTTACACATGTGTGGCGTCTACAAAAAAAAGGGCAAAGCAGCCAAAGCACTTCTTGACCAACAAGCTGCTGTACATATCTTACAGTCCTTTCTTGGAGATTCACAACAGGAAAAGAGGCGTGTATGAAAGCTTTTTTATCATTTATTACTGTTGTTATTCTTCTTGCAGCGGGGACAGCAGGCTATGTGGCGTGGCAAAGCAAAATTTTTTTAGAAACTGCTCCTCAAAGTCCCGGCAAAGACATTGTTTTTGATGTTCCTGCCGGAGCAACATTTGCGCAAGTTACGCAAAGCCTTTTGGCGCAAGGGTTAATTACTGACGATTTTAAATTCACACTTTTGGCTCGCTATAAAAAACTGGACAACAAGTTACAAGCAGGTCGATTTACGCTCAACACTGGCTGGCTACCAGAATCGCTTTTACAGCACTTGGTGGTAGGTAAACCTATTTTGCATCGTGTCACCCTGCGAGAAGGCTTAACATGGTGGCAAACCGGAAAAGTCCTTGAAGAGCACGGATTCGTACGTTTTGAAGATTTCCGTGACTGCATAATGGATGACGATTTTTTGCGCCATTACGGCATCCCCTTTGCCACGGCGGAAGGTTTTTTGATGCCAGAGACATATTTGCTCAAAAAAGAAGACGTCCCCAATAAGGCAACAGCCTGCGCAATTGCTGGTCGCCTTGTTGATACCTTTTGGCAAAAAACGCAAAAATACTGGCCGCAGGGTAAGAAACCAAATCAACAAACACTGCGCCACATTGTCATATTAGCTTCCATTGTGGAGCGTGAAACAGGCGTTGCAACTGAGCGCGAGCGTGTAGCAGGAGTATATACCAACCGCTTACGGATAAAAATGCCTTTGCAAGCGGATCCTACGACAATCTATGGCTTAGGACCTGCTTTTGACGGTAACTTGCGACGTATACATTTGAATGATCCCAATAATTTGTATAATACCTATCAGCACGGTGGTCTACCCCCAGGGCCCATTTGTTCCCCGGGAGTCGCAGCTGTGCGGGCAGCGCTGAATCCAGAAAAGCATGATTTTTTATATTTTGTTGCCATCACAGATGGCGGTGAACACGCGTTTTCAAAAACACTCACTGAGCACAACAGAGCAGTGCGTCGCTATTTGGAAAATCGTAGAAAATAACGCTCACAATAAAATAAAAACAACCACAGTGGAGGCACTATGAAGTATTTGATTATGGAAGATTTTTCTGGTCAGCCTGTGCCTTTTATTTTTCCACGACGCGTTGATCATGCCGATATGCGGGAACAACTGCCCTATGGAAAAATCTTGAGTGCAGGTTTTTTGGAATATGACGGCAGTCATTTTCTTTGCCATGGTGGCTATGCAGCTCTTGGGGTTAGCGCTAGGAAAGAAGATATTGAAATTATCAAAGAAGCCTTACGACTTCGTTCTTAAGGATATTTCGTTTAAATCATACGCATTTCGAGACCTTGTTTACTCTAAAAGTTTTGATTGCATTCTAACATGTTGCCGTGCGGCACACACCATTTCCTTCTTGCCCAAGCAAAAAAGTCGGTATGCATGCGGATCTATTGTTTTTAAGGAATCGACCGAATGGCGCCGTAGGCGTAGCCATTAGGCGAGGAACGAGCCTTACGGATATCGAGAGCAGCGATGGTGTGGGGGGAAAGCTTTTTTTCCTAAAAAAGTTTTACCCTAAAGGGCACACGCCTCCCACGTGCTTTTAAAAATAAGCATTTAGACAAAACACGCTACTAGGAAAGTGTTGCAGCATTCGTTTCCATAACAGCCCGTTGAAAAAGTGCAATCTGCGGCGTCAGCGATAAAAAATCAAACCGCTTATGTATATCTCATACACCGCGCGCCTAGACTTTTTTCGTTTCCGTATATCTCACCTTTTTTGAAGAGCCTACGAGTTCAAACTTTTTCAACAGCCTGATAGGAATCGCTTATTGCAAAAATATTGACTCTCACTGTTACACACAAAGAAGTAGCACATGACTGTTTTGAACAAACATTACTTCGCATCACCCTTCTTTATCCAGAGGTTAAGAGCATTGTACAGCGTCTGTGGAGAGATAGGCTTCGTAATATGATCATTCATACCATGTGCCAAACTGATTTCCTTATCTCCCTCCATCGCATGCGCTGACATGGCGATGATTGGCAAAGCTTTATGTTGTGCATTTTCACGAATTTTTTTTGAAGCAGTCAGTCCATCCATCACTGGCATTTGAATATCCATAAGAACGGCAGCATAAGTATTATTTTTGAGTTTTTCCAACGCTTCTGCACCGTTATTAGCTACATCTACAATATATCCAACATCTTGCAAAAGTTCTTCAGCTATAAGCTGATTGATTTCATTATCCTCTACAAGGAGCAAACGCTCATGCTTAGGCGTTTTATCCTCTTGATACTCAACCATCATGCTCTTAGATGGCTCAACAACAGTATTTGTATCAGGAAGCGCAAAAAAAGCGTAAAAGTAAAATCTTGACCCTTGACCAACACGACTCTCGACACCTATTTCACCGCCCATCATTTCAACGATTCTTTTTGAAATAGCCAACCCAAGACCCGTGCCTCCATATTTGCGCGTAACAGACGTATCTGCTTGACTAAAAGCGGAAAAGAGACGATCTACTTGTTCTTGAGTAAGTCCAATCCCAGTGTCTTGTACTGAAAAATCACACCTAACGCCTTGCTTACTGTGCGTGATAGAATCAACGCTTACCGTAATGCTTCCTTTTTCTGTAAATTTAATGGCATTGCTCACCAAATTAAAAAAGACTTGTTTCAATCGTAAAGGATCTCCCAAGAGAGGCGTTGTTGCCCTATATGTATCAATGGTAAGAATCAAGCCTTTTTCTGTTGTTTTAGGTTCAAAAAGAGTATAAATATCATTGCATACATCTTGTAGATGAAAAGGAGTAGACTCCATTTCCATTTTTCCTGCTTCAATTTTGGAAAAATCTAAAATATCGTTAATGATACGCAACAAATTATTGGCCGAATACAAAGTTTTTTCTACGTAACTTTTCTGTATATCTTCAAGATGCGTTTTTTCCAACAAATGCAACAAACCTAAGATCCCATTCATAGGTGTTCTGATCTCGTGGCTCATATTCGCTAAAAACTCGCTCTTTGTTTTGGTACTTTGCTCTGCAATATCACGTGCTTTTTTCAAATCTTCTTCATTTTTATGAATCTCTCGCAACATAGCTTTAAGTTCACGTAAATCTCTCATATAACTGATAATAGCAAATTTTTCTTGATAAAGTATCCGCACCAGGGTAAGTTCAACCGGAATATCTTCATCGCTATTGGGTTGTCGACACATCCATTCGCTTCTAAAGTATCCTTGCTCAAGAGCCAAAGAAAAGTTTTCCCATGCAGCTTCGCTAGAGCGCTTTCCATCTGGTTGATATTCTGGGTAGAGTTTGTAAAAGTTTTCCAAATACGCTTCTTTGTGATCAAAGCCAAAAAGATTCACCATTTCCATATTGCAGTCAATAAGCTCAAAATCGTCATTCCAAAAATTTGCACCTATGGGAAAAGAATCCAACATGGCTTGAGCGCGATCTTCGGCAGCTTTTGTTTGCCGTTGCATAGCTTTAAGTTCGCGCAAATCACGAGTATATCCAACAACAATAAATTCGCCACGATGCTCTACCCGAATCAAACTTATTTCTGCAGGAATCAATTCACCATCTAGCTTATTATGAAGCCACTCAAAACGACAAGAACCATCACTAAAAGCCGTGGTAATTTTTTCAAGGGCAGATTCGGCAGAAAGACGCCCATCAGGTTGATACTCTGGTGAAAGTTCAAAAAAACGCTCTAGATATTCCTCCTTACTCTTAAGGCCAAAAAGCTTGGCGGCTTCCAGATTGCAATCAATATTTTTGAAATCATTACTCCAAAAGTTGGCGCATAAAGGTGTTGTGTCCAACATAAGCTGCACCCGTTCTTCGGCTTCTCGCTTATCCGCTTCACTTTTTATGAGTTCACGTAGGTCACTGACATAGGCTGCCACCATAAATTCATCATGAATTTTAAGGCGGACAAGATGTAACTTTGACGGTAAAGGTTCCCCAGACTGTGTTTGAAAATTCCAATCTCTGACAACATCACCATTTTTCAAAGTTTCGTCGATCAGTGATGCAATAAGGGTAAAACTATGCTCACCACTGGGTTGAAATTCAGGAACACAGTGGGCTACGTTGTCAATAAGTTCTTGACGTGAACGATAGCCCACAAGATGCAATGCTGCATGGTTACAGTCCACAATTTGATAATTTTTATTCCATAAACTCACAGCAATAGGCATGGAGTCAAACATGGCTTGAAGCCTATTTTCTGCATCTTGGGACTGCAGTTGACTTTTGCGAAGTTCACGTAAATCCTTAGTGTATTCTGCAACCATGGAAACACCTTGCACATCTATGCGTACGATGGTCACCTCTGTGGGAAGAAGTTCACCATCATGAGCACAGTACATCCATTCGTCTTGTGCTTGCCCTTCTTCTAAGGCTTGCTTAAGCAATTGTTGGGCTTTTTCCTCAGAAGTCATACCATTTGGCTGATAAAGTGGATACAAATCCTTGATATGTAATTTAAGTTCTTCTTTTGTTTCAAAACCAAAGAGACGCAACGCTGCCGGGTTGCAATCAATAATATTTAAATCAATATCCCAAAGACAAATACTGGAATTTGAAGCATCAAACAGCGCAACGGAACGCATTTCAGATTCACGTTGTCTTTGAACGGCAGAATGTAAACTTCTAAATTCATAAAGATAGCTTACAACAAAATACTCTCCTTCATGACACACGCGCACAAGTGTATAATCAACTGTAACAGCTGCCTCACCTCCAACTTGATGCTGCCACGTAAAGTGACATTGACCCTTTTCTAGGGCGGTCGCAAAATGCTGACGGGCAAGTACAAGAGAGTTTTGGCCATTTGGTTGTGAGAACGGCGAAAATGCTCCACAATTTTCAATGTATTCTGAAAGGGTATTGACAGAAAAAAAATCAAGAAGTGCCTGAGAACAGTAAACCGCCTTTCCATTTCTGTCCCAACATCCCATAGGCACAGGCATTGAGGTAAATAAGGTCGCTGCAAGGTCTTTCGAGATAGATGGAAAGTTTTTGTAAGTATCTTTCATATTTGTCATCCAGAATATGTACGCAAGCTAGTGTGTAGGAAAAGCATCCATGTCTTATGCGCTTCAACGGGATAAGCAGAAAAATTGTTTCAGAGAGTACGAAGAAGCGTTAAACTAATAGAATAAGTATGGTGATATAGCAGATAATACAAAAGAACAAGCATTATTTTTTAGACGTGGTCGCCAAATGGGCTCTTTCGCCCTTATCGAAGCGGGCTCTGCGTCAGGCTTGCCTTGTGTTTTTGGTCAAATACCATAAGCGTATATTCCCTCAAAGCAAACGCGACTGTGTTTTAATGGGATTGATATAACAAAAAATTGCTATTTGACGACAGGTCTAGTCAATGAATCAATAAATATTTTTTAAAAAAAGCGAGGAAAGCAAAAGCATTCCTCGCTATATGGGTGAGTTTCACAAAAGGGAAGCTCTCTTAATGCGTTTATTCCCAGATAACCATGATATCAACGCGGCGATTCAACTGCAAGCTTGGATACGCACGGGTTCTTCCACGACCCTTAGATATGATAATTTCGTTGTTGCAACCTTTTTGGACAAGATATTGCTTAACGGCATTTGCGCGGTTTTCAGACAAGTTCACATTGTACTCTACGCCGCCACGAATGTCAGCAAAACCTTCCAAGAAGATCTTGAGCTCTGGACGGGTTTTCAGCACGTTTGCCAAACGGTCAAGACGAATGGCAGCAGCCTTGGTGATGTTGTACTTTGCAGTATCAAAGTATACGGCACGTAAGCTTTGAACTTCTCTATCAGGGATGGTTGGATTGTAGAAAGCTTGTGCAGCAAAATCTTTGGCAGCTTCATCTGTATTAATGATGTCACGCGCGTCAACAAGCAACGAACCGCTTTTCAAAGAAGCAAGTTGCTTCAATACGGCTTTGCCCTTAGCTGTGTCAGCAACGGAAACAAAGTGCATAACTAAGCCCGGGTTCGCAGCATACAGAGATTGAAGTGCCTGAACAGCATCAAGGGGGAGGTTTTCGTGGCCGTCAGAAACTAACACAGCCGCAGTGCTGCGAGGCAGTTGCCCGAGCACGCTCGAAAGACCTGCAAGACTATCGCCAAGAGGGGTCAAGCGACCATAAATGGTGCCGTTGTTACGAATGGCATTAATTTCCGCCGTCCATGCAGCACGCTCGCGCGAAGCAGGTTGTGCCACCATCATGTTAGGAGAAACAGCACATATTGCACCATTATAATCCAAAAGCGGGGTTTTAGCGTTGATACGTACCAGCGCTTGTTTTGCCATTTCAATTTTTTCCACGCCAGTCGCTTTATGCTTCATGTACATGGAACCAGACTGGTCAACGAGCATAAGGATGCCGTCCGCAATCTTTTGGTGTACGCCAACTGCCTGCAAAGCATGTGCAGGTGCGGCCATGAGCGTCACCGCAACCAAAGCCAAGAGTACTAATTGAACTCGTTTCATTTTAAACTCCTTCCTCAAAAAGTTATTAGAATAATCCGCAAGAAATGTCATGCCATAGTTCTCGCCGAAAGTACAGCAAAATAATGGCTTAGTTCTAAAAAAAATTTACATATTGCTACGGAACATTTAAACATTTTATAGACAAATTAAATATGAATAATCTCAAAACCTTAGTAACAACTTTAGCCTTGCCCCATAACAATTCAATAAAATATATAGCCTTATTATAAAAAAAATACGCAGCTTTTACAAGCTTTTTCTTTCCTCAAAAAAACTTTCGCGCCGACCTTTGAAAACAATCCTTGTTGCCGCCTCATCAGCCAAGTCTGCAACATGCATAAATTTTTCTAAAAATTCGAGTATTTCATATCGACGCGCTTCCGTCGAATGCGCAAAGTGATCTTCTAAATCACCAGAGCTGATATATTCTTCGAGCTGTTCAAGATATGTACGATTTATCATAGTTTTTCCTCTATATTCGAAATAAGTTTTATGAGCCTGATAAGAAGCATGTCAACCACTTCAAATACTGTTCTTAATTCTTCTTTTGTAATATCAGCTATATGAATGCCACAAACACACGTAACCGTGTGCTTAAAGGATTTTTGCAACCTCTCAGAAATGTCCTTGCTCAACACATCATCTTTATGCCCCGCAAGACACAAAGTTTCTGCAGCTACATGACATGCAGCCATACTGACTGCACCAATATGTGGCTTGTCCCCACCATCAACTATCACACACAGATCTTGACCAACAAAAAGCGCTCGAAAGCGCAAACGTACACGACCTTCAGCATGGCACAATTCAAACATAAAAAATTGCCTCAATTTATTTTACATCGCCCACACTATGAATGCACTCCTTGGCAAGACCTGACCAAAAAATAGGAATCGTGGCAAACGATGATGGCGCATAGTGGATGATCGCTTTACACTGAGCAAGAAGCAACATGTCGAGTATGGCCTCATGGCCTTTTTGCACATTACTTATACCTGGAACATAACTATGCAGAGGCACTCCTGTCCCTTGGTAGGTTTTTTTTTGGGTAACCACATGGGGAAAAAGTCGGCGAACCATGGTTTCAACGTATTCATTGTCGGTACATAAAAATATTTCATCATCTTTTTTGGCAATTTCTTGGAGTTTTTCCAGCATACGATGCAGAGGGCTTTGAAGGTCAGAATGACGAATATGTATTCCAATGGGCGCATTTGAAAAGTGGCATTTCAAAAAGGCATCCTTTTCTTGCAACAGATGAGCAGCAGGACGCACATAGGTGTTAAGAAGAGCAGGAGCCATATTCGTATCTGTCACATGCGCAAGAGCAGGAATGTTCTGTTGAAGCAAAGGGCTTAGCTGCGCTAGTGGAGCAGCACTCCAGTGCCAAAACACAGCTATATCCTCAGAAATATGAAGCTCATTCATATCTACAGAACTTAAAGCCCGATTATATGCGGACATATGTTCATTACCTTTAAAAAGATACTCTACTGCCACAGCGTCAGGCAACCACTGCTGCCAAAATGTCGGCACTACACTGGCACCCTGGCGGTAAAATTCAAAAAGTTGTTCACACGTACAGGTTTGTAATGTGTCAATATGAAACCATAATGGAAAAACATTTGAAAAGTCATCTGAGTAAAGGCCGTCACGCCAGTCAACACACAAAATCCTCTGCGTGAGCAAAGCATAAGCGATTCCATTTAAAAGAGCCAGCAAGCGATTGGCAAGGCCGCCGGATGCGCGAACAACAAGTATTTTTTCTCTAGGTTTCATTTTTTTGCAATTTTTGTTTTAAAAGGTGAAGGTAGACAACAAAATCATTTACACGATGTTCACCCTCTTGTAAACGGCAACTTATATATGCTGTAACGTACTGCTCAAAAGTCATTTTCTGTCCAAATACTTCGTATAGGCGTTGCGGCGTAGCAAAGGGCAAGTGGAAATACTCCCCTACCCTTGGATGTATAGGTTGTTCAAACTCTTCACATTGAGCCGCAAACGCTGTACGCACTTGAGCTGAAAGCGGAGCAAGTCCTAAAATCTGCAAGACACTGTCGGCCACGTAGAGTGAAAGACGAGGCATTGGATGGTTAAGTGTATAAAATAATTGTTCTTTTTTCCAGAATTCATCAATAGTATGCAAGCATTTTATGTCTTGAAATTTTTCTTTCTCAACTTCTCTATCACGACAACTTTTATAAAGCGCATCGAAATCATACAAAGAGATCATATTTCCTTTTAGGTAAAGATGTTTAATTTCCGCAGGTTTAAGATTTTTTTTAGCCAAATCCTCTAAAAACATGTCACCAAAAGCCATAAAGGTATTACGCGTATAAAGCGGCCAATACCCATTGAAAAACATATTGGGGATAGCAATTGTCTGAGCATGCTGCGAAACACGTTGCAACAAAACACGGGAGGCATTTTCGCCCCAATGGTCTCCTATATGTTGATACAAAAATAATGCACACTGATCCATTGAGATCGCCGGAATATCATGCTCCAAATAATTGGTGTATTTTTCAACCCTAAAAAGTTGCGCAAAACTTGGTGAACTCAACAGGAGCTGCCTCAAACTGTCCCCCTGACAATTGGCGTGTATGATACAAAGTGATTTAGCCATGTGCTCTCCATTAAAATATCTTTGAAGATGAAGATGATAGAGAAGAATACAACTTTTGACCAGAGAAAAATCAAGAAATAAAAAATTATTTTCAAAAAAATAAAAAAACTTGTTGACGCCGGAGTCGATATC
>CAYJPE010000076.1:0-3591 GCA_964371965.1 uncultured Desulfovibrionaceae bacterium
GTTTTGGCAAAAGTTCCCCTTCCCCCCTCAAGAAAAATAATTAATCAGTGTTTCCCTATGTATACCGCGCGCTTCCAAAAACTCACTTTCCTTTTAATCAGTTTTTCCACTCGTAATAAAAACAGACACTGCATGCATGACTCATACATAACAATGTCTGTTTTTTTGTTTTTGAACAATCAGTGAGACGCAATACAATTCTAACGAATACGCACGTCTAAATCTGTTTCTCTATATTTCAAATAGCGTACATCCTTGGGGGTTTGACTTAAGTCAATAACAATGCGTGTACCGCGTCTTTGCTCACCTATACGAACGTTGGTGACAAAGGCATTTTCCGGAATGCCAGGAGCCGTGATGTCCCACTGACCATTCAGGTCAAGAACAATTCGCTCAGGCGATGAGAGACGCAGATGGGAGAAGCGAGGCAGTTGCGTACATTCAAAACGCACGGTAACGCCACTGCCGATGGTGAGGACGGACACTTTCTTAATGACTTTGTCTGTTGCAGCTGGTTGTGGTGTAGGTGTTATAAGCTCCGGCGCTTCTGAGGGGGCGGTGGTTTTTTCTGCTTCTGTGTTTTTAGCCACAAGTGGTGCGGCTTGTTCGTGTTCTTGGAGCACGGTTGCTGCTTGAACGTCAGGTTGTTGAGGCTTTTCTGTGGCAGTTTCTGTGGCAGTTTCTGCAGGAGGCGCAATGGGCATGGCGACAGGGGCTTCTTTTTGAAGCTCTTGAGTGGTATCTTCCGTGTCATGTGGTGGCGCTGTCAGCGGGGTAGGCAGAGGTTCAGGTAGCGGTTCTTGTGCGAGGGGTGGGTTATTTTGTGCACTGTCCGCGCTCTTTGAAGGCGTAGAAGGAGAAATGGCAGGGTTTATGGGAGAGGGCACTTCGGGGGTATGGGGCGGCGTTGTGCTTGCATCAAGAGTCAAAGCTCCCAGAGAAGCGGACGTCGTAGAAGGGGATTCAAGTGAAGATGATGCCAGTGCCGGGTCGGGCGTCACATTTTCCGTTTCATGTGCGGTGCTGGCAGGTGGAATCACAGTCTCGTGTTCCGCCTGTGGCACAGGATTATGTCTCGCGCCAGCCACAATGGGCATGGGCGGTTTTGTTGCATACTCATTAAAAAGTACCAATCCCATGCCCAGTAAAATGACCGCCACAATAGTAAGCGCAATACCCTTGTTCATGCTTTCTCCTGCAAAAAGACATACAATATTGTATTTATTTCATATATATTTCGGAATGAAAACGTATTCCTACGATATTTGAAGAAAGAGAGTTTTCTTTCTCTTTCCTGCGCAATCTACACGTATTTCCTTAAATACGCAAGTAAAAATCCCAAATGCTCCGGCGCAGAACTGTTCTTGTCATAGGGGATATTTTCTCGTGGAGACCGCGATTTTATACATGAGGAGAATAGGTAAAATATTGAAATAATTTATATGTTGTATATGTATAAAGCCTTCTCCTCCCACGATGCCAGGAGGTCGCTGCTTTATCCGTTGACGCGCATGCAAAAGGGCGTTAAAGTGCGGGCATGTTACATCTTGCCAGTTATATCGCACTTATTTTGTGCATTAACGTGAGTTTTGCCCATGTGCCTCTTGTCACTCTGCCCGGTGGTGAGCAATGGCCGCCGCTTTCTTTGGCTGTGGGCTTTGTCTTTGTTGTGCGCGACTATGCCCAGCGCCGAGTGGGTCATCATATTCTCTGGGGCATGATTGCAGGTTGCGCCCTCAGTTGGTATTTCGCCTCCCCCGCACTGGCTGTCGCCTCCGCTGCTGCTTTTGCCTTGAGCGAATTGACAGACTGGGCTGTGTTTACATTCACCGGAAAGCCCTTTGCGCAGCGCATTCTTGTTTCAAGCCTTATGAGCGCTCCCATAGACAGCCTTGTCTTTCTGTCGCTCGTGGGTATTGCCACACCTGTAGCCTTTGTTACCATGACCGTGAGCAAGCTTGTGGGCGCTTTTATCGTTTTCTATTTTCTTTACCGGCGTCAGTGCGCCCCTACTGTGTCGTGAGGCTTTTGCTGTGATTCAACATTTCTGTCGCCTTTGCTTTCTGTGTATGGTCTGTCTTGTGTGCTTCGCTACTACCATCGTACACGCCAATGACAACGCTCTGGACTTCAGCCATTTTCGCATGGGTTCAGGTGCGCCCCTCATGCTTATTGTGGGCGGCATTCAAGGGGACGAACCCGGGGGCTTTTCTGCCGCTACCCTTGTGGCCACACGCTATAAAGTGACAAATGGATCCTTGTGGGTCGTACCCAATCTCAATTTTCCCAGTATTATCAAACGCTCCCGCGGCGTGCATGGGGATATGAACAGAAAGTTTGCCGTTCTTGATGAAAATGACCCACAATATGCCATTGTGAACCGTATCCAAGACATTATTCGCCACCAAGACGTGTGTCTTGTCCTCAATCTTCATGACGGCAGCGGCTTTTATCGCCCGCAATACATCGACGCACTCCACGGGCCAAAGCGGTGGGGGCAATCTATAATTATCGACCAGTCTCTCATGCCGGAACCTTTTACCGCTTCGCAACATATGGGCAATGCCCCCTTACTTCAACAAACGGCAGACAGTGTGGTGACCTCCGTCAATGCCCATATTTTGGAGAAAGAACACATCTTCCACACCCATAATACACACACGGCCGAGGGCGATAAAGAGATGGAAAAAAGCCTTTCGTGGTTTGCCGTTCGCCATGGAAAACCGGCTTTTGGCCTCGAAGCAAGTAAGGAATTTCCGGTGGAAAAGCGTGTCTTCTACCATCTGCACATGATAGAAGCCTTTGCCAAGGAAATGGGCATTGGCCTTGAACGTGATTTTCCGCTCACATTGGAGGGTGTACGCAAAGCCCTTTATAGCGACCTGAGTGTGTCCTTTGCTGAAGGACGCATAACCCTGCCCTTGGACGATGTACGCGCCCGTATAAACTACCTACCCCTTCCCAAAAACGACAAATCCATCACTTCAAAGCCCATTATGGCCGTTTTACCCAATGGTAAAGAATTATTTGTTCACTATGGCAATCGTTTACTCACACGCATAAGCCCCGATAAGCATGTCCTTCATACAGAACTTGATACCAGTATTGACGCCATGGATCTTACTGTGGACGGCGAGCATACACGTGTGGCCTTTGGGGAAATCATTTCGGTGCAAAAAAACTTTTCTGTGCATGACATAACGGGTTATCGCGTCAATGCCATTGGCGCAGATACGGGCAAGAAGAATGAGAGTGGCCTGTCTTTGAGCAAGAAACACTTTATGTCACGTTTCTCGGTGGATAAGTCTGGACGTATTTTTCGTGTGGAAGTGTATAGGGGTAAAGCTTTTTGTGGCCTTTTTCTTGTACGTTTTGCCAACTGATACGGCGTCATCCTTTCAGCAGTCAGTGATGGGGAGCGCTTTAACAGCCCTTACATTCAAGTTGAAAAACTCACATTTTCAGACTGTTGAAATAAGCAGACATCTTATGCGTACAACATAAGATGTCTGCTTGTTTTTTTGCACCCAATGGCCACCCGAAGCATGAGGCGTACGGGCATCGTGAGCGCACTATTTTCCAGCAGCAGTC
>CAYJPE010000076.1:3691-11756 GCA_964371965.1 uncultured Desulfovibrionaceae bacterium
AAAAGCAAGTAAAGTCTGACGCAGAGATAATTGAAAGGGCGCCTTTGACGACAGTGCCTAAAAAAAGTTTCTCCCATATGCCTTTAAAAAGACACTTTTGCCTTTACTAAGTACTAGGCCAGCCATCTGAACGCATAACATTCCCTTGCGCCGTTATCATGCAACACTCACGACCCGCAAGACTGCGCACAAGCTGTAAGCCCGTATTTACAGGCAAAACAGAAAGAGCCGTGGCCAGGGCATCGGCCTCAAGTGCCGTGGGTGCAAGCACAGACACAGAGCTGATATGCTGCGGGCTTTGCTTACGCGTGGGGTCTATAAGGTGATGATGTTTTTTTGCGGCATCGTAAAACATGGCATAGTTGCCCGATGTGGCAATGGCGCCGTGCAGTGGCAAGGTGATGGCTTGCGTCCCTGTGGGATTTTCAACAGCCACGCGCCACGGTTGCCCAACGCTCTTCATGCCATGAGCGCGGATATCCCCGCCAATATTCACAAGATGATGCGTCATACCATGCTGCGCCAACACAGCTGAAGCGCTGTCCACAATATGGCCTTTGGCGATGCCGTCCAGCGTTAAGGCCATGCCGGAATGTTCAAGGCGAATGCGGCGACCATCGTCGCTTATGTGAACTTTGGACGCATCCACAAGCTCGCGAACTTCAGCCAGTTGCGCCGCATCAATCGTCATATGTCCTTGCGGGTTTTGGTGGGTACGGAACATATCCACGAGAGGTGCCACACTTATATCAAAGGCACCCTGTGTGAGGCTATGGGCGCGCTGTGCCCTGTGCAGCACGTATGCGAGGCTTTGTGGCACATCATTTAAGGCGCCCTGTGTGTGTAAGTACGATAGGGGCGATGCGCTGTTATGGCGTGTGAGCTCAGCCTCAAGCTGTGTGATGGTGTCAAAGGCATGGGCAAAAGCTTTTTCTGCCGCATCGGCACTTGTATGGACGGCATGCAGGGTGACGAAGGTGCCGAGAGCCACGCGCGTTTGTGTGTGTACACGCTCGGCAGCAAATGCTCCTAGAGGCGCATGCACACACAGCGCTGTGACGGCAAGACCTTTCAGGACATGGCGCCGTGAAAATGTTTTTTGGAATATAGACATAACTGTTCCTTTTTTATGCCGGCGGAGCCGCGTTTTCTGTGGCTTTTGCTTGAGGCACAGCTTCTGCTTTAGCCGC
The DNA here is from genome assembly GCA_964371965.1 of uncultured Desulfovibrionaceae bacterium. Taxonomy (GTDB): domain Bacteria; phylum Desulfobacterota; class Desulfovibrionia; order Desulfovibrionales; family Desulfovibrionaceae; genus CAYJAD01. The sequence continues at coordinate 4,882 of CAYJPE010000076.1, forward strand.
CTTTGCCGCTTCTGCTTTGGCTTTCTTTTCCTTGGCTTCCTCTTCTGCCTTCACAGCCGCCACTTGTATGACATTGTCGAGGGTAGGACAAAGAGCGCGGATGATTTTACGTGGACAACCCGTAACGCACGCTTCTTGGCAGTCCGGCCCAAAGCTCAGGCACTTTTGTTGGTCAAGTACAATGCGCGAATCCTCTGTGCTTATGGCCTTGGCCGGACAGGCCTTAATGCACTTGCCACAGTTGATGCAACCGGATTCACACACTTCCATAACGGCACGCATCTTGTCCTTGGTGGCACAATGCACCGCCACACGAGCACGCATGGGCACAAGCTCCAAGGACGAACGCGGACAGGCTTTTATACACATGCCACAGCCCGTACATTGAGCTTGATTAATATGTACAAGGCCATTTTCGATGGTCATGGCGTTAAAAGGACACACTTCAATGCAGTCGCCAAAGCCAAGGCATGACCACGAGCACACATCGGAGCCGCCCATGAGCAGTGTTGCCGCCGCGCATGAGGGCATACCCTGATATTGATACCGCGCCTTCACCTTGCCGGCAAATTTGTCACAACGTCGAAAGGACACTTGTGGGTCTGAGGCACCCACGGCCTTGCCGGTAAGTTCGCCCACGGTGATGCTTGTTTCGGCACTGCCCGCCACGCACAAAGATGCACCGACGCCGGACTCGTTCACAACGGCAATAGCATAACCTTCACAGCCTGCATAACCGCAACCGCCGCAATTGGCGCCGGGCAACGCGTCCATAACAGCCTCGACGCGGGGGTCTTCTTCCACATAGAAGACGCGGGAGGCCACGGCAAGGACGGCAGCCGCCACAAGCCCAAGGCCAAAGAGCATTAGAACTGATGATATAACCATGCGTAGCCTCCTAGTTTGTCATACCTTTAAATGCCATAAATGCCAGAGACATAAGGCCGGCCATAATGAGTGCTATGGGTGTGCCTATCATGGCCTTGGGCACACGGCATGTGTCCAGCTTTTCACGAATGCCCGCCATGAGTATAAGAGCCAACATAAAGCCGGCGCTGGCGGCAATGGCGTACAAAATGGACGTCCACAAGTCAAACTCTTCCCTTTGCACCAAGATGGCCACACCCATGACGGCGCAGTTGGTGGTGATAAGCGGTAAAAAGATGCCGAGCGCCGTATAGAGCGGCGGCACCATCTTCTTGAGGAACATTTCCACAAATTGGACAAGGGAGGCAATGACGAGAATAAAGACAATGGTTTGCAAGTATGTCAAATCAAAGGGTATGAGCACGTATTTTTGAATGACCCACGTACACACGGTAGCCATGATGGTCACAAAGACCACCGCGCCGCCCATGCCCATGGCCACGCCTTGTTCCTTGGAACAGCCAAGGTAGGGGCAGTTGCCAAGGTATTGGGCAAGCACAATGTTGTTGACAAAGATGGCTGAAATAAAGAGCTGAAAAATATCCATGTGTTACTCCTTATTTGCCTTGCAGGCAACCGCGGCAGGACGCGCAGCCGTGGGTGGGGTTCTCGGGAATCTCCAAACCTTTGCGACGGGCTTGCCAGTGCGTCAGGGCATTCATGGCGCAAAGAATAATGCCAAGGCAAATAAATGCGCCCGGCGCTTCAATCATGACAACAAAGGGTTTGAAGCCTTCCCACATAATGTATTTGCCAAAGAGCGTGCCGGCGCCCAAAAGTTCGCGCAAGCCGCCCAAGAAGGTGAGGGACAAGGCAAAGCCTATACCCATGCCAAGGCCGTCGGCAATGGCGAGGGAGACAGGGTTTTTTGCGGCAAAGGCCTCTGCGCGTCCTAGTATGAGGCAGTTCACCACGATGAGTGGCACAAAGATGCCAAGCTGTTGGTAAAGCGGATAGGCATAGGCCTGCATGAGTAATTCCACCGACACCACAAGGGAGGCAGAAATGGCAATAAAACAGGCTATGCGCACTTTTTTGGGGATAATACTGCGTACAAGTGAAATAATGAGGTTTGACAGGGTGAGGACGAATATGACGGCGGCGCCCATGCCAAGGCCATTTTCGGCAGACTTTGTGACCGCAAGCACGGGACACAGACCCAGCACAAGGCGAAATGGAGGTAGCTCCGCCCAAAGACCCTTGGTAAATTCTTTGACTAATTGTTGCATATATTCCCCCTAGGGCCATATTTTGAGGATTTCTTCTTTGAGTTCGGCATAGACCTTGGCCGCTTTGCCCACGGCAAGCGCAGCACCATCGGACGACACCGTGGCGCCGGAAATGGCGTCAATATCGCCACCTTGGCTCTTGGGTGCCACGTCCATGGGCTTGTTCACAAACTTGTCGGTGAAGCGCGGCTCAGCTATGACGGTGCCAATGCCCGGCGTCTCCTTCATGGTCGTTATGCCAATGCCAATGAGCGTATCGTTGCTTGTGTTAAAGCCCACCATGACGCCAATGTCACCGCCAAAACCCTTGCTGGAATCTTCCAATGCCACGCCCACAAGCTTGCCGCCTTGCAAAGCGGGAAAGACCAAGACTTCGCGCCCGTCTTTAAGTGTAAATGTTTTACGATCTTGCACGGGGGAATTATCCGCATGGGCAAAAACACGGTCGAGCACGGGTTTTTGCACATAGGTGAGCACTTGCACTTCAATGGGGTCTGCCGTCACCATTTTAAGGTATGACAGGGCAAAGCCGGCTATGCCGCATATGGCCGAAAGCACCACAAGCATTTTTAATATATCGCGCATTATTTGCCTCCAAAGGGTTTTGGCCTGATGGAATCCAGCAGGGGTGTCAGCAAATTGATAAGCAAAATGGCAAAGGGTACGCCGTCGGGGTAGATGCCGTACACACGAATGATAATGACAAGCACACCACCAATAAGGCCGTAGAGCACCATCGGTATGGGTCTGTCGGGCGACGATGCCGACTCCGTTGCCAAGAAGAAAGCGCCAAGCAAGGTGGAGCCTGTAAAGAGGTGTAAAATCGGCGAGGCATAGAGTGTGGGATCAATGGCGTGAAATATGGCGCCTGTTACCGCAACGCCCACAAGGAAGGTGCCGGCAATTTCCCACCGGATAATACCGCGTATGACCAAGTAGGAACCACCGACAAGAAGTCCCAAAGCCTGTGCCGCACCAAGGCCGCCAATCTGCTTACCAAGGAACAAGTCCAGCATGGGGAGCGATTCCACGCTTACGGCGCCAAAGTATTTGAGCTGCACCAGCGGGTCAATAAAGCTTGTGTTGAGCTGCATGGCATTGGGATCCATGAGCACCGGCCACGACACATAGAGCATGGCCCAGCCCACAAGAGCCGTGTTGACAGGGTTTGTGCCCAAGCCGCCAAAGGCCATTTTGCCAAGCGTTATGCACACGCTGGTGCCCACGATGACAAGCCACCACGGAGCCGCGGCGGGCAAGAGAAAGGCGAAGAGCAAGGAGCTTATGACGGCGGAAAAGTCGTCCACCGAAATGTCTCTTTTCATAATGTGCAAGCAGGCCGCTTCCACAAGCACACCCGTTATGACGGCAAGAGCCATGACCCGCGCCGCCGGCAAGCCCCAATGCCACACAGCCATGATGACGGCGGGCATAAGGGCCGCTAATACATGATAGTTGTTGACACGCATCGTGCGCCCACAGTGCCAAAAGGGCGGCGCACTGACGGCCAACAAGGTAGAAGAATCTGTGTTCGACATTATTGTTCTCCTTCTGCTGGCGTGCTTGCATCTAAGTGTTCAAGCTCTTTCAATCTGTCTTCTTCCATGAGCTTATGCTTGGCAAGGCGGATGTATTGCAACACAGGACGCCGCGCAATACACACATAGCCGCACAGGCCACAGTCAAGACAGGAGAATATGTGTTCTTTGCGACAGCGATCGTGGAGAGCAAATTCCGCATAATTGCTCAGAGCACTTGGAGCCAAGCGGGCGGGACATACAAGTACACAGGCGCCGCAATTGACGCAGGGGCTGTGCCCTTGCATGGGCGGCACGGCACCCTGTTCTACCACAAAAATGCCTGCAGTTCCTTTTGTTATACTCCTGTCAAGCCTATCAATACTTTCGCCGCGCAAAGGGCCGCCGCGCAATACAGTGTCACCTTCCACAGGATTTGTGCCGGCACAGGTGAGGATTTCTCCTATAAAAGCGCCGTCCTTCACAATGTAATTTTCCCAGTGTCCGTAACTGTCCACGGTGAGGATGGTTTCCGTAAGGGGCAAGCCCGTACGTGCAACACAGCCAAGGCTCCACACATTGTGCAAACTCACGCAGGCCACGCCTTCGGGTTTTTCTTTGCCGGTCACATTGCGTATCACAAGTTCATTGACGCTTTCGGGATATTCCGGCGAAACGTGCGCCACTTCTATGCCTTCATAGGCAAGTTGCATGCCCTTGGGTATGGCAAGAATAATCTTCTTTGCCCTGCCAAATCGGCGCAAAAGCGTGACGCCCGCTTGCCATGTTGAGACTTGGCTTGTTAAAACCGATTCTGCCCATGTGATGCCGGGTTCGGGATTCAAGCCATTGATGATAAGGGTATCGCACTCTTGCCCCAAGGACTTGGTGTTGACACCCAATTTTTTTACGGCAAGCACCAAATCTTCGCCGCGTAGGTCGCCATTGAGAAGGCTTGCCGGTTCTATTGTGGGGCTGGCCTCTGCATTTTCTTGGTTTTCAGCGGCTTTAATGAATATGCTGCGTTCAGTAATTTCAGTCACTTCGCCTACAATGGGTGCAAAGAGATCGCCTTTATCTAGCGAAGGATGCTCCGCCAGAAGCATACCCGGATACACAGCACTTTTCTTCTTGATACCGTTTACCAGCGTGAAACCTTCACGGTTAAGACGCACTTTTGAAGGCGCGGGACCTCGAAGAATTCCCTGATGTTTTCCATAAACAAGGTGGAAACGGGGATCGTTGAGCATTTGAAATCGTTGTTTCATGGGAGACTCACTTGGTATGGCATTGGTTGCATTGCTCCTTGGTGTAGGGACCCTTACCGACTTCTTCATGACAGCTCATGCACTGGGTGTGGAATGCCGTCATGCGGTCGGGCACAAGTTCGCTGAGCTTTTGATCTACGTGGCAGCTTAAGCAATTGGCATATTGCTCGGAAACTTGAAAATCTGTGGGGTTTTTCTTGACAATCTCGGCGCTTAACACAGGAGTGTGGCAGCTTACGCAGCCTTCCACTTTTGCTTCGAACATATCTTCGTGACAGCTTTGGCACTTGACGTGTACGGCGTCCTTAAGAGCCGGCATGGCTTCGTCGCCTTCTGATTGGTGACAGTTGGCGCAATCTTGCGGTTCCGGTTCGATGTCAGTATCTTCGTGGTGACAGGAGGCACAGTCAATACCGTAGTCTGAGGCGTGAGCATCGTGCCCCCAATCTTTGGAAGTAAATTCCATGTGGTGACAGGTGGCGCAGGAGTCTATGCCATTGTTGTCGCCCTTGGCAGCAAATGTTGCGGCGTGACTTGTACGAAAGGCCTCGTCGAAGGCAATGCCGTGACAGCTTCCGCAGTCAAGGACATTTTCGCTTTGCTGTATCATGTCGTGGTGACAGGAGGCACAGTCAATGTCATAATCCTTGAAATGCTTTTGGTGATTAAAGACTACTTTGCCGGCTGCATTGTCCAACAAAATTCTCTGAGTCACCTTTTCCTCTGATCCCGGCACCACATACCCGATAACGAGCATGACAAGCATGGTGGCCATGAGGGCAAAAATGGGAGTGTAGCGTTTTTTCATAACACCTTCCTTCAAAAAATGCGAATACAATAAAATCTTTACATGAAAACAATGGACGAACGCCCTAGGGGCAAGAGAAGCCCTTACGTGCGTCGATAGTATATATGCTCGCGAAAAGGTTCTCGTGCGTCCACGAGAACTTATCAAAAAAAAGACATTTTGCAAAGCATTATGGATGAAAAAAGTGGGATATTTTTTTCACAAAGGATTCTTAAGAGTATATAATTCTTATATTACAAATTATTAGGGTGTTGGTGCGAAATGCAGAGTATGTTGCGGTGAGAAAGAGAAAATTTTTTGAAAAAAAAGCTTGACCTTCTGTCGGCACTATGGCAAAAGTTTTTTCAGCAAGTGCGCCGGGATGGTGGAATTGGTAGACGCAGCGGACTCAAAATCCGCCGAGGGCAACCTCTTGCGAGTTCAAGTCTCGCTCCCGGTACCAAAGAATTTTGGCTAGTTAGATGTAACTAGCCTTTTTCTTTTGGGTCCAATACTGTACCCTCACTGTACCCATTGTACCCACTGTTGTCTGACAGTGGCGGAAGCATGGTGCTTGCCTTTTGCTGACTACCGACTGTAACATGGGCATAGAATGTTCCTGTTGTGATGACGCTTGAATGTCCAAGTTGGGCACTCACCGCCGCAAGGTCTGCACCATTCGCCAACATCTCACTTGCCGCGACATGACGTATGTCATATGGCCTGATTCCCATACCTTCAAACCCTGCTTTTTTACTGCGCCTTTCCATGCCTCTTTGTATGACAAGACCTTTCGTCCACCCCTGTGACACACAAGCGGAATACCGTTTGCCATATCCTCTTGATAGCGCGCAAAGGCTTCTTGCATGTATGTCGCTGGAGGAAAGACACGTTTGATACGCCCACTCTTGCCCTGCCTCACAGAAACAAAGCCTTGTCGCCACTGGAAAGCGTCCCACGTCAAAGAAAAAAGCTCTACAAGCCCAAAACGCAGAGACAAGGCATAACATGTAAAAAATGCCCACTGTAACCACTCCGGCGCATGGGAAATAATACGTTTAAAGTGGTCAATATTTACCGTAAAAATACGCTTTTTCGTAGGCAGTCTTTTCAAGTCTCGCCAAGGATTGAGTACAAGATACTCCTC
>CAYJPE010000077.1:0-11576 GCA_964371965.1 uncultured Desulfovibrionaceae bacterium
ATGTTTTAAAAGGTGGGGAGCTTTTGTCAAAAAAACAAAAGTTTCCCCCCACATGCTTTTCAAAAACATACATTTAGACAAAACACGGTACTAGGCTATTCAAGAGCCGCAAGAGCTGCTTCAAGAATGCCTTCTGCAAGCGTTGGATGTGCATGGATGGTGTGTGCGATGTCATCAAGCGTCGCCCCCATGCGAAGAGCCAGAGTCAATTCTGCTATGAGGTCTGAGGCATGAGCCCCCGCAATGTGCGCTCCCAGTAATTTGCGCGTGCTTTTTGCGACCACAAGTTTGAAAAACCCCGGCAATTCGCCCATGGCGTGCGCCTTACCGAGTTCACGCATGTGTGTCGTGGCGCACTGCACATCATGGCCTGCCTCCTTGGCTTGCGCTTCGCTCAAACCTACGCAGCCAATTTCCGGCGACGTAAAAATGGCTGACGGAACGGCGTCATAATCCATGACACGAGCCCGTGTGACGTCTCCTTCTGCCTTAGCCTTGCAGTGTTCAATGGCACAGAGGGCTTCGGCAGCCGCCACATGAGCCAGCATGACGCGCTGTGGTCCCACAGCATCACCAATGGCGTATATATTTGGTACAGAGCTTTGCATGTAGTCGTCAACATCTATCCAGCCGCGCGAATCTGTGCGCACACCCGCCTCGGCAAGACCAAGGGTATCTGTATGCGGCGCACGACCCACGGTGATAAGGACGGCATCCATTTCAATGGGGCTGTGCTTTTTTTGCGCAGCACTGTGTTTTTCCAAAAAAGGAGACGGGCCAAGCATACCTTGGAGACCTGCCCCTTTTTTTTGCACATCGCTGAGCGTTCGTCCGACTTCACTCACAATACCATGCTTTTTCATTTCTCTTTGCAAGAGTTTGCTTATGTCTGCATCCACCGATGGCATGGGCAAGAGCCTATCAAGGCCTTCAACAAGGGTGACATGTGAGCCGAATGCTTTATAAATACACGCCATTTCACAGCCAATGACGCCGCCGCCCACAATAACAAGATTTTTGGGTATGTTTGTGAGTGTTAAAGCATCGTCACTATTCAATATATGCGTGTGGTCAAAGGGCAAGTGCGGCAATTCTAAAATGCGCGAACCGGTGGCAAGAATGACCACGTCGCCCTCTACCTCTTGCTCCGTACCGTCTTGCATGCGTACGTGTACACGCGAAGCGGAAAGGACACGCCCGTGTCCACGTAAAAGGTGTATTTTTAATTTGGCGCACGTTTTTTCCAAGCCATTGCGCAAAATATTGCAGACATTTTCCTTGCGCGCCACAACGGCATTCATATCCAGCGTCGGTGCTTGGGCGCCATCCGCACACTGTGGCATGCGCACACCAAATTCTTCCATCCGCAAGGCCAATTCCAAAGCCTGTGCAGAGGCTTGCAGAGTTTTTGTGGGAATGCAGCCCGTGTTGAGGCATACGCCGCCAAGCTGTGCTTTTTCCACAAGGGTTACGTGCATGCCCGCCCGTGCGGCGGCAAAAGCGGCTGTATAGCCCCCTGGGCCTGCGCCAATAAGAGTCACTCGCAACGCCATGTTGTTATCCTGCTTGTTGTTCGACATCTAAATACCTTTCCACCTCCGGTGTGGCTGCCGAGGCGGAGAGAATCCAATGCAATATAGGGGGTATCCTCTCGCTATCACTGGCCGGATGCCAATCAATAACGTCACTGCGCTTGGTGATGTGCTGCCAATGGCTAAAAGCAAATTTGACGTCCAAGCAATCTTGCTCAGCGCAGGGCAAAACGGCCACGCATGTGGCTTTGAGCCATAAAAGCATACGCTCATTGTTTTGCGGCGACACGTTTATGGCTAAGAGCATAACAACTTGCGTGCCTTCTTCCATTTGTGTCGGCAGGTCTTTGAGGACATCGTCCAAGAAGCGCAAGCGCGTTCTGTTGGCAGAGATGCTGCAAATACGAAAATCACTGTTGCCTTCCGGACGATATGTGGCTTGTGCCTTGCCAAGGTTTGCCACTTGCTTTGGCAGTACAGAAAAGCCCGCAGGGAAAAACCATAGGGACGTGAGTGCAATCATGCCGGCAGTGGGTTCTATGCGAATAGCTTCTTTTTGCAAGGAGTCGAGCAGAACGCTTGGCATGATAAGTTCCATTTGCGTTCCCTGATTGTATTGCTTTATGCTACGTACAAAGGATGCAAAATGATACAACATACTTTGGCCTTGTTGTGACAATTGAAAATATACGTCAACCGGCGCATCATCCCATCCGGCAGGAATACTGCCCGCAGCAAGGCTCATGACAATAACAGGTATTTCTTCAGGAATATCTTCAAGGCAACTGGCTTTTTGCGCACTGTTTCTTTGTATGGCATCAATAACCACATGTCCCTCTTGCGGAATAGAACGACAATGCGCTTGCAAGTGTCTGTGTTTGAGGTTAGGGCGCGTGCACACAATGTCGAAACGTACGTGAAGCTCTTTGGACCTTTGAAGGATGGACGTGATAAACTTAGAGTCGTCCATATCGACAATAAGTGATGTACTTTTGTTTTTCCTAAAAAAAGCAAGCACACATATAAGTGCAACAACCGCTACAACGATAATCCCAAGCGTCAATGCAATACGCATATTAAACTCAGAGCTGGGATCCCAAAAGGAAACGAACGAAAAAAGGCCTGATTGTGGAATCACACATCTTTCCCAGGAGACAGTGTGCGACTTAGGTGTGTCATGTGCCATGATATCCTCGTAACGTTTTATAGCCAATGAAGAGCTTGTCCGTAAATGAGTAGAATGTGAGCCGAGAACAAGGAAAAATTCATTTTTGCGAAAGGCACATACTCTCATCATGGTACTCGTGCCTTGTTTACTCTAAAAGCTATGATTGCATTCTAAACATGCTGCTTCGCCCAAACTTCTGCAAGCCCTCCATGAGACGCATATTGCGAAAGCGCGCAAACAAAGCATACATTCGTAGGCATGATGAAGCTCGAAGGCTTTGAAGGTTTTTTAGAGTTTTTCTAGGAAATAAACTAAAAATCCCCTATAAAAATCCCCCAATTCATTTTTCAGCTGTAACGTATTTTCTATCGCAACGCAAGAATGTTCTTTGTCGGTACTCTGATTGAGAAGAGAAGGAAAAAGACTCTATTCTTTTGTCATTTTTTTCTTTATTTGTCATTTTTGTGACAAAAGCATGGCGTTTATGTAAAATGTTTTTTAAATGGCCACACAAAGTGAGAAAAAAATTTCCATCTGTGTAAAAAAATTGAAAGCGCAGAGAGACTATCAGGAAGCTGAAACGTGCCAATTGTGAACACGCTGCGAGCTGCTGTCGTCTTTTTGTAGAGGAGGAAGAGGCCTTACGGATCAAGAGCAGCGATGGTCTGGGGAAAAAATGCAATAAGAATGCCGTGGGAACCTTCGCCCGAACACGCGTAAAAATGCTTGGCTATCGAGGAGGGAAAGGGTAAAGTGAGTATTGGCTTCGTCAATAATGCTCACAACGCATTGACAAGGCCTCACCCCGGTTGCTAGGGGCTGTTTCTAAATAAAAAGATTTTGTGTTTCTGCCAAGGAAAACACGTCTTTTTACGGAAGGAATATACTCTTATGGTATTTGACTGGAGTAAAAAACGCTGTTTGACGCAGGCAGAACGCAAAAGAATTTATTTTGAGACAGCCCCTAGATGTTTTTTTGGCCATATGGACGACAGCGTGGCGTACAAGCTCGCCTTTGGGCGTAAGATGGCGCATGTTATTCTCAAGAAGACATACATATCTTTGAGAGTTGAACTTTTCTGTCACGCTTATTGCATGATGTAAATTATACTACCCGTACACGGGAGAAATATGGAAAATTGGCACATCGCTGTTATTTTGAGCATTGTGGAGGGATTGACAGAATTTTTGCCGGTATCCTCTTCGGGTCATCTCATTTTGACCGGCGCCGCATTAGGCTTTACGGGGCCAAAGGCGGCCACTTTTGAAGTTGTCATTCAACTTGGCGCCATTTTGGCGGTGGTCGTACTGTATTGGCAACGATTTTGGGGACTTTTATTCCCTCAAGCGGATCAGGCTTTTTCTGGTATTCGCGGCATCTCCATGCTGGCTCTTACGTCGCTGCCTGCGTGTGTGTTGGGGCTTTTTTTGCATAGTACCATTAAGGCGCATTTATTTACGCCTTTAAGTGTGCTCTTAGCGCTTGTTGTGGGCGCTTTGTGTATGATTTTTGTGGAAAAAAGTCCTTTTGCCCATGGGAAAAAAGCACAATCACCTCAATACCTCACGCTTGATGCCATGACACCCTCCCTAGCCCTTGGCATTGGGTGCTTTCAATGCCTTGCTTTGTGGCCAGGTTTTTCGCGCTCTGCGTCCACCATCATGGGGGGCATGCTCCTTGGGGCGGGGCGGCAAGTGTCGGCGGAGTACTCATTCATTGCGGCCGTGCCCATCATGGTGGCGGCCACCGGCTACGATGTGCTCAAAAGCTGGGATGTGTTCACAGCCGCTGACCTGCCCTTTTTTGCCTTGGGCATTGTGTGCTCCTTTGTGGCGGCACTTGCGGCGGTAAAGCTTTTTGTGGGCCTGCTTTCTCGTATCACCCTGATACCCTTTGCCATGTATAGGCTTGTGCTTGCGCCCCTTGTATATGCCATTATGCTTTTTTAGAAAACACGGATGTACTGCTTTTTCCGTTGTGACGATAGCGCCTAAAAAGGTGAAATGCAAGGGCGCGAAAAAAGTCAAGGAGCGCGGAGATTGCCTCTTGCAACGACCTGCTCTGTGTTCTTTGTCAGCATTTAACCCCTTATTATGATAATATGGTGAATCATGTCCATAGTACGAAAAATCATTGAAATTGACGAACAGGCCTGTAACGGCTGCGGCATGTGCGTGCTCGACTGTGCCGAAAATGCCCTCGCCATTATTGACGGAAAAGCGCGTGTTATTTCAGACAAACTGTGTGACGGTCTTGGATCGTGTCTTCAGAGTTGTCCGCAAAATGCCTTGCACATTGTCGAAAGGCAGGCAGACCCCTTTGATGTGGAGGCTGTGGAGGCGCTTCAGGTGCGCCTGAAGCATTATTTTGACCAACAAAATGAGGATGAAGTTGCGCATGAGGACGATGCACAACATTCTGCCGACAACGAGCACAAGGAAGAAGCAGCCCATGCAGGCATTCAGGGAAGCCCCTTGCAAGCACACAGTGCCGACCCTATCCAAGGAGGCTGTCAACTGCCTGGCTCCGACGCAAAATGGCCCATAAAATTACGCCTTGTGCCTGCCACGGCACCTTTTTTGAAAAAATCGCGCATCTTGCTTACGGCAGATTGCGTGCCCGCCGTGCTCAAGGATTTTGCCCAAATGCGCGACGGTCACGAAAATAATTGCGTCATCTTGGCTTGCCCAAAATTTGAATCACCGCGTGCCTTGGCGCAAAAACTTCTCGAAATTGTTGAAGAAAATTCCCTAGAAAAACTCGAGGTCTTGCGCATGGAGGTTCCGTGTTGCAAAGTTCTTGCCGATGTGGCCTTGCGCGTGGCCTTGGACTTTGCCCAAACAGCGCAGCAAGCACCGCCCCCCTTACATATTCACATTGTGAGTAGAAAGGGCGACATCTTGTAACAGGCTGTTGAAAATAAGGCACTCGACTGCATCAACGAAAAAGTCCAGACATCTTATGTATGTTTAATGCACCGCGATGTCTGGACTTTTTCGTTGTCTTATATCTCACACTGTGTCAACGGACTGTCGCAAATGGAGCTTTTCAACAGCCTGCTATACCCACATGTTTTGATCTATGCGAGGGCTCTCACGCTTTGTGAGCATATCAAGAAAATCATCGATAATATGCCCTTCATACATATTTTCACTGTGTGCATTATGTACGCAATAAGCAAACAGCTTATTATGAAAGATTAATGAAAGTGTTTTCTCTTTTTCTTGCAAAAAATGACGCAAGCACAGCTCTATGAGCGTTAAGGAATACGTGAGCATTGTCCGCTCTTCTTCTGCATTTCCATAGGCATTGCCATATGGTATGGACAGCATAATGTGTAGTGAAGGGCTCGACAAAAAATATTGGAATTTCCAATTTTGAATGCCATAACCGGATATACCGCAGCCAAAAAAGTGTAGGTGGTTTTTGTTTGCTTCCTGCTGCAAGCCTTTGAGTGCGCTATCATACAGGCTTATTTTTTTATACTGCTCTTGCATATGTTCTAAGCTGAGAATATTCGACAAGGCATGTATATATTTTGTTGTGGAAAAAAAGCTTTTGCCAACTCGTTGGATGTGTTCCAAGGCATCATCCGGCACTTTAAGGGGAGGGATATTTTGTAATACAAGCATGTGGGCAAAGTGCTGCAATGTCGCTTCATTTTTATGTGTCATGATTTTTCTCCGTGGGAAGAGTCGAGTCCAACTGTTATCTTGTCGATGTATTTTGCATATTTGCCAAATGCCCAACGATACCTCGTAAGTGGTAAAAGTCGCGCGCCACAAAGTTTTTTTGCTGAGTTTGCAAGTGTGCTTCTTGATATTCCATAGCCTCATGCAATGCGCAAAAGAGTTTTGGAGAATTCCACTCATGTTCAGCAAAGCATAGGCCATCGACTTTCAGCGTGTGCGCGTATTGTTTCGCATCGCGAAGGCGCAATATGGCAGAGTCAACTTCTGTTTTGCCAATTCTTTCTGTGAGTAGTCTTTTGTAGTCATCTTCATCAATCTCATGTAATTTATCATATATGTCTTGGCTGATAAAAAGAGGCTTGAATATTTGGTTGAAACCAAAGACACCTCGTAACTTATTTATTTCGTTTGGCTGGAGTTCGTCACTAAAATCCGTCACGGTCGTGACACCGAGAGATGTCGTTTCTGCCTTTCCAACGCCTATCATGCCTTTGCTAAAGCTTGCATCATTGTCAATGCCTGTTATTTTTGCTTGAAAGCTTATGGGATCAAATGCAAAAAGATAATTTTCCTCATGCCTATCGACTTGGCCTGTAAGCGCATCAATCCATTCAAGCTTTGTCAGCTCTTTTGCCAAGCTTGCTATGAATATTTTTTCTTGCTCGTCATCTAACGATGCCCCAAGGTCGTGAAGTCGCACCTCTCGCCCCTCTGTATCGGTAAATACGGGGGCTTCATTGTTAAGGGCGCTGGGGGTTTTCCCCTCTGCCACATTCATAAAGAGTCCAAATTGTCCTTTGTGCAGCCCAACTTTTGATTCTGCGATGGCACTTTGGCAGCCAATCATCTGTGCCACCTCTGTACAGGCCACATTGAGTGCATTCACATAGGTATCGTGATGATACCCAAGATTCTTTACGCTCATGTTGACAAGGCCTTGCCTGGCTCTATATTCCCCTTTAAAAACATATTGTACATTTTCACCTGTTTCTGTGCCATAGGTGCAAAGAAATACTTGATTTGCAACCCCTTGTCCCAAGACGCGATCTTCATGAAAGTTGTCTTGTGTTGTGTTGAGAATGGTATTTCTCAAAGGGAAGCCGCGCATTTTGAGTTCGAGCATGGACGAAAGATCCACGGGACTATGCAGTACTGCATGAATAAACTCCCCGGTTTCATGAAGATTTTTAGGAAGTTCATTGATTATTTTTGCGAGTTTTGTCGCTTCAATTAAGAAGGACTTATCATAGACGACAGATACGTGGGCAAGAGTGCCCGGGTGGCTTTCTTCGTATGTGCGCAAGGGGAGAATGAAGTTATTGATAAAAATATCAGCATCTTGTGTGTCTTGTGTGCGTAAAACAGCCAGCTCATGGTTAAATTCTTCCTCATTTGTAGTGGCTGCAATTTGTACATACTTGTTAATGGTCTCGGCGAGCGTTATATCACTATCACATGTCTTTTTGAGACTTTGTATTGCCTCTAAGAGGTGTTCTGAATCTATGGGCTGCTTGTGCATGATATTGCGTATATCTTCAATATTTTTGGAATATTGCAAAATATAGTTCTTAATGCCTTTTGTGGGCTCCATAGTGTTGACAAAATTGATAAAATCTTTTCCCACTTGCATGCGATACGTATCAAAGCTTGAGAGTAGATGCTCTACGGCATCGTGCTTCGTTGTTGCTTTGAGACGTTCAAGGCGCTCTGCTGCAGATTGCAAGGAGGTTTTTATGGCCTCGATACTCGTTGATGCCACGTCCAAGCGTATATTTTTATTTTGTTGGGGATCAAGTTTCTGTGTGATTTTATGAATGGTATGTGTCAAATCCTTCACAGTAGAAGTAAATTGTCCATGGCTCAATAAATGCGGACTTTCTTCCAAGGCATCGAGCTTGGTGTAGACTTTGTCAATGCTCGAAAAAAGTGTAGTAAGTTCTTTTTGTATCGATGCCACGATCCCTTGACTGCCATGCATTTCAAAGCTCACGGCACGAAGATTTTCGCTAAAGCTTTGCGTGCGCGCTTCATGAGGCAAGGCGCCTTGCGCCAAGTGATGCATCATTTTTCCCACAAAATTTAGTGTTTCTGATGTCCTGCGATCACACATATTCATTTGTGTGGAAAAATCAATGCCTGAGGTCTCTGCCAAAAGCTTGAACGCGTTTTTGAGCTTGTCCTGGGCGTTGATGGCATGCTTCACCAAGGGGTCGACCTTATTCGTGCTTATAATGTCTTGGATGTTTTTGGCATCAAGGGCATCTATCGTCTCTTTTGCTTCCAACATTTTTGCTTTAACCAAGGTAAAAGCGTCTTGCACATCTTGATTGCCGGTGGTGAATTGCATGTATGTATTTGTAAAAGCATCTATATCCGGGGATATATTTTGTAGTTTCATGTTTGCGTCGACCATGCGATGCAGTCTGTCAAATGTACGCTGCATTTGCGATGCCACGGGCTCTGGCGCTGCAGGAGCATTTGCCGGCACAGGATTTTGTGCCGTCGGGGGTGTTTGAGGAGGAGTGCTTTCGGTACGCGGTGGAACGCTGCTTAGTGAAATCATTGTCATAACGTATCCTTTCTTAATACTCTTTGTCTCTGTAAGAGAGGTCGGAATAGTACAAAAAAATCTAGATTTCGTCAAATACGTTTTTTGAACTTCCTCACATTGGACTGTGTGAACCGACTGAAGAAGTGTGCGCTTTTCAACAGGCTGATACAAGCAGTGTTGACTTTATCCTCGCCCCGAAGAGGTGAACGCAGATTGCTTTTTTCGGCAATCTGATATAGACTCTGTAGAGCTTTTACCGTCATGAATCTGACAGGTCGTTGAAAAAAGCAATCTATGACGTTAACGAAAAAGTCCAGACATTTTAGGGGCTGCCGTCAAATTGCGAATGCTTGTATTATATTAAGTCCATTGAAACAAAGTGTGGCGCAGACCCGCATCGATAAGGGCGAAAAGACGCATGTGACGACAGCGCCTACCCGAAGGGCGCCGCAGAGAGCCTTTTTTTCACGGTTTGTGAATACTGAAAAAGTAGCATAGGGTGCACACGTAAAATGTACAAATCCGTACGCATAAATCATCGCCGATATCTTGGAAATAAGTATAAGCTCTTGCCATTTATAAAAAATGTCGTCAATACTGAATGCGAGAACGTGCATTCCATAGCGGATATTTTTGCAGGCACAGGTGCTGTCTGCTCTGCTTTCACAAAAAAGCAAATTATTACAAATGATTTGCTCTATAGCAACTATATCTGCAATCTCGCATGGTTCGGAAAAGAGCGCTATCGCTCCGACATAATAGTTGACCACATTATGGCTTATAATGCACTGCTGATTGACGATGATAATTACATGACGGAGAATTTTTCAGACACATTTTTCAGCCGTGCAGACTGTGCTAAGATAGGATACATCAGAGAAAATATAGAGAGAATATTTGCCGATGGCCTCATTCAGGAGCGAGAGCGTGCTATTTTGATAACATCCTTGCTGTATGCCATGGACAAAATTGCCAATACATGCGGGCATTATGATGCCTATATACGAAATAATGTGTATAAAAAGTCACTTGAGCTCTGTGTTCCAGAAGCAAGCAATGAAAATCACAGCGGCAATGTGTCGTATAATATGGATGCGAATGCGCTTGTACGCACCATAGCAGCCGACTTAGTCTATATTGATCCGCCATATAACTCAAGGCAGTATTCTGACGCCTATCATGTGCTTGAAAATGTTGCCATGTGGGAAAAACCTGCTGTGTATGGTATTGCGCGAAAGATGGATAGGTCAAAAATAAAAAGTGCCTATTGTACGAAAAATGCCACGCCGACTTTTGAACAACTTATCAAGGACATAAAGTCTAAGTATATTTTATTTTCTTATAATAATATGGCATCAAAGGGAAACGATCGCTCAAATGCAAAGATTGCGGATGAAGATATTGTGCGGGTTCTAGAAAATAAAGGGCAGTTACAAGTCTTTACTGAGCATTATAAGGCATTTACCGCCGGAAAGTCACATATCCAAGAAAATGCAGAACGTTTGTTTTTGTGCACGTGTCGCGAGCAGGCCGTTCAAAAAAGGCTATCTGCCGCGTCAGCGAAAAAAGCACACAAGGTATGAACGGCCTGCGAATGTGGACTTGTGCAACAGACTGCGAGGTGGCTTCGTGATTCAATCGCCGCTCAACTACACCGGAGGAAAGTACAGACTTCTTCCGCAAATTCTCCCCCTCTTCCCCCATAACATACATACATTTTGGGATATATTTTGTGGGGGCTGCAATGTAGGCATTAACGTCACAGCCAAACATATAGTTTTTAATGATATAAGTACGCACATTATCAATCTTTTTCGTATGTTTGCAAGCGTCAGTTGTGACACTTTTGTTGCGTCCGTCACGGGCATTATCGATACATATAAGCTCTCAAACACGGCACTCAATGGCTACGAATTTTATAACTGTGACAGCTCAAGGGGATTAAGCGCGTATAACAAAAAGTTTTTTCTTGAATTACGGAGTGAGTTCAATGCAAAAGCGTGCTTAGACACTACCTATTATGCCTTGCTTTACACTTTAATAGTGTTTTCGTTTAACAACCAAATACGCCTTAACAGCAAGGATAAATTCAATTTGCCCGTAGGTAAGAGGGATTTTAATGTAAAAATGCAGCGTAAACTGCAAACCTTTATGGCGCGCTTGCAAGATATCGATGCCTCTTTTTCTTCCTTGGATTTTAGAGAAATTGATATTTCAAAGTTCAAAAAAAATGATTTTATCTACGCTGATCCGCCATATCTCATCACGTGCGCTTCTTATAATGAAAGCGGTGGCTGGAGTGAAGACTTGGAAAAGGATCTATTCTCCTTTCTTGATCGCGTGCACAAAAAAAACATCAGATTTGCACTTTCAAACGTTTTGCGAAGTAAGGGGAAGGAGAATACACTATTATTACAATGGCTTTCGCAAAATAACCACTACAAAGTTATTCACTTGCTGCACTCTTATGCAAATTCAAATTATCAAACGAAAGATAAAACAACGCACAGTGAAGAAGTTCTTATCGTAAATTACTAGGAGCGTGCATTATCTAAGTATCTGTTTTTTAAAGCATGTGTGGGGAGGATGAATATCGTGAACTCGTTCACAAGCGGATAAACACAAACAAACA
>CAYJPE010000078.1:0-11563 GCA_964371965.1 uncultured Desulfovibrionaceae bacterium
TATGATGCTACTTATGGGAAAACCAGTCAAGGAAATTTAGATGCGTTTGCCCTGGCAGATAACATAATAAAACTTGACAGCATGAAAAAAAAGAACTACGTATTAAGCGTGGTAGATATTTGAAACATCGCTGTGTCACCTTACTTTGTACAATAATACGCTTAGCCGACAACTTTTACTGTCTTTGCACCGACATTGTTGTCCAAAGCACAGCACATTTAATGCGATCACACGCTCACAATGTGCCGTAAGGTCAGTCAATGTTAAAAAAAAACTTTTGGGGATCGCGCACCTTTTTGTTATCGCGTGCAGAACACCGCCTGTGTTATGGTATAAAAAAAGGAGATGAACACTATGCAAGCTAATCAAGCCGCAATAATACAACAAGCGATGGCGGTAGCCACAAACATACCAGGCAATGTGTTCGGCGATTTCAGCTCGCTCAACACGGAAGAAGAGAGTCTAATGACGGTCAATTTCGTGAAAGCATCTGCTTTTTCTTCCCTACCGATATTGGGAACCTCCTTCAACCTCGAAGGCATCTCCTTCGCTATTGATACGGAGGAAGAGGAAGAACAAGAAACAACCACCTCCAGCGACACTAATAGCGCCGGCAATGGCGGCGGTAGCATTGTTACACCCGTCAACATGCCTGCAAGTGTTTTGCTTACGCCTGCTGATGGCGAGACCGCTTCATTCATGGAAGCCCTGCCAAGCGTGCTGATCACTTCACAATTGAGTGGCACAAACATTCCTTCATCATCTTTCACTCTAGGGACTATTGGGTCTCTAATAGATCTTTCTCCCACCACGTCCTATAGCAATACGCAAATCGTGATAGAGCAATTGCCTAGTACCGAAGGGAATGCGCCTGCCGTGACTCTCGCAACCAAACCAGCGTCGCAGGAGAATACGGGCTCTTCCAACGAGGTTTTCGAGCCTCCATATCCTGGGGCTGATACTTCACAACCTCCCTACGCGAGCTCATTCACTACTTCCATGGCTGTGCACGCTCTTGACGCTGATACTGTACATGCCACTCTCGGCAGCCTTAGGTACGAGCTGGGCACGGATATGAATGCTGACGAGATCAATTTGCGCTGGAACGCGAACAACCAGCCTATATTCTACCTTAATGGTAAAGCAATGCAGTGGGACATTTCCGAGGATGGTCAAGTTATTACGGCTAGCGTTGGGAATGAGACCATCCTTGCACTCACAATGCAGCAAGTGCCTAACGGTGTAGTCGATGAGCATGTGACATATCTGTTTCTCGCGCAGGAGATGAGCGCACAACTCAAAGACCTGACAACTTCTACTGGGGCTCCTGTATACCTCTTGACTTTAAACCTTGAAGATAGCGCGGGAACGGTAGTACCTTCGAGGATAAATATCGATACCGACAAGAACTCGCTCATCCAGCATGATAGTGAGAGCCCGTTTACTTCCTTCGACGATCTGGACACGGATGCGGATGGGAAGCTTCTCATGGACACCAATTTAAACGGGGTGGATCTAGACGCGCAAGAAGATGTGAAAGACAATTCCCTTCATTATAGTAACATCATATATGGCACTGCGGAAAATAATGATGGCGGTGGTGATGACTCCATGCACGGCTGGAGGGGCAACGACCTCATGCTTGGCCTCAGTGGTGACGACATCATATATGGTGGCGAGCACAACGACATCCTTATGGGTGATGATGGCGATGACATACTGTATGGTGAAGACGGGTATGATATTCTCGACGGTGGTGCCGGTGATGATTTCCTTGATGGCGGCGCCGATGCTGATTCCCTTCAAGGGGGTACCGGAAGTGACATTCTTGCGTTTGACATTCACGATATTCTTGTTGACGGCGGCGATGACGAGGACCTCGACGCGCTTTTATATAACGCGGGGGATCTTGCAACTCTAAAAGCGAGAATGGAAGCGGGCATCGTCAAGAATATTGACGTGTTGGTGAAAGATGGCAATCAAGAGGTAGCACGGGCGATTTTAGCAGACCTTGAAGACAAGGAAGTGTCTGATGAGCACTGGGAAAAAGTGGCGGATGCAGACGATACCATAGATGGCTATGTAGCGTACACCTACACTGTGGGTGGGAGTGAGATGAGAGTTTTTCTGGCAGACAGTTTAGGGGTGAACGTGACGCCCGTAGTAGAGTAATGTCGTGTCTTCTTTCGTGTGCCGAGCATATGAAAGAAAACGCTGCTTGCAGAGATTTTTTGTTTTCTCACGGGGAAAGCAAGTTTTAAGAAGTCCACGGCATATAGAGACATATTTACGGGTTTCGCGAAATAAGCTTTAGAGAAACGCTGATTAAAGAGAATTTTTGTGCTCTAAAAAGGAAAGCGAGTTTTGGGAAGCACGCGGTATATATAGATTATATAAGTGTTTCACAAAGCGAGCTTGACTTGAGTTCGAGGGCAAAAAGGCATTTAATCAGTATTTCCTTAGAAATATTTAGGCTCAAGACCTCATGCGCACAGCATGGCGTGAGGTCTTGAGCAACGATTCCTCTCCCCTTTCATGACGCGTCACTCTTCAACGTTCGCAATTTCTGCCATAATGCCTTTGCCCTTGCCTTGCCTATGCCCGCAATATTTGCCAAGTCTTCTTCGCTGGCGGCAAACATCGCTTCTATACTTGCAAAATTGTCCCACAAAAGACGGGCTGTGCGCGGCCCCACACCCGGCAGGCGCATGAGCTCACTGGAAAGGGCTGCACCTGTGCGGGCTTTGCGATGACTGCCCAAGGCAAACTTGTGTGTGCAGTCGCGGATATGTTGTAAAAAAAGCAGTTCTTGGCTGCCCTCGCGAAGGGGCAATGGATTGCTTCTGTTGGGCAAAAAAATTCTGTCAGCCATATTGCCGGCGCGTCTGTCGGCATGGCCTTGCTCGTCACGGGCTTTCGCGATGGCGGCAAGGGGAAAAAAGTCTTCTTTACCTGCATCTTCCAAAGCCCTTTGCACGGCGCGAAGCTGCCCTTTGCCTCCATCTATAAGAAGCAGATCCGGCCACGGGGGACCTGAATCCAATCGGCGTGCAAGCCACGCATACAGTGTACCATAATCGTCACCATCATTATCTGGCATCATATATTGGCGATAAGCCGATTTTTGTGCTTTGCCATCTTCAAATACCACCATTCCTACGCGCGTTTGTTTGCCTGATGTATGGGAAACATCCACACATTCAATGCGTTGTGGCGGTGACGGCAGGTGCAATGCGGCGCCAAGGCGTTTTTCAAGTGCATCTTCATGTGCCGCCATCGCACGGCGGCCTTCTTCCCGCGCATTGGTGGCGGCCATATCTACAAGGCTGTTTTCTTCTGCCGAGCGTGCGGCTGTTATGCGCACTTGCCCACCGCGCATGTCTGTGAGGCTTTGCTCTAATATGGTAAGTGTTTGTATATCAACATTATGAAGGTTATTTCCTTCTTCTTTTGTACCATCACTTTCGCTTTCTTCCACATAAGGCAACCACGGCAAAACCACGCGCGGCGGGGGCATGACAGGGCCATAAAATTGATTTAAAAATGAAAGAAGCAATTCCGGCGTGTCTTCAAACTCAAGCGACGGCCAATAATATGTACGCCCGTCCATAAGCACACCACCGCGCACAAAAAGAATACCAAGTGCCATACCTTTTTCTGCGGCATGTAAACCCAACACATCCATGTCCACATCAATTGGCAAAACAGCCACTTGTTTTTCAACTGTACGCTGAATGGCACGAATTTGATCGCGCAAAGCTGCAGCTTTTTCAAAATCCAAATTTTCCGAAGCATCTAACATGGATACTTCCAGTGTTTTCATGAGATGTGCCGACCGACCGCTGAGTACATCCGTTACATTGCGAACACCTGTGGCATATTCCTGTGCATTTACTTCCCCCGTACATGGTGCAAGACACTGCCCCATGAAATGGTACAAGCATGGGCGTGTGCGATTTTTCATGCCTTTATCCGTGCAACGGCGTAAAGGGAAGGCTTTGTGCAATAATTTCCATGTTTCTCGTGCCGCAATGGTGGACGTAAAGGGGCCAAAATATCGTGCTCCATCGCGCCCTTTATCGCGCCCGACACTGCGCACAATCTCAAGGCGCGGGAAAGCATGTTTTGTAGATATTTTGAAAAGAATATACTGCTTGTCATCGCGTAGCACTATATTATAATGGGGACGATGTTTTTTAATGAGGCTCGCTTCTAAAAGTAAAGCCTCTTTTTCTGTGGACGTGGACAAGGTCTCTAAGGTAACCGCGTTGCGCAGCATGGCTTGTGTTTTTGCCGGCAGTCCATTTGTACGAAAATAAGAAAGCACCCTTTTACGCAGCACGCGCGCTTTGCCCACATAAATGACTCGTTCCTGTGCATTTTTATACAAATACACCCCCGGAGTAGTGGGGATAGAGGCAGCTTCAGGTTTTAGCATAACTGTCTATTCGCAAAATAAGGCGCGCGTTTGCGTCATAAAAGACACCTCATGCTCCCACAACAGAAAGGGCGCGTGCGGGATTTATGGTAGCAAGCCTTTGTGCCACGTTACGCGCCGTATTCACATCCACGCAAATCCAAGCCTTATACGCTGCCACGAGGGCATCTTCGCACAATTTCGTATCCCAATTATAAAGATCATGTGTATCTAGAAGTTGCACAATATTTTGCGCCAACAAAGAAGCCACGTCAGCACGGTCATATTGAACCAGCAGGCGAATTTCTGCCATTTGCAGACGAAGTCTTTCTGCAGGAGTGACCTTGGCATGAGCCTCATGGAGGCAAGACAAGGCTTTTGCCAATTGATTTTGCGACGCCAGCGCGGCAGCTGTGTCCACAAATACAGCTATACAACTGTCCTCAGACTCAACGCTTTTGCTCTTGGTGGCATTTATGCGCAAGCCCTCAAGCCAACTGAGCGTCGTTGCCGTCGCAAAGGGTGTACCGTCGGCAAATAACAGGGATTCTATGCCTTCGAAGCTCGTCACAAAAGCGAGCACATGCTGTTCAAGCACGCTCAAGGCATCTGCAAAAGGTGCCCCCAAACGTACAAGAGACGTGGCCATAACTTCATGCAAGTCAAGACAACAAGGAGCCGTTGGCACAAGCATGGCTGCAGATGAGGCTGCCTGTTCATATTTGCCTGCTGACAAAAGCAACTGTGTCGCCTCTACTCGCAAAAGATCCGGCGCACCCAACATGGTGGTGCCTTCAATCATTGTGGGCAGCGTTTTTATATTACCCCAAAGACTGGTATACAATGCGTGCCACGTCCATTTATCATTGGGACAGTGACCATGTGTGCTCGACAAAGCAAAAGCGACATCGCAATGTCTCTTGGCGCCTTGCATAAAGGACATCAAACTTTTCTGCAAAGCATCAGCCTTGTCTACATCTTCACTCAAAAAATCCGTTGGAAACTCTGACATAGGAAAAACTCCTTCGTCTCTAAAAATTACACCATTACGGCACACACATACATCTATTTATGATATACAGAAGCCCTTCGCTTGGCAATACTGTTCTTCAGTGAATTTGCTGCACTTGGTATTCACACACGTTTATCAGACCCGCGAAAAAAGTCATCAGCTACTGCCCCTCCGGAACAAGGCAACAGTCCAAGCATCTTATGGCACCTCATACTCCGTAACTCCATGACTTTATCATTTCCTTCCATCTTACCTTTTTTGAACAATGGGCGGATTTGAACTTTTTAACAAGCCATTAACGACGCACGACTGCCACAAGCATCTCTATTTCTTGAAGAATCGCGTTCCATCCCTCTTGACTGTACTGCGTATTTTGCAAAAAAACATCAATATAACCGGTCAAAGGACGCAGGAGTAGAGGAAATTCTTGCCAAAATGTTTCCGACAAAGCACACGCATGACTTTTGCGCACAATATGCCGGCGCACGCCTTGCCCAAGGCGCACAATAGCTTTTTGAAGTTTTTCCATCATACGCGGAGCATGTTGCCAAAGCCTTTGTATGTTCTCAGTGGGTGGCACATCGTGCTCTTGTAAGCGAAACCAAAACCAGCTCTGCCAAAAGCGCGCTAACAAAGACCTTACCGACACAGACTCTCTACCCATCATTTGACATTGCGGCTCAAGGCTATACAGGCCGCATTCGTCTCGCACTGTCCTAAAAACCCTGTGCCCCGCCATGCGCAAAGTACTCAACGATTGCGGCCGAAACACAAGAGTATGTGCCAAAAGCGCCACACGTTGCGCCGACAACTTCTTCTGGCAGCGCTCATAGTGCCCACACGCCTCCCAACAGCCCGCGCACGAAAGCGCCGGTTGTATCACATGATGCCCACAAAACAAGGGTCCTGTTTCCCACGGATTTACAGGCCCAAGGGACATATTAAGCACAGGCGTTTTCATCCATGCGGCAAGATGCATGGGTCCCGTATCTGCCGTAATAAATAAAGCCAAGTCCTGCATGACGGTAGCCAATTGCATCAAAGAAAGCTTACCACACAAAGAAGCACCGACAACACCGGTTCGCTTTTCAACCTCTGCCCCCAAGGCCACATCGTCCGGCCCCCCAAAAAACACAGGCCGAAGTTTTTTTCGCATAAGCGCCGTGGCAAGCTGTGCAAAAAAATCTAGTGAAGGGCGCTTTTCCACTTCACTTGCACCCACAAAAATACCGACTTTATCACCCTTCAGCACTCGGGCCTCACTCCCTTGCATAGGCACAAGACAGTCAGACACATGGTCTAAAAGCTGTAAGTCACTCCAATGAAAAAGATTGTAACGATTGTTTTGCACAATACTCGCCCGATATAAGGCCCAATGCCCCTGAATACTATGCACACCATCGCACATACGAGCACCAAAATAGTGTTCTGCACGCACACTGCCTGCGATGCGAGCTGCATCCATGCGATGACTCACATTGACCACGGCAAAATATTCATGCATCGCCAAACGCGCTGCTGCAGAAGGGGGAAAAAATGTCGTCTGCGGCGCAAGGGGCATGAGATCAGAAAAAAATTGTGGCTCGGCCACTGTCCACAGGGGATTGTCCGGATATTTTTTATGCAGCATGGATAACAGAGGAAAAGTCAAAATAAGATCACCCATGCGTTGCATTTGTAAAACAAGAATCGGTTTATTCATGGACTTTTTCCCTATTCAAGACAAACTCACGCACCGTACACATCCTGCATACGTTCCAACAAGGTTAGCAAGCGATGTCCCCATGTATGCTCTGCCAGCACACGCTGTCGCGCTGCACTGACAATGCGCTTTCTCTCAGCAGGGTGCGCAAGGTAGTATGTAACAAGCTCCGGCACTTCCTCCGGCTCAGTATAAAAAACAATTTCCTTTTGAGGTTCAAAAAGCGCATCCATTTGTTCACGCCAATCTGTCAGCACAAAGGCATTACAGGCAGGCACGTCAAAAATACGCTGATTCACGGCGCCCTTCATTTGTCGACTTGTGCAATTAAAATTCACTTCCGACAAAGGATAAAAGAGTGGTAATTCCTGATAATACGCCACAGGCGGATGCAAACGAAATTTCTTTTTATGCGCAGAAAAAACCTCATTCCACCCATCATCACCCACAATAAGGGGTGAAAAGTCCAATATCTGTTCAACGCAACGCGACCTGTACACGCGTGTGGCCTCCCACGTTATGGCCGTTTCATAGCCCAAACGAGCTTCCTTAGTCGGCAAGTTTCGATACATTTGATAGTATTCAGCATATGTCTCGCGCAAAAAGTGCTCCACGGAACGCTCGGCACTGGCGTCAAAATGCGTTGCGATGGGTGTCAAAGCCGTCAGCAGTGCGCGCGGAAAATCATTGCGCCCCAAGACCTTGGTAACCTTATGCACCATGGAATTACCCACAAAGGAGACACGGCTTGACCATGAAGGATGTTTTTTTGCCGTGTACTGCACATCCCCTTCGGCTATGGGATAAAAGCGATCAACATCCGTTCCCAAGGGCAAGTAGTACACATGCTCAAAACCGTCAGCGCGTAACGAGGCGACATTATCGGCATCCCACGTAAAAAGCGTTACCCATGGACTTCGCAAATTTGCATACGAATAGACTATAAGATGTGGATTATCCACAAACCATGAGGCCAAAGGGAGTTGTAATTGTTCCAAAAGGCCCGTAAGAACCCCTTCTCTGTCCACCCCCAAGTGATTCATCGTCAAAAGGCAGTCAGGTTGAAAATCCAAAACCATTTTAAGGAGAGATTCCACAAATTCACTGCTCGCCATTTCCTCATCGGGCAATGCCAAAAGCCTGTGTTCAATGCCCATACGCTCACAGGCCGAAATGAGTTCGCCCATCAAAAAGTATTTGCTCGTCACAAGAAGGACACGCGGTTGCTGTGTCATAAAACGCGCTTTACGTACCTTTGCCCAAAAATCATAATGCTGGCTTGCCGTCACATGCTGGCGCACAAGACCATACCAAGCCTTGTCCAAACGCATATAAAAGGGATGTGTCACAGCGACAAAGGGACGTCCTCCATGCGTGAGTTGCCAGTGCGTCAACTGGCGCAAAAGTTCCTGCGTGTCCTGTCCGTCAAACCACATAATTCGTGCCGCTTGATCCCCGAGAACCTCCGGCGAAAAGCGCTCACGAATAGTGCTCAACTCTTGAATATCCGTTTCTTTATCCACCACAGCCACAGGCCCGTCACTGTGCTCCAAGACATAGTTGAGTGCATACCCAAGACCTGCCCCCAAGAGCACAGGCAACTTTCCGGCAAAATCCACACCTGTCACGAATGCAAGTTCGCGTTCGTCACCGCCGGTTCCGAGCATGTGCAAGTCCCCTTGCGCACGCGCAACAACTATATCCACAGGCATGCGCCCTTCAACCTGTGTATCATCTGCCTGCATATCAGACAAAAAAATGCAACGAATATTTCTCACGCACGCTCCTTTTGAGCCCGTGCTTGTTTCGCCTTTGCAGGATCATAAGGGGCACAAAGAATTTCATTGTCACCAAGAAAAAAGACCACGCTCCGGCACGGCTCATCCACATAGTAAAATGCACGACCAATGGCCACTTCTACACCCGGAAAAACATTGCCATATACCACAAGGCGGCATTGTTTTAAGTTTTCCGATGCAGTTTCAAGCGTTTGCAATAAGAATTGACGTGCGCGAACACAGGCATTGCGTTTTTTTTGAATACGCGCAAGCTTGCGCGTCAAGTCATTGGCATCCGGCGGCAGATGCCCCGCAACGGCATTGAGGTGTCGACTCTTATCCGCTAATTCTTTTATGTTGTGCTCAAGTATTTCAAGTTTACGCATATGCAAGGGTTCATATCCCAAAAAAACACGTGTGGACACAGCAGCCCTATTGCCAAGATCGCCCGTCACCACCACAGACTGACGCCCGTGCACAGTGCCGCCCACCATACGCCCGTTCACAAGACTGTTATTTCCCCCATACACTGTGGAATGCAAGCAGTCTTTTTCAATGAGCACATTGCCACGCGCCTGTATTTCAACTTTTTCCGCAAAGGCCATACGAGCCATATTTCCTGCTTTGAGCAAGCAGTTATTACCAAGGCCGCAACGCGCACCGCCGCTAATGGCAAGGTCATGATGAGCAAAAACTTTCCCCCCCTCCACCATGCCCTGAATACGCACATTTTCACCACGTACTTCAAAGCCAGCACGAACATCACCATGTATACCCACATCACCAAAAAAATGCACATTCCCCGTATGAAAACTGACGTCGGAACGCACATTCAAAGATGTACACACCGTTATATATCCATCTACATAGGAAACAAAACCCTTCTCGCTGGCTAAGAGACACACAGGATTTGCCACATCCACATGGGTATTGCGCCCTTGCGGAAAGACGGCTCGCTGATAGACAAAACGCGGCTCAAATGTCTCCACGTCACTTAAAGGAACAAATTCCGCAAGCACCTGCCCCTTTTCAACATTTTGTACAAAACCTAAGTTATAAAGATCGCTTGATTTTTTTGTGCGTGGCGTTGGCCGAAGCACCCGATGTGTCATATTGGGATCAAAGTAATGTTTCAAATAGAGTGACATGCCACCCTCCTTGCGCTGTATGGACTACAAGGTACACATTCCATGCTCTCGCGTCAATACGGTTGACAGAAAACAGATGAGAGTCATGTAAACTCTACGAATCTATGGAAACACTGACTCATTGTTGTTTGTGAGGGGGAAGGAAGCGAAAAAAGTCAAGGCGCGCAGTCTTTTAGACATACATAAGCGGTTTGACTTTTTATCCTCGCTCCGCAGGGGACGCCGCAGATTGCATTTTTTCAACGGGCTACTAGACATACATATGCTCTTGCGAACAAGCATACAAAACAAACTCGCCGTCATGCGCATTTTTCCTGCACCATAAAGCATAGTCAGGAGATATTTTCTTTATAAAATACGGTATGCTCCACATATCGCTAGGCCTATGGTAGAGGCATATAGCAAGACGAGGTTTGCACTCGCGTATAGTACGCTCTGCTCCAAGAAGCGCATCCATTTCGCCTCCTTCAAGATCCATTTTAATGAAATCCGGCTTCACTTCACGTGCTGCGCACCACGTATCAATATCGACTACGGGCACTTCAAAAGACGTTTCCGTCATGTCACTGAGGGTCGATGCGGCTGCATTCTTTGTGTTTTGTTGAAAGTACGCACTTCCGCTTGCTTTGCCGACCGCCGAAAAAAGAGGAAAAACCTTTTCACTCAACGAATGATGGGCAATATTTTTTTTAAGATATTTCTGCTGAATCGGTGAAGGTTCAAAGGCATAACACTGTGCTGCCCCTTGCATACATGCCCAAATGCTCGTCTCACCATAGCACGCACCGCAATCCAAGAACACATCGCCTTGTCGAATGCCAACGTGAGGTGCATAAGTATACTGCTCCACAAGAAAAGTCGTGGTCAGTGCATAATATCTGTGATATTCCGAAGTCGTGTCGGGCATGGCGATATGGGGCAGCTCCCCGTCAAGGTCAAGGACTTTTGCCTTTTCTAAAAAAGGCTGAAACGATTCTGGAGGTATTGGATTGAGCAATCGGATAACGTCCTGATCCACAATAACGCGAACAATGCTTTTCAATGCAAGCTCTTTTTCGTAAGCTACTTTGCTTTCCAAATCGCACAGCCACTCATAGACACGCTCCATATATGTGCCATTTTCGTGGATATCACGAAGGCATTTGGCTGTACATATATCCATGGCATGTTTGATTCTGTCAATTGTATTCATAGTGCTCCACTCTGCCTTTGTCTTGCAGGTAAGAATTCTGGGCGTCTCAACAGCCAGTTGAAAAAGTCCATTCCAGGCAGGCTATTCAAAAATGGTGAGATACAAGGAAGCGAAAAAAGTCAAGGTGCGCAGATCGACCCAAAGAGCGCCGAAGGCGTAGCCGCTACTCGAGGAACGAGTGTTACGGCTATCGAGAGTAACGCGTATTGGGCATACATAAGCACTTTGACTTTTTATCCCCCTATCCGAAGGGGACGACGCAGATTGCCGTTTTTCAACAGCCTGTTAAAAAAAAGCTTTTAGCCTTTACTAGG
>CAYJPE010000079.1:0-11502 GCA_964371965.1 uncultured Desulfovibrionaceae bacterium
TTTGGCGCTAGCAAAAGTTTTCCCCTTCCTCCCCCACAAAAAAATGAAATGAAAATGAGCTGCTCGAGAGCAACGCGAGGCATACTTAAACGATGTGACTTTTTATCCCCTATCCGAAGGGGACTGCGCAGATTGCCGTTTTTTAACGGCTTACTACTTCTTTTTTCTCTTTGTGTGCGAAGAGCGCAAGTGAACACGCATAGGCGCATGTTTTATGCTAAACTGTTTGCGTAAGGAGCGTTCCAAGTATCGAACATAGCTCTCAGACACCCTTTCCGCATCATTCACAAAGAACACAAAAGTGGGCGGTGCCGTTTCTGCTTGCGTCAGATAGAAAAATTTTGCCCGCACACGCTTTATGACCGGTGGCTGATGTCGCGTAAGCACAGTTTCCATGGCTCTGTTCAGTTGCCCTGTGGGTATGCGAATGTGACATTCTTCATAAATGCCCTTGGCTGTAGGGAGTATGGCAGAAAGCCCACGGCTTTTGAGGGCAGAAACATAGAGCACAGGCACATGAGAGCAAAAGGCCAAGAGTTCTTCCACGTTTTTTTTGAGCTGTTGCAAACTGCCTCGTGGCACAATGTCCACTTTATTGACAAGCACCATAAAGGGTGTCTTGCGCTCGTACAGCAAATCCATAAGCCTTTTATCTTGAAGACTGACACCTTCTTCGGCATCAAGTACAAGCAAGGTCACATGCGCCTTTGTACTCGATTTTATGGCAGCATTCACAGAATATTTTTCCACTGTATCCGTTATCTTAGCACGACGACGCACACCTGCCGTATCCACAAAAATATAGTTTTGCCCGTCAACATTAATATGCACATCCACGCTGTCGCGGGTTGTGCCGGCAACTTCAGAAACAATCATACGATCCGTGCCACTTAACGCGTTGATAAGAGAAGACTTGCCTGCATTCGGACGTCCCAGCATGGCAAGTTTCAAATGGGTTTCTTGCGCTTCTGCTGCATCCCACTGCTCCGGAATGAGCGCAAAAAGCTCTTCGCGGAGTGCGCGCAAATTATATCCGTGTTCTGCCGAAACAGCTATAAGTTCAAAGCCGGTGCTATGGAATTCTGCCAGCATAAGATCTTCACGCTCAGCGCCATCCACTTTGTTGACAATGAGCAGTGTAGGTTTGCCCATGCGGCGAATATGCGCTGCCAAGTATGTATCCAAGGGCAAAAGACCGTCGCGCCCGTCCACAACAAAGGCTACAGCCACGGCTTTGCTAATGGCCTCTTCGGCTTGTCGCAAAATATCTGCCTCAAAACCGCGTATGCCTTCGGGACCTTCCGTTACCTCTGCATGGGCATCAAGCGTGATGCCGCCTGTATCGACGATACCGTATAATGGTTCACCATGATGGCGCACAACGCCTTCCATACGATCGCGCGTAACGCCCGGGCGATCGTGGGTAATGGCTCTGTTGCTATGAATAAGCCTATTAAAAAGCGTGGACTTGCCCACATTAGGGCGCCCTACAAGTACAATTTGAGG
This sequence comes from uncultured Desulfovibrionaceae bacterium, assembly GCA_964371965.1. Taxonomy (GTDB): domain Bacteria; phylum Desulfobacterota; class Desulfovibrionia; order Desulfovibrionales; family Desulfovibrionaceae; genus CAYJAD01. Next base: position 1,507 of record CAYJPE010000079.1, read on the forward strand.
CAAGTCTAAAAGGGGCAAAGCCGAGGCTTTTTGTGGTATTTGTGAGGAGGAGGAATCGCCAGACATGATATATCCTTATAATATTTTAAGTTGACATCACTCATATCAACTTTTTAACAGCCCGTTGAAAAACTCAAATCTTCAGGCTGTTCAAAAAGTGTGAGATACAAGGAAGAGAGAAAAAAATAAGCAACGCCGTATATATAGACATACATACCTTGTTTACTTTTCTCTTTGACGCCGTCGATTGCACTTATTCAACAGCCTGATGCTATGGGGCTTTGCCAATCGTGGGGAATGCGTTGACCGCGAGCAATGGTGGGCATGCTCAGAGCATGCGAGTAGCCCGCGCGAGCATAGAGGGAGCCGGCATACGCCACCATGGCGGCATTGTCTGTGCATAAATGAAGACTTGGCGCAATGAATGTACCCTGTGCTTTTGAAATGACGTCTTGTAGGCTCTCTCTCAACAAACTGTTGGCAGCAACGCCTCCAGCAAGGATAATTGTATGGATATCTGGATGTTGCGCGAGAGCACGTCGTGCTTTTGTACAAATAGTATCCACAACAGCCTCATTAAAGGCGGCACACATATGACAGAGGGCTATGGGCGCCGTGTCAATGTTACGGTTCTCGGTCGTGTCCATACATTGTGTATGCCATGCAAGACTTTCTTTGTGCGTCGTCACATAAGCGCTGGCTGCTGTTTTCAAACCGCTAAAGCTGAAGTCTAGTGTGTCATTGTCAAGGTAGGGGCGTGGAAAGTGTGGCACTTTTTTGGGATCAATAGGCCTTTCTTTGCGACCTCGTGTGGCCAAGGCGTCAAAGGTGCGTCCGGCAGGGTAAGGAAGTCCTAAAATTTTCCCTACTTTATCAAAGGCTTCGCCGGCGGCGTCGTCGAGTGTTTTGCCGAGTACTTGAAAGTGGGGGGGGGAGTTTTCGCCGGCATCATCCATGCGATAAAAATGTGTATGCCCGCCGGAAACAAGGATGCCCAAGGCGGGAAATGTTAATGTTTTTTCAAGGCCGGCAACCAAGAGGTGTGCTTGTAAGTGGTCAATGCCTACGAGTTTTTTTTGCAAAGCGAAGGCCAGACCCTTCGCAAAGGCCACGCCCACGAGTAAAGAGCCCAAGAGCCCGGGGCCTCGTGAAACGGCGATGCAATCTATGGCATGCGCTTCGATGCCGGTTCTTTGTAAAAGAGTATCATAGAGTATACCAATGAAGCGATAGTGTTCTCGTGATGCCAGCTCTGGCACAACGCCTCCAAAGAGTGCGTGGAGAGCTTCTTGTGAGGACACAACAGCTTCCACAAGGGTATCGTCTTTGACGAGTGCAAGAGCCGTTTCGTCACAGGAACTTTCAATGCCAAGACACAACATGTTGTATTCCAAATATATATTTGTGCAGTTTTTTGAGGCAGGGCACTTATCACAAGTGTCTTTTTGCTTCTGAGGGTGTCAGAGCTTACGTGCTTTTTGGTTCCATACATGATCCGCAAAGCAAGCGAACTTAGGGAAGCACTGATTTAATGCCTTTTTGCCCTCTAACTGCTTCAGACTCATTTCGCTAAACCCTTATATATAAAATATATCGCGGCTTTCCCAAAATTCGGCTTCTTTGTTAGAGAACAAGAAATCTATTAAATCAGCGCTTCCTAAGGGGCTGTCGTCAAATAGCGATTTTTCGTGTTATATCAAGGAAGACGCGCTTGCTTTGAGGGAATATACTCTTATGGTATTTGACCGAAAAAGCAAGTCAAGTCTGACGTAGAGATAACCGAAAGGGCGCATTTGACGACAGCGCCTAGATATTACAATCAGCAAAAAAGCATTCTGTCCAATGTTTGCTTAAAGTTCGGGTGGCAGTTCATTCAGCTCTGTTCTTGAGAACACGGGGCCGTCCACACAAACATATTTGCTGCCAATATTACAGCGCCCGCAAATACCAATGCCACACTTCATACGTTTTTCCAGGGTGGTAATGATATGGTCTGAAGGAAACTGCATTTCATCCAAGGCTTTAATGGTGAAATGAATCATAATAGGCGGACCACACAAAACGGCAATAGTATTGTGTGGATCCGGTGCCAAATCTTTCAGTACATTGGGTATAAGCCCCACCTTGTGCTCCCAGCCATCAAAGGGATTATCAATGGTGAGCGTGCAATCAAGATCTTTGTTGGCGAGCCAGCCTTCAAGCTCATAACTAAAAGCCATATCACGAGGACTGCGCGCGCCGTACAAGAGACTCACCTTTCCATAGTCTGCCTTGTTTTCAAGCACATGCAGCATGATAGTACGGATAGGCGCCATGCCTATACCACCGCCCACAAAGAACACGTCTTTGCCTTTCCAGTTTTCACAGGGAAAAGCATTGCCGAGAGGGCCACGCACACCCACTTTATCGCCGGCCGACAGCTTATGGAGAGCGTCTGTCACTTCACCTGTGCGCATGACAGAGAACTGCAGATACTCTTTTTGCGATGGCGGGCTGTTGATAACAAAGGTGGACTCTCCGGCGCCAAATAAGGATAATTGTCCTACTTGGCCTGCTTGAAATGAGAAGGCCTTCATGGCTTCGACATCGTCAAAAACCACACGGAATGTCTTGATATTATGTGTTTCTTCAATGACTTCCATGACGGTGGATACGTGTGGTAAGTAGGGGTTTGGCCCAAGGTTTGCTGGTGTAAACTTTTTCGTGGGCACAGGTTGTTTTTCCTGCATTTCCGCCATGTTCTCTACCTCTTTTTCTTGTGCGTCTGGTTGTAGGGCGGGCACGTGCACTTCTTTAATGGCAGGTGCCTTTGCCTCTTCCTTTATGACTGGCGCTTTCGCTTCTTTTATGGCTGGCGCCATGGCCTCTTCTCGTACCACAGGCGGCTTTGCTTCTTTCACAGCAAGACTCACCGATGCCGCCTTTGCAGGCGTCGGTGTATGACTTTCTGTCAATGCTACCGGTGTTTCCGGAGTTTGAGCCTTCGCGTCTTTGACCGCCGCAGTCGTCTTACGAGACGCAGTTGTTGTGCTGGGCGCAGTTTTTTTTGCAGCAGCATCCGTACTTCCCTTCACAGCTTGTTCCGAAGCACTTTTCTTTGCACGCGTCGTCTTACGAGGAGTGGAGCTGCCTTGTGTTTTTTTTGCGCTCATTATTCCTCCTGCTTGACGGTTTGCTCGCTTTGTGCAGCCAACACAATGGCGCGTATGTCAAGATGCACGGGGCATTGGCTTATGCAACGTCCGCACCCATTACACGAAAAAACATTTTTCCATACAGTGGGGTAATAGCTGAATTTATGCGAAATACGATTACGCATGCGCAAAGCCTTTCGCGTCCGTGGATTGTGCCCACTGGCCTCACGGGTAAAGTGGGAGGCCATACACGTATCCCATGTGCGCTGGCGTTTACCCGGTTCTTCACCAAGGCCATCGCCCTCGTCCGTAATATTGAAGCAGTAACACGTGGGGCAAATATACGTACATGCACCGCACGACAAGCAATGTGCCGTCTGCTTTTGCCAAAATTCCACATCTTCAAAACGGGCAGCCAAGGCCTCGGCAGCTTTGCTCAAGTCTTGACGCGCGTCAAGGCTCTTGCCAGCGTCCATGTGGGATTGTTTTACGGCTTCTTGCAGGGCGTCGTCACCAACATCAAGACTGCATGCTTCGAGAAGCTGCGTGCCTTTTTCCGAAACACCGGCAAACACGTACGTATCTGCCAATTCCGTCATCAAGATGTCTGAGCCGGTTTTGTCAATGGGACCGGAGCCCACCCAATGGCAGAAGCATGTTGAGCACGTTTCTGTGCATGCACGCGTGATCACAAGCATTTTTTCACGCTTGGCCTTATAGTAGGGGTCGGCGTGTGGGCCTTCCAAATAAGGTCTGTCAAGCACGGTGAAGCCACGGGCATCGCAAGGACGACAGCCAAAAATAACCGTAGGTTCTGCCGCGAGATGTTCTTCAAGTGTGAGTGTTGTTTTGGACAAGTCTTCGACGTCCTTTGTGCGTTTATAGGAAACAAGTGTTTCGCACGCGGGCAGCGCCACAAATTTGGGCGACACCGAGGCCTTGTCAAAGCACATATTCTCATGTTGCGCCGCATCGTAGGGAGCAAAGACCACGGCCTTCCCTTGTTTTGTGGGAACAAGCACGCGGCGGGCACCCTCACCATCCTTGGCAAGCCATGCCAAAAATGTTGGCAGAGCTTCCTTTTTTACAAAGCGTAAGCTGCTCATTTCCACTCCCTTTCCGTAATATTCTTTTCTTCCACAGAGTAGCCCAACAATGGCGGTTCGGCGTCCTTTTTCATGCCGGCCTTATAGCCATCAAAGAGCTGCCCCACCGTGCGTCCGATGTGCTGGCGCAAAGACAAAATGGGGATATTCACAGGGCACGCGCGTTGACATTCTCCGCATCCCGTGCAGCGTCCTGCCAAGTGCAGGGCGTGAACGGTCTGGAAGAAGAGCTTTTCCGTCACGCTGTCATCTTGCGTTAAGAAATGCGGATTGCGTGTTTCTGCAATACAGTGGTCGCGGCACACGCACATGGGGCACGCATTGCGGCAGGCATAACAGCGCACACAGCGTTCCATATGTCCACGCCAAAAGGCGCGGCGCTCTTCAAGGCTCATGTCATCAAGCATAGCCAATTCCGGCGGCAACACACTGCCCTGCCCCACAGGTGTGGGCGCCCCACAAAGACGCACGTCCGCTTCCACAGCGCCCGGTGTCGTACAGCCATAGCATTTACCTTGGGCGTATTCGCTCATGGGGAACACATGCTCTGTGCCGTCTGCCACAATGGTCACGCCGGTGGCAGTTGTGCTTACGCTGTCAATTTTATTGTAGCGTCCAAGTTTTTCGTCCACACGCTGCATATTGAGCGTGCCCTCACAGGGAACGGAGAATATGACCACATCTTCGCGCTTAATGAGGTTTTCTTGGAGCAATTCCACCACAGAGCGTGAATCACAGCCTTTCACCACAATGCCCACTTTCTTTTCCCGCGGCTCACTGCGCAAGGGTAAAAGAGAAGGTAAGTATGTGGCAAGGTTGTGTACATTGAATGGCCCCCATTGCAGTGCATCCACATCGGCTTCTTCATACATAAAGAGGGGCGTGGCATGGGCTGCGTCATGGCCTTGCTTCCAACCAATAACACATTCAAGGTCGGCAATTTTGCCCTTAATGGCGGATTGCAACTCTGCCGCGGCACCTTCTATACCCGTACCCAAGGGACGTAAAGGACTCAAAGCCGCTTCTGCCACCTTCAACAAGGCTTCGCTATCGGCAATTTGCGGCGCAGGACCCAGTTTATGAATTTGATTGGTAAAACTTGTGACAACATGCTGCCAGCGATGGCCTTCAGATGCAGACACCCACGTATATTCAAAGCGACCGGGATCTATGCCAAGCACAGGCAAGAAGTGCTTGAGCACCTCAAGGCGGCGTCGCGCATAGAAGTTGCCAGAAGAATAGTGACAATCGCGCGGGTGACAACCAGACACAAGGACGCCGTCGGCACCGCTAAAGAGCGCGCGCAACACAAAAAGTGGATCCACGCGACCTGAGCACGGCAGGCGAATAATGCGCAAGTCCGTAGGCTGCGTCGCCCGTGCAACACCTGCCGTGTCGGCGCCGCCATAGGAGCACCAGTTGCAAAGAAAACCAACTATTCGCAGTTCATTATTTTTTAATTGCGGCATAGGGCATTGACCTCCGCGAGAATCTGATTATCGGTGGCGTGTGAAAGCTGGATAGCGCCTTGCGGACATGTTGCCGTACACAGGCCGCAGCCTTGACAAACCGTGGCAAGCACTTCCACCTTGAGGTCACCACGCACATTCAATTCGCGTATGGCGCCAAAGGGGCACACACGAACACATTTACCGCAACCAACACAGCGTTGCAGCGTTACCGAAGCAATTTGTGGATCGTTTTCCAACGTATCCTTAGCAAAGAGCGAAAGCACCTTAGCCGCCGCGGCAGAACCTTGCGCCACGGAAGCAGGAATGTCCTTTGGCCCTTGACATGCGCCTGCAAGGTACACGCCGGCTGTATTTGTTTCCACAGGCTTAAGCTTGGGGTGACTTTCCATAAAGAAGCCATATGCGTCATAGGAAATACGCATCATTTCCGCCAGATGCCCCGCACCCTTGGAGGATTCAATACCCACCGCCAAAACAACCAGGTCAGCAAGCACTTCCACTTGTTCACCAAGCAGTGTATCCGCGCCGCACACCACATACTGCCCCTTTCCGTTGGGATAGATGGCAGAAACGCGGCCGCGAATGTAATTGGCGCCATATTGCTCCACAGTGCGGCGTGTGAACTCGTCATACATTTTACCCGGGGCACGTATGTCCATGTAGAAAATGTGCGACTGGGAATCAGGTATATGATCCTTCGTTAAAATGGCTTGTTTTGCCGTATACATGCAGCAGAAGCCGGAACAATAGGGGCGTCCCACAGAAGGATCGCGCGAGCCTACGCATTGCACAAAGACAACGCTTTTTGGTTCCTTGCCGTCAGAAGGACGTTTGATATGCCCGCCCGTGGGGCCGGAAGCATTCATCATACGTTCATACTGTAAGGATGTGACAACATCGGGATAGCGACCGCCGCCATATTGCTGATAGACTGTCCAGTCCATGAGCTCATAGCCCGTGGCTGCCACAACGCAACCCACCTCTTCCGTCACAAACTCATCTTCCATCTCATAATTGATGGCCTTTGTGGGGCACAATTTGGCGCACACGCCACACTTGCCCTTGATAAGTTTTGTACAATGCGCTGCATTGATGACGGCCTTTTTGGGGATAGCTTGCGGGAAGGCTATGGTAATGGCGCCTGTTTTTGCAATTTCCTCGTTAAAAGCATCGGGTGCTTTTGCCGGGCATTTTTCCGTGCAGAGGCCGCAACCTGTGCATTTATCCCAATCTACATAGCCGGGTTTCTTGCGAATGCGCACGGAGAAGTTCCCCACATAACCGGAGATTTCTTCTACTTCTGCATAGGCATAAAGCGTAATATTGGGGTGCTGTGCAACATCCACCATTTTGGGCCCCAAGATACAGGCAGAACAGTCCACAGTGGGAAATGTTTTGTCAATCTTGGCCATTTTTCCGCCAATGGTGGCTTCGCGCTCCACCATGATAACGGGAATGCCGCCGTCGGCACAGTCAAGCGCTGCCTGAATGCCTGCCACACCGCCGCCAATGATGAGTACTTTCTTTGTGACTTCAAATGACTGAGCCATAAGCGGCGCATTGCGGCGTAACTTTTCCACAGCCATTTTCACAAGTTCTTGTGCTTTATTGGTATTGGCATCCATGTTTTTGCCAATCCACGAAACGTGTTCGCGCAAATTTGCCATTTCAAACATATAGCGGTTCAAGCCTGCGCGCTCCACCGTGCGGCGAAATGTGGGTTCGTGCATACGTGGTGAGCACGAGCCAACCACAACGCCATCAAGCTTATATTCTTTAATGGCTTCTTCAATGCTTTGTTGCCCAGGCTCTGCACAGGCATACATGACATCCACGGCGTGAACAACGTCTGGATATGCGCGGGCAGCTTCAGCCACGCTTGGGCAGTTGACGGTACCCGCAATATTACTGCCACAGTGACAGATAAAAACGCCTATTCTCATGAACGCACCTCCCTGGCAGCTTTCCATTTGGACAGCATGGCATCGGGACTGACACAAAGCTTGCCAAAGCCTAGCTCTTCCGGCTTATGACCAAAGGCAAGACCCATTACCTGTGTGAAATACAGCACCGGAATATCAAAAGTAGTTTGCATGGCCTTTGCCGCTTGATCCTGCCTAAGGTCAAGATTCATTTGACACAAAGGACAGGCCACAACAATGGCATCCGCTTGCATATCGTGTGCTAATTGTAAAATTTTTCCTGAAAGCTGTGCTGTCATGGGGCGTTCGGGAATACCGAAGGAAGCGCCGCAACAACGTGTTTTCAGAGGAAAGTCCAAAACGTCCGCACCGCATGCACGTAAAATATCTTCCATAAGCTGCGGATTTTCCGGATCGCCAAATTGCATAATCTCGGCAGGGCGGCTCATCAGACAGCCATAATAGGGTACAAGGCGAAGCCCTGTGAGCTTCTTGGCAGCACGACTTGTGATGACATCAAGGCCATAGGCTTCAACGATACCTTCCATGACAGAGCTTGCTTCCGGCAAGTTTTCTGCCACGGGCGCATCTAACAGGCCGTTGACATTGTCACGAAACGCGGTATCTTCCAAGCGATGAGATGCGTGACGTAAATTAGATAAACACGAAGGGCAAGTGGTAAATACTTTATCGGCACCTTGCTGTGCGGCGATATCAAGATTGCGCGCGCACAAAGCACCGGACAGCTCCGTTGCCACCGCGTGGGCAGGCGTTGAGCCACAACAATTCCAATCTTCAAGATCCACAAGAGTGAGCCCCAGATCCTTACAGATAACGCGTGTGGACACTTCGTAGTCTGCAGAGGTTCCTACGGCTGAACACCCGGGATAATAGGCAAATTTCATGCTTTCTTGCCCTCCTCACGACAGCGTTGTTCGTAGCGCTTCAAAATACGTCCCACAGCGGCTGCCCCTTTGATACCATGGGGTATGAAGGGAAGCTTACTCTTCATGAGCGCCTTGGGAGCAAGATCCACATCTGTCCACAAGCGTCCAGAACGTATCATATAAAGCACCATAACTCCCATTTCATAAGTGCGTCCGCAATAGCGTACGGTATCAAGGAATGATGCCCAAAACTTATTTACCTTGGGCACCGCAAATACGCCTTCGTGGCGTGCCTTGTGGCGCAAATGCTCCATCATACCTGCAATGTCAATGTTGTTGGGACATCGCTGTGAGCATGTTGCACACGAAAGACACATGGCAAGGGAGCGCGAACGCAAAACTTTTTCATAATTGCCCAACTGTAAGTGCCGCAATACCTGATGCGGTTGCAAATCATATGCAAAGGAAGCCGGACAGCCTGCCGTGCAGTTACCGCATTGGTAACATGTGGACACACGCTGACCGCATGCTTCCTCAAGCTCAGCAATTTCCTTGTCATAGTCAACTTTTTTGAGCTTTTGTAAATCCATAGTTTATCCTCTTTGCTTTGCCTGCAATCTCTACGGGAAAACTGTCACAGGCCAGTCATATACCACAAACACCTCATATGTTCCTACCAGACCGTTGAAAAAAGGTAATCTGCGGCCTGCGCGATAAAAAGTCATATCGCTCTCTCATTCCTCATGCAAGCACGTCTCTTGAGAGTTTTCGTCTTCGTACATTTCACAGCTTCCACCAGCCTCTGAAAAATTGTCTTTTTCAAAAACTTTCACATCTGCCAACATGAGTAACACATGACTGTGAATAATTTTCTCACATGAAACAATACATCCTCAAATGTCATTACAGCAAGGCTGTGTATGCCAAAAGCCGCCGTCGGAACGAGTGTGAGTAAGCACAAAAAAGCAATAAAAGCAGAACAGTAGCATGCTTTTTAGCGCATAATGCACAAATACTTTCGAATCAATTACACCAAGAAGAAAAAAATCACAAGCAAAAGACTGCGATAATTTTTCGTATATAGTGAAAAAAATTTGCCTTCATACGTATAAAAAAACTATAAGAAAATACTGATGAATGATTCTTTTAAGGTGGGAAGGAGAACTCTCCCTTAAAGAAGAGACAGACGCTAAAAACCAAACGTTCTCTATACCAATTCAAACTCTCCTATCCCATCAAAGCGCTTTAATTATTCATCTGTTTAATAAATTGAAAAGATGAATCCGCAATTAATGAGATAGGAAAAGTTCTTTTTCGCAATTATTTTATAGTAAACTTTATATATATTTTTATTTAATCAGTGCTTCCCTAAATAAATTTTTTTACATTCTGCCCCTGCTCCGAAGGGGTCAAACAGCGCTTTTTTACTCCAGTCAAATACCATAAGAGTATATTCCTTCCGTAAAAAGACGTGT
>CAYJPE010000080.1:0-11500 GCA_964371965.1 uncultured Desulfovibrionaceae bacterium
TTCAGAATCATTTTATAGTAAATTTTATATATATTTTTATTTAATCAGCGTTTCCTTAGAAACAGCCCCTAGGGGCTGTCGTCAAATGCGCCTAAGAAAATGCGCCTAAGAAAATGCGCCTAAGAAAATGCCCCTAAGAAAATGTTACTGAGGAGTAACACTTTTTAAAAGCTCAATTATGTCTTTGTTTGGGTAATCGGCGGCGATGGCAAGGTCTAAGGCCGTTTGTCCGTCGCTATCTTTTAGACTTGGATCGGCACCACACTCAAGCAAGGTCTTGACGGTCGCTGCAGTCTTACCATCGGCCTTCAGCATAAGAGCAGTATGGCCGTAGTCAGTGCGCGCATCGACATCGGCCCCTTTTCTGCACAATAACATCACAACACTCAAACAGTCATCCCATGCAGCGGTCATGAGTGGTGTCCATCCCATGCCATTTCGCGTATTGATATCAACGCCAAATTGGAGCATGGCTCTTACCCCCTCCACATCATTGTTTCTGGCAAGAAAATCGAACGAGGTATGCCCATGATTACCGTCTACTGGACCGACAACTGCGCCATTGGCGAGCAAAATGCGTATAGCCTCGACGTTTTCATGCCATGCGGCATGGTGCAGGGCAGTCCATGAACCTTCGCCGGCATTGACGTCAGCACCTTCGCTCAAAAGTCTGTTTAAAGCTTGAATATCATTATTTTTTATGGCCTCTGTCACGGGGTTGGCAAATGCTGTTTGTCCTATAAACATTGAACATAAAACAAGAAAAGAAATAAGAATATTGCGCATGGTCTTTGCTCCTGATGTTAAGTGTTGAACAGTTTTTTGTTATAGCCCCTAACATCACGGATGTCTAGCCCCTAAGAAAATGCTACTGAGGAGTAACACTTTTTAAAAGCTCAATTATGTCTTGGTTTGGGTAATCGGCGGCGATGGCAAGGTCTAAGGCTGTTTGTCCCTTGTTATTTTTTAGACTTGGATCGGCACCACACTCAAGCAAGATCTTGACGGTCACCGCAGTCTCACCCTCGGCCTTCAGTATAAGAGCAGTATCGCCGTAATCATCGCGCGCATTGATATCGGCTCCGTTTGTGCACAAAAAGTTCACAACACTCAAGCAGTCATACCATGCAGCGGTCATGAGTGGTGTCCCTCCCGCTTGATTTCGCGAATTGATATCAACGCCAAATTGGAGCATGGCCCTTACCCCCTCCACATTATTGTTTTTGGCAAGAAAATCGAACGAGGTCTCCCCAAAATTAGCGTCTACGGGACCGACAACTGCGCCATTGGCGAGCAAAATGCGTATAGCCTTAACGTTTCCATGCCATGCGGCATGGTGCAGGTAGGTCCATGAACCTTCGCCATTGACGTCAGCACCTTCGCTCAAAAGTCTGTTTAAAGCTTGCATATCATCATTTTCTATGGCCTCCCCTATGGAGTTGGCAAATGCTGTTTGTCCTATGATCATTGAACATAAAACAAGAAAAGAAATAAGAATATTGTGCATGGTCTTTACTCCTGATGTTGAAAGTTGAACATTTTTGTAGTATAGCCCCTAAAAACACGAATGTCTAGTCACTAAGAGTGTGTTTTGTCTCAATGTGTTTCCTTAGAGACAGCCCCTAACAGCCTGTTGAAAAACTCCAAATTCACAGGCCGTTCAAAAAAGGTGAGATGCAAGGAAACGAAAAAATCCTGGCATCGCGGTGTATTAGGCATACATAAGATGTCAGGATTTTTTCGTTAACGCCGCAGATTGCCTTTTTTCAACGGCCTGCTAAGAAAATGTTACTGAGGAGTAACACTTTTTAAAAGCTCAATTATGCCTTGGTTTGGGTAATCGGCGGCGATGGCAAGGTCTAAGGCCGTTTGTCCGTCGTCATTTTTTAGACTTGGATCGGCACCACACTCAAGCAAGGTCTTGATGGTCGCCGCAGTCTGACCATCGGCCTTAAGCATAAGAGCAGTATAGCCGTAGTCAACGCGCGCATCGACATCGGCTCCGTTTTTGCACAATAACATCACAACACTCAAACAGTCATCCCATGCAGCGGTCATGAGTGGTGTCCATTCCATGCTATTTCGCGTATTGATATCAACGCCAAATTGGAGCATGGCCCTTACCCCCTCCACATCATTGTTTCTGGCAAGAAAATCGAACGAGGTCTGCCCATTACCGTCTAGTGGACCGACAACTGCGCCATTGGCGAGCAAAATGCGTATAGCCTTAACGTTTCCATGCCATGCGGCATGGTGCAGGTAGGTCCATGAACCTTCGCCATTGACGTCAGCACCTTCGCTCAAAAGTCTGTTTAAAGCTTGCATATCATCATTTTCTATGGCCTCCCCTATGGAGTTGGCAAATGCTGTTTGTCCTATGATCATTGAACATAAAACAAGAAAAGAAATAAGAATATTGCGCATGGTCTTTACTCCTGATGTTGAATGTTGAACATTTTTTTATAGTCCCTAACATCACGAATGTCTAGGCATTAAGAGCGTGTTTTTCTCAATGTGTTTCCTTAAAGGCTTTCTCCCCAAACCATACACACGCGCATACAAAAAAACAAAAAAAGCCTCACTGAATATACGTCGGAATATTCAATATAACATTGCGCGTAAAAGAAAGAATCTTCTCCATAAGCCACGGCAAAGCCAACAAAAGCGCAATAAACATAGAAACAACCTTGGGAATAAAGGTCAAAGTCATTTCCTGAATCTGTGTCGCCGCTTGAATAATACTCACAAGCACGCCCACAGAAAGACCCACACCGAGCATAGGTAAAGCCATCATAAGACACAACTCAATGGCTTGACGCCCAAAACCAATCACAAACTCAGGAGACATGGCGCACCATCCTTATTTTATAAGAGAAAAGAATTGACAAGCGAACCCACAAGCAAGTTCCAACCATCCACCATCACAAAGAGCAATAACTTAAATGGCATGGACACCATCATGGGCGGCAACATCATCATACCCATGGCAAGCAACACACTGGAAATAACCATGTCGAGCACCAAGAAGGGAATGTAAATGAGAAAACCAATGGTAAAGGCCGTTTTGAGCTCGCTGATGACATAGGCAGCAGCCAACATAATGGTGGGCACCTCGTCCTTGTTCTTGGGCGCTTCCATACGCGAAATGGCATAAAAAACAGAAATATCCTTTTCACGAGTGTGCTTGAACATAAAGGCTCGCAATGGAATCTGCGCCCTCTCAAAGGCCACACGATAGTCAATGGTCTCACTTAAATACGGCTGCAAAGCCGTGTCGTTAATTTGCTTGCCCACAGGATACATGATGACAACCGTCATAAATATGGCAAGAGAAGCGAGGATTTGTGTGGGAGGGAGCTGCTGCACACCCATGGCCTGACGCAAAAAACTGAACACAATGATGATTCGCGTAAAACTTGTGACCGTAAGGACGATGGCAGGCGCCACGGATAAGATGGTGAGCAAGAAGAGAATCTCTAGCAGAATCGTGACCTTCTCAGGATCGGAAGCACCGCCTGAAAGGGTGAGCTGGAGGGGAGGCATGGTTAAATCCTGCGCGGCAAATGCAAATGCAGGACACAAAAACACGACCCCCCAGCAAAGAAGGCTAAGTGTCAGCTTCTCGACGCTGCTCTTTTTCGATAAGCTCCTCAAATTCCATGGCATTTTCTTCATCAGTATGGCTCCGTGTTTCTTTTAATAGCGTTATGTGGGTGTCAGTAACCCCCAATAACAGTCTATCATTCAAAAACCGTACCACCATCAAACTCTTGCGAGGGCCGATGGGCAGCTGGCTTTCTACGCGCAGACCATCGCGCGGAAAGGAGCCGGGACGAGGCAAAAAGTTGAACTTGCCGTACTTGCGCACACACCAAACAAGCCCCCAAAGCAGGGCGAGCAAAAGCAAGAGGGTGCCTACGGCTTGAAAATACCCCCCCCATGTGAAACTACTGTCCATGGGCATGGGCATGTCGGGCGTGCTTGTGGCGGCTGTTGTGCCGGCTGTTGTGCCGGTGGTGGGATCGTCATGCTCTGGCGCTGCCGAAAGTGTTTCGGGGCTTGCGTCTGTCTCGGCGGGCACGGCAACGGAAGACGGCACAGGCGCGGTAGGAGCTTTGTCCATACCGTCACCCGCACCATCGTCTGCGCTTTCGCCCGTACTGTCATACTGTGTACCGGCCTCTTGCAGTTGCGGCAACACAGCCTCAGTGTTCGTCTGTGCAGCAGTGTCTACGTTAGCCAAGTTGTTTCACCCTTTCCATGGGGCTGATAATATCGGTGAGGCGCACACCAAATTTCTCGTTGATAACAACGGCCTCGCCCCGTGCCACAAGCTTGCCATTGACAAATATTTCTAAGGGTTCTCCGGCAAGTTTGTTGAGTTCCACAACCGACCCTTGCCCCAGTTGCAAGAGTTCGTTAATGAGCAAGCGTGTGCGTCCCAGTTCGGCAGAAACGTCCAAGGGAATGTCGAGGATAAAGTCCAATTCGCGCTTGGCGCCGTCTGCGGGCGGGCGTTTGGCAATGTCCGTCAAATCTTTGAACATGGCTTGGCTTGGTTGGCTGTGCAAGCTGTTTTTTTCCCATGATTTTTGGGTTTCCTGCTCTTGGTCGTCTGCCAAGGCCTCTGCCCAGCGATTGGCCATTTCATCTTCGCCGCCCATAAGGTCGTTGAGGGGCGGTGTCACATGTCCACTGCTTGGCGCTGCCGGCTCGTCTTCCGGCAGGTCAAGGGAGTCTGCCTCATCGTCGCCGCCAATTTGAATGGTTTCGGAATCGCCAAAACCGTCATCTTCACCAAAGGCGTCGAGCTGCATGTCTAAACCGTCTTCTCCCAATTGTTCGCCCCATGCGGCGGCAAGGGCATCTTGATCTTCTTGACTCATAGGGCTGTCCTCTTTCTCAAGCTATAAAGTTATTCCACAACAAATTCGGTAAAGTACACACGCACCACATAACTGCCACCCAATATTTGGTTGAGCCGTGCAGCCACCTCTGCCTTCAAAAGCACCTTGCCTTCGGCAGAGGAAACATCGGCAAATGTTTTGCCCGCAAGGAGCATGATGACCGCATCGCGCACCTTGGGTGTTTGCTTTTTGAGCACTTCTCCCACATCTTGATTGACCTCAACCTCCATGCCAAGGCGCAAGTAGCGCTTGCCCGTGGGGTCGGAAAGGTTTACCACGAAGGGCGGCAAGGGGAGCACTTGCCCTGTGGAGCGGGGCAAATCTGACTGGCGTTCCAAGCGCGGCGAAGGGTCGCTCTCGCCTTGTCCGCCGCCTGCTCCGTTGGCACCGGCGCCCTCAGCTTGGGCATTGCCCGCCTCGCCGGCAACAGAAGCCGCCGCCGCACCATCCTCAGCGCCTGCCACAGCCGATGCGCGCATAAAGAACCACCAATACGCGCCCCCGCCGCCGGCACCCAATATGGTACACAAGATGAAGAGGATGATAAAAAATTTTAATTTCGATTTCTTCGGTGCTTCCCCTTCGGGAAGTGCTTTGGCGTCCGTGGCTGCCATATTGGCCTCCTTTCAAATTTCTGACTATATATAAGAGCTGCCATAAACTTTGCATAATGTATGCCAGCAACTTAAAAGCAGCAAAAGAATTGCCGCATCCTTTCCTCATCACATCCGTTAAAGTAGACATCAAAGGGGCATTGTGCAAGCGCCTCCTTCACAGCCTCCGGCGTATACGCAACATGCACAAGCATGCGCTCCAAAGTTTCCACATCTTCTTGAGCAAAAAAATCACCAAAAATCTTCACATACTCTATGCGACCTTTTAGCACAGCCATATGGCATTCCACAAGCCCCCACGCAAAGCGCTCCCGTCTTTTTTCCGTAAAAGGCGGTGAAGCCCCATAATTCCACTGCCATGCACGGTACTTACGCTCGGCAAGCGCCCTTGCCCGTGGCAGAACATCGGCAAAAGGCGTTGTCGTATCCTCTAAAGACACAAGAGACGTGGCACAGCGCGCCAAAAGCGCCGCCTTGATGTGCTCCATGGTCACAGAAGGCGCGAGCACGTCTTGCAAATTCATAACGCGACTGCGCACGGACTCTATGCCCTTGGACGTGTACTTGTCCGGTGCTCCCGTAAGGACGGCGCCAAGCATGTCAAGGTCAAGGCTCACCAAGAGCGTGCCGTGATGTAAAATAAGGCCGCGCCGTCGGAGCTGCGCACTGCCGGAAAACTTGCGATTATGGCAGACAAGGTCATTGCGGCTGCTCTGCTCAGCCGGCACGCCAAGCCCTTGCAAAGCTTCCACAATAGGCTGCATAAAGTAATGAAAATTCATCCCCTTGTCTGCATGTGGCACGCTGTGTGCCGGCACAATAAAGGAAAAATTCACATTGCCGAGGTCATGATACACAGCGCCGCCACCCGTCATGCGGCGTATCACGGGCACATTGTACTGTTGCACAAGGCTGTTGTTGACCTCTTGCGCCGTGTTTTGGTGGCGCCCCACGATGATGGAAGGCGCATTGTGCCAGAGCAGGAACAGCCCTGCATCTTGTGTCGCGCTTTCTGTGTCCCTGTGTCCGCAAAAGTCGCCATCAAACAAGATATCTTCGATGGCAAGGTTGAGTGCAGGCTCTGTGTTTTGTATGATGATTCCACGCATAAAAGAGACAGGGTATCAGTCATTTACTAGTACACAATGCCATAAGACATGACTTCCGGGCGGTGGAAAAAAAGTTCCACGCGGCGATTTTGCTTGATGTTTTCCGGGCTGTCATTGGGCACATAGGGGCGTGTGTCGCCATAGGCCACTGCGCGCAAGCGAGTGGGTTTGACACCATTTTTTATAAGATAGCTCACCACTGCGGCGGCGCGTGCGCCCGAAAGTTCCCACGGTGTGGGGTAGGGTGGTTTGAGTTCGTCAACGGTGGCATGACCGCGCACCACAAGATAGAGATTGTATTCACTCAAAATGGCCAAAACGTCGCCGAGGATGACATCGGCCTCCGGCGTAAGGACGGCTTCGCCTGCTTTGAACATGAGGCCGGAGTTCACGCGCAATTGCACGCCCACATCGTCTGCGCTGACGCCGGAAGCTGCTTGTGGTACAGCGTCGGCCATAAGGAGTTGCTGCAATTTTTTGGCGATGGCATAATGTGTTTTTTCGATTTCATTGACTTGCGGGTCGCGCAGGTCAATTTTATCTGTATTTTGCACAAAAGGATTGTTGGATATGGGCGATGTGGTGGGCGTATCCAAGGAACTTTCACCGGCAAAGTAGGCGGCAAGACCTTCTTTTGTTTCTGGGGGAGCCATATTGAGAACCCACAAAAGAAGGAAGAAGGCCATCATGGCTGTGACAAAATCTGCGTAGGCAACTTTCCATGCTCCGCCCATATCGTACTCCTTGTATATGAAAGATTATCTGTAGTGTTCGCGTAAAAGTGTGCCCCTGCCCCATGAACATCGAAAAGAAACACACAAAAACAATAATTCATTGAGGCATTAAATCAGCGTTTCCCTTGATATATTTCAAAAGTATGACAAGGAGTGACACTATCTTCCGGCAGCTTCCTTTAACAAATTCACAACCACCTCATTCTTGCTTTGTCCCATAGCGTGATCCAAAGCAGTTTCCCCCGCATCATCCTTGACATGCACGCTTGCGCCATGAGCGAGTAAGACGCGCACTGCTTCTACATTTCCGGTTTCTGGGCTCATGCCGCGAGCGGCGAAAATGAGGGGAGTCCATGAGTCAATCGCTTCAGGGGCATTAATATCCGCACCATACTTTATTAAAAGCTCCATGGACTTCAGGCTATTATGCATTGCAGCACGAGAAAGAAAAGGTATAGAATGGTGATTATATGTATTGGGATCGAGGCCACTTTGAAGCATGGCTTCCACAAGAGATGCGCTATCCTTTTCTAGAGCCAAATCAAACGCGGATCTATTATTCGCATCTTGTAAGCTTGCATCCGCGCCATTGGCAAGCAACACACGCACAACATTCATGTGTCCAGAGGACACAGCATGGTGAAGTGCTGTCTGCCCGTTCTCGTCACCATCATGAATGTGAGCACCTTCCCCAAGCAATCTGTTAACAAGTGCCACGTCACCTGCTCCTGCCGCATCTATAAGCGCGGAGGCCTGTGCCGATTGTCCCATAAATATTGAAAAAACACACATGAAAGCAACAATGAGTATACGCATAAAAACCTCCTCAGAGTGATAAATTTTGAGCATGCGCATATGATAAAATAGTCAAGAAATGACAAAAATGCTGGCGCTGTCTTCAAAGAGCGAATGTTCGTGCTATATCAAGATGACCTTGACAAAGGGCATTATCGAGAAACAGCTCACGGGGAAACACTGACTCATGAGTACATGTCTTTATCAGCCTGTTGAAAAACTCCAAATTCACAGGCCGTTCAAAAAAGGTGAGATGCAAGGAAACGAAAAAATCCAGGCATCGCGGTGTATTAGACATACATAAGATGTCTGGATTTTTTCGTTGACGCCGCAGATTGCCTTTTTTCAACGGCCTGCTATCTGTTTTTCAATGTTTCCCCAAAAAACAAGCGCTCCCAAGATTCACGAAACCTCAGGCTCTATAGCCCTGCAGCACGTTTTAACATATTCACAGCTTCTTCATTGGAATTGTTCTGCACAGCAATGTCCACAGCCGTTTGTCCGTCATTATTTTTTTCAAGCACCATGGCACCGTAGTCAAGGAGTGCACGGATTGCCGGAACATTTCCGCTGGGCTCGAGATTGCCTTCAGCATATCCGCCGTAAGCGGCTTTCATAAGAGCAGTCTTGCCGCTTGAATCCTTTGCATGGACATTTGCCCCATGTTCGCAAAGAGCGACAATGGCCTCTGTGCTCCCCTCGGTTGCGGCAGCCATAAGGGGTGTCACGCCCCATTCATTTGCAATATTGACGTTAAAACCACCCTCAATCAAAACATTTACCACTTCGGCATGGTTCAGGCTAGCGGCATAGTGAAGGGCTGTATGGCCGGCATTATTGTCCGCTGCGCTGATATCTGCGCCATTGGCAAGTAAAATCTTGATAGCTTTTATCTGTGCATGCCACGCGGCGCTGATAAGAGGGGTCCAGCCGCCGCCGCCGCGTTCATTCACATCTGCACCTTCGGCAAGCAATCTGTTGATAGTTGCAATATCTCCGTTGCTGGCAGCCTCTTCCAAGGCGCGGGCCTGTGCTGACTGCCCCATCAGAAGTATAGATATACACATAAAAGAAATAAGTAATGTACGCATAAAAACGCTCCTTTTTTATTATGATACTTACATTCAAGTTGAAAGTGCAACTTTTTCTGCCTCGTCCAGAAATGCCTGATATGGAGTTCTGTAGTCAAGGCATTTTCTCGGCCTATGGTTAAGTTTCAACATGGCGCTCACAACATCATCTCGTGTAACCGCTTCTAAACTTACTCCTTTAGGGAAATATTGTCGCAGAAGGCCATTGGAATTTTCATTAAGGCCTCGCTCCCATGAGTGATACGGATGGGCAAAGTAAGTGTCAGCTTCAAGTTGTTTGCCAATTTCTACATGGTGAGCGAACTCCTTGCCATTGTCAAAGGTAATCGTATGCACATAATCCTTGAGTGGACTCAGCAAATTCAATATGCCTTGTGTAACCGCAGCAGCGGATTTATCCTTTACTTTTTCAAAGAGATATACTCTTGTATGCTGTTTATGTTTGTTTGTGCTTGTCTACTCTCAAAGATCTGATTGTATTCTCTGATTGTTGCCATGCTCTACAAAATATTTCCTTCTTTCCCAAATAAAAAACTTCGGCATACACCCGAACCTATGGGTTTTTTTGAAGGGGCCGACCGAATGGCGCCGCAGGCGTGACCGTAGCCGAGGGACGAGGCGTACGGGCATCGAGAGCAGCGATGGTGTGGGGGGAAAGCTTTTTTTTCCCAAAAAAAGTTTCCCCCCACATGCCTTTAAGAAAGAGACACTCACATGCTTTTCCAAACGCGAGTAGAGCGGCTTTGTGAGTTTATTTTTTCTTCACGGCTTCTTCCATTTCGGCAAAAGTGGGTCGATAAGGTGCCGGTATGGCTCTGCGTCCGTATTCAATGGCGATGAGCGGTGTGGCGCCGCGTATGGCTGCGGCCACGGCTTCCTTGATGGAATTATAATAAAAGTGTTCTTCGTGTGCGTAGTTTTCGAGCTTTGCACCCATGGGGCCAAAGATGCCGTAGCACAACAAAATCCCCACAAATGTGCCCACGAGCGCTGCCGCGATATAGTGACCGAGCACCTCCGGCGGTTCATTAATTTTGCCCATGGCAAGCACAACACCAAGCACACAGGCGACGATGCCCATGCCGGGCATGGATTCAGCCAAGTGTGTTACTGCATGCGCCGGCAACAGTTCTTCCTCATGCATGGTATGCATGTCAACCTTCATGAGGCTGTCAATGTCAGAGGGGTCGCCCGTTGTCAAGTATACTCGCAAGGTATCGCCGATAAAGGCCACAGTCTTTGTGGATTGCGACACGGTGGGAAATTTACTAAAAAGCGGGCTGGACTCGGGGCGCTCGACGTCGGCTTCCACGCTGATAACGCCTTCGCGGTGCATTTTTGAAAACAAGCCGTAGAGTAAAGCGAGTGTTTCAAGATACTTATCCTTGCTAGATGAAGGGTCGCCCACAATGTGTTTGAGACTCTTCATGATGAGGCTCCACGTATACTTTGTCTGTGAAGCAAAGAAAGCTCCCATACACGCGCCAACAATGATGACATATTCCGCAGGCTGAAAAAGGATCCCAAAGTCACCCTTTGCCATAACATAGCCACCTATAATACTTGCGACAACAACAGATAAACCAATGATAAGATACATAATCTCTTCCGATGTGATTTCAAGGGAAAGGGACGATTCCTCAAAACTCCGTTATTATGATAATCGAAAAAAGGCAAAAAATCTTTAGGGGCTGTCGTCACATACGGCTTTTCGAGCATTTGTGTATAAGGTTTCGGCACGCGAGGAACAAGTGTTATGGATATCGAGAGCAACGCGTATGAGACATAGCGGCCTGCTGCACAACGCCATTTGTGGCAGGCTGTTTAAAAATGTGAGTTCTTAGGGGCTGTTTCTCCATAAAGATAGTGTGTGTTTTTGCCAAGGAAAACGCGTTTTTTTGCGAAAGGCGTGTATGCTGGCATACGTCATTTGCGCAAAAAATTCCGTTTAGCGGAGGCAAAAGGATGTATTGAGAGACAGCGCCGCGTGTCTTGTTTACTCTAAAAATTATGCGTGCATGGTGTGCATGTTACCATGCGTCACAAAGCATGTCCTTCTTTCCCAATCAAAAAAAACTTTGTCATGCATACGGACGTATGGGTTTTTTTGAAGGGGCCGACCGAATGGCGCCGCAGGCGTGACCGTAGCCGAGGGACGAGGCATACGGGCATCGAGAGCAGCGATGGTGTGGGGGGAAAGCTTTTTTTCTCAAAAAACCTTTCACCCCACATGCTTTTAAAAAATACACA
>CAYJPE010000081.1:0-11386 GCA_964371965.1 uncultured Desulfovibrionaceae bacterium
CCTTGCAGTCGTGGTCTTTTGGCAGGGCACGGGAGTGAAAGGTAAAGCGTTCGTATAATGTCTGTTCGTTGCGCTGTGTCATGTGGCCTCCCGTATTGTAGGAAATGTTGATTCAATGGAGCTTTTGTTCCCTAGGCGCTGTCCTCAAAGAGCGATGTTTCGTGTCATATCAAAGAAGACGCGCTTGCTTTGCGGGAATATACTTTTATGGTATTTGATCGAAAAAGCAAGTAAAGTCTGACGTAGAACCCGCTTCGATAAGGGTGAAAGGGCGCCTTTGGCGACAGCGCCCAACACGGATAGCGCGTTTTGAGAAGCGCGCGGTATATATAGACATATATAAGCGTTTCACAAAGCGAGCTTGACTTAAGTCAGAGGGTAAAAGGCATTGAATCAGCGTTTGCTTGATGTCTTGTTCAGTTGAGCTTAATTATCTTGGCAGTTGTTGTGTAACTGCCTGTTGTTATGGTAAGCTTACTGTCGCCACCGATTAATGTTACATTTTTTTCTGCGTTTATACTTATGTCTTTTTTGGCTTCGAGATGAATGGTTCGCCCTGCCATGTCTGCATCTTTCGTTTCACTCCAAAGTTTCACGCCATAGTTATCTGCGACAAAGGCTCCCAAGATATTTTTATTATCTTGATGGAGGCTGAGTCTGAGGAGTGTATCCTGGAGTGTGAGTGCGCTGTTTTTCCCATGCTTAAGGCTTGTGCTGTCTTGGGATAAGTTCAAGGAACGATTCTTATTGGCAGTACCATCTTCATTGTAGGTCAACGTGCTTATACTTTTGTTTAATAAGAGTGAATTGAGTTTTGTATTCCCATCTTGCTTGTAATGAGTAAGCTCTATCTGACTTTGCTTTGTATCGTCTACGGCAATTTGCGTGAGAGTAAGTGATTTTCCAACATTTTCAAGGGTGAGGGATTGCTTATTGGCATCATTATCGAGGGTTATGTGTGCGTATGCTGGTGAGAGAGGTAATGCTTTCGTTTGCATGAGGAGTGTTGCCATATTGTTAAAGGCAGTTTGGGCTTGATTGACCTGTTCTTGTGCGTCGCCGATGCGGTTTTGTTGCGCCTGCGTTGCGACACCTTCTGCGGCGTCTATGAGTGTCGTTAAGTTTGCTTGGGCTTGTGCGAGTGCAAGCCCTTCAGCTGTGGCATTGCCCAATGTTGTGAGAGTTGGAAGAAGTGGCTCGCGGTCGTTTTGCTCATTGTGAAATTTATTGCTGAGAGAAATGTTTTTCGCGCTTTTTAAGGTAATATTTTCTGTGCCGAATACAGTGACATCTTGGAGGCCAACTGCTCTCAATTGTTCCGTTTCGGCGGCGATGAACGTTTTTGTGGGATCAATGTTGAGAAAGTTGTCATGGATTGTGTTGAGTGTTTCAGGGGGGGTTAGCTCTGCATAGTTGCCGGCAGATGGCAGGGACACAAAAGAAATGCCTTTTTCTGCCGAAAGATAACTGTGCTCGCTTGTGCTTGCGATATTCGTTGCAGACTTGAGCCGTATGCCGCCGAAAGTATTTTTATTCATGTCAGCAACTTTTCTTCTGGCAATCATGGCGGCAATTTCGGGCACAAGGGAGCCGACACCACTTATGCCGGTGCGTGCGCGTGCGGCTCTTTTTGCGGCCTTTGCCTGCTCCAGTTCTTTTTTCAGGTCTTTGATATAGGCGTCTTCGTCGACTTTTGCGTAGTATGACGCGAGTGTCTTATCATTTGCGCTGTCTATGTCCTTTTGTGCTTGTGTGTAAAGGTCTTCAGAAGAGGTATGTGTTTTATTGCTATCGGCGCGAAGTTCTTGAAAGCGTTTTTCAACGGCCATGTTTTTTCTTGTGCTTTCAAACTCTTCGTCAAGTTTTTTCGCTTCCACTTCAGATGCGGCAGCTTCTGCGCCATATGCGACTCCCTTGAAAAGTAATGAGGCAGTAAGCCACTTAAGTGTTTGCTTTTGCCTTTCTTCTGTAAATTTTACTTTTAGTTGGACGAGATTTTTTTCGTCGGTGGCATTGATGGTTGCGCCATAATTTGTGCTTGCTGTGCCCATAATTTTTTTATAATCGACATAGGTCGTTTGGGCGAGTTCTAAAGCCTTGAGAATCGTTGCTGCGATTTCCCAACCGGTGTGAGGCGATATATTACTTGAGTTTTCCCATTTTTGTGCGTCTTCATAGGTGTTTTGTGCTGTGGCAGATTTTTTTTGTGCTTCTAAATATTTACGTCGTGCGTTTTCTTGATTGTCTGCCGTTTGCGTCGTATTATTTTTTTTGTGTGCATCAACGGCACTCAAATAGGTGGCGCGGGCAGTCGTTTCTGCCGCCTTTGCACTTTCTGCATTGAGTTTGTGTGTGGCTGCCGGTGTTGCATCGGTCTCTTTGGCGGCTGTGTCAGCAAGTGTTGTCAGCGCTTGTAGAGCACCAAGAATGAGTTTGCGTTTTGAGATATTTCCGTTGGCCATAAGAGAAGCATCAAAGCCACTTTCAAGGGATGAGAAGAATGTGGCAAAGTTTGAAGTGCTTGTGGTGGCAACTTGTGTCACATTGTTTGAGTATATTGCTGCTGTGTCCAGACTGCCGGAACTCATGAACATGCCCGAACGTCCGCTGCCCGTGGTCAGGTTAAATCCCTGTTTTTCTGCTTTATCGTTAAAAATAAGGCCGCCGCCGCCGGCAGTGCTTATGCCGGAGAACAGAGCCCTGTCGGCATGGTCGGTAAAGCCTGTTTCGGGATTGCTCAAGGCACCTGAGATAAAGGGTCTGTCCGGGTTGCCGTCCATAAAGGCGATGAGAACTTCCACACCCGGAGCAAGAGGAAAGGACGTGCCATACCCCACACCCACGGAGGGTTGGGCGCGTCGTATCCAGCACGACGCCTTGCCGCTGCTCCGACCTGACGTGTCTTGCGGAAAGATGACTTTATAGCGCCCAAAGCTGTCAATTTCCGGTGTGGGGGAGTCGGACGATGCGTCGATAAAGGCGTGAATGACGCCGGGAATTTTTCTGCGTTCTGTTTTGCGTTCAAGGCGAAAGGGAACTTTGTCGCTTATACACATGAAAGTATTACGATAATAAAATGTATTGGCAGATTGCTGCAAGTCTATGCCAAGTACCGAGGAAAGATAGCCTTCTTGGCTGCCTTCGTGTACAACGTCAGTGGTAAAGTAGTTTGTGTTCCAGTTTTCGTCATAGTGGTCTTTGAGGGAAAATATATATCCCGGGCGCATGGTGGGCACGGAGCTTACGCCGTGAAATGTTGTGCCCCTGCAGCGCAGCGAATCGGCGCGTACTTTGGCAAGGCGTTTGCCCTCTGCCGCGGTGCCAAAACCATCGCTATAAAAAAAGAGCGTACCGAGCCCGTCTTCATCCACAAGGGCTGTGGCCTCAATGGTGAGGTTAGGTTTTTTCCAGTTAAAGTCCCGTACAAAGATTTCCTTGGGCAGGGGCGTTTGATTGCGCGTGAAGGCAACGATGACTTCTTCCGTATGCCCCACTTCAAGGCCGGATGTGGGATAATACCGCAAGCTTTTTGCTTCTTCCATAAAGGTGTGGTTCATGGGAGAATCGGTAAAGATTATGTGCTCTTGTTCTTCTTTTTGCTCAAAATAATAGTAATAGCCTTCGCGCTCTATGAGAAAGAGCATGTATTCATAGACATTTTCGTTATACTGCATGCTGAATTCGTGCGTGGGATAGTCGCCATGCAGCATGAATGTGTGCTCCGGCTTTAAAACGCCGCAGTTCCCAAAGGCGACTTCCAATATATCTTGAACGCTCTTATCCACATATATGCAGTTTTGAACAATATTTTTAAGCTTGGCAAATTGTGGTTCGAGGCGCAATGTGTAAAATGTCCAGCCATTGATTTCTTGTTCTTGAGATATGGACGTGAGGTAGCCATGAAAGAAAGCCGGCGCGGCGTCCTTACGTTCAATGCGAAACATGCACGGCGTTGCCAATATGGACGATGTATTCAAGTTTTCTCTGCTGATAAGCTGGATTTCAAAGTTATAGAGCTTACCTATGCCCTCCGTACCCTTAAAGCGCACCACCTTGCAGTCGTGGTCTTTTGGCAGGGCACGGGAGTGAAAGGTAAAGCGTTCGTAAAGGGGGGCTTGTGTTGTCATATCCATAAGCTACTCGTGTGTTATTTATGTTTCTGAAAATATCTTATCCGATGTGTATCATCTGTCCGTCAATCTTGGCTTGTCCGCTCTTGAGCGTAAGAGACGTATTCCCTCCTTTAACGAGGACACTTGTGTCGGCCAAAAGCTTTGCGTCCGTTTTCGTTTTCAGAGTCAATGTCTTGTCGCTTGCAATCCTCGCAGGCTTACCTGAACTCATGTCGATACCTTCTTTATTCATGAATAAATGCCCGAGCTTTCCATCCTTTCCATGGCGCAGAGTAAGCTTGTCGTCCGAAAGGAAGAGAACGCTGTTCTCGCCGTGCTCAAGGGACGTGCGTTTCTGTGTAAAGCCAAGGGAACGTTGGTTTTTTACTTCGCCATCTTGGGAATATATTATAGTGAGGCCTGTTTTCTTCATGGCAAGTGCGCCAGTCTTTATGCTTTCGTCAGCATTTGTCCGCAAAATTTCCAAATTACTCGTATCCTTCATGGCCACTTGCTTGAGGGAGAAGTGGGTGCCTTTGTTGAGCAGGTGAAGGACGTCTTGGTTGTCTTTTCTGAGAAGAGAAATTTCGGAATATGTGTCCGGTGTGGGTGTTGTGGGCAGGTTGAGTAGAGCCTTGTGCAATGCTTTTTTTGCCTCCAGAAGGGCTTGGGTGGCTGTATTTTCTTCGAGCGTTGCTTCTGCATCTGTCATGTTGTCAAATAAGAGCCCCATAGCGACAGTGTCTTGAACGCTGGACAGGGCAGCACTTGCTTTGTCGAGACTCGTTTGCAGCTCTTGTAATTGGGAGGCGTCCAATTTTTTGATGCTTGCCTGTATGGCGTCTTTGCGGGCATTGTCAAACTTATTGGTGACGGTCAAATTCTTTGCGCTTGTGAGGGCACAGTCGTCAAGGCCAAAGATTTCTGTGTTGTGTAGGCCGACGAGTTTTATTTGTTCTGTTTCGGCGGCAATGAAGCTTTTTTCTTTGTCGATACCAAGAAAATCGTCATGGATTTTTTGGACATCGTTGGCAGATGCACTGTCTGCAAAAGCGTGAGATGTCGGCAGTGAAATGAGAGAAATACCTTTTTCGCCGGCGATATAGTGGTGTTTTTTGCTGAGAAGAATCGAGTTTTGATCAGAACTTATTTTGAGCCCTCCGTAGTCTTTGTTCATGGAGGCTTTTGATTTGAAAAGTGTCATGACGGCAAAGAGTTCCGCAAAGAGTTCCGGTGTCTTGGACGTGAGGAGAGCGTGGACAAAGGCGGTCTTTTTTTTGTGCAATTTATGGGTGTAGGTGGTATCAATGCTCTGATAGTAGCTGTTTTTCACTACTTCAAGTCTTTCTTCCTTGTGCTTTGCGCTGAGGGCGAGCACGTTTGCCTTGGCTCGTTCCCGTAAGGATTTTTCGTCAAGAGCGACCTTAATGCGGGCTCGTTCGCGTGAAATGTTTTCATTATTCATGTAAGCAGTAATGGTTGCTTCACGTAGGTTTTGATACTCCTCGTCTTCCAGATATTGTGCTTCATTATTGTGAAAATCTATTTTTGCCAGATCTCGTTCGTTTTGTAGTTTTTTTTCTTCGTTTTGCAGCGCCGCGCTTTCCTGAGCCTGTGCCATCGTATCGCCATAAAGACGAGCAACAAAGGATGCAGTTGCAAAGCTCGCAATACTTTTGAGCCGCGCCATGGTGGGTTTTATGTCGAATTTGAGTGACGATTTTGCGTCAGCAACGCTGAGAACGGCTGTATAGGGAGAGGAATCTTTGTCCTTTTTAAAGAATTTAGCGCCTTTGTCATAGGTGAGGTAGCACGTATTCAAAAGTTTGAGGCTGGTGACTATGCCGTCCCAGATGGTTTTGCGCGTTGTTTTCGCGTCGAGATTCTTGGTTTTTTCGAGTGCTTTTTGCTTTGCCTCGTGTGTGTTTTTAGCCACGTTGTTTTTGAGTTGCGCCACGTGCTTTGCTTTTTCGGCCTGCTTTCTTTGTGATACGGCATCGTCGTATTTTTGTTGTGCAGTCTTTATTTCTGCGGCAGAGGCATGGGGATTGCGCTTGAGCGTGTTTAAGGCCTCTTGTGTTATGCTTTCGTTTTTTTGCGCAGTGTCAAGGTTTTGTGTCTCTTGTTTGACTGTGTCTTGCGTGCGCTGTTGCGCCTGTTCGGCGGCATCGGCAGCTTTTTGTGCTTTTTGTATATCTGCTTCCACATTTGCAAGGTCAGTGTTGCCGGCCTTCTGAAAACCTTCCATAAATTTTGTCAAAGAAGTGAGAGCCAGCACAAACATGGCTTCTGCATCCATGGAGGGATCAGCTTCAAGGGATGCGCTGAGCCCGCTTTTGAGTGTGGACTTGACGGTATTTATGCTCGCGGAGCCGACGGTGGCCAGCTGTGCATTATAATCGCTTTGCCAAAAGGTCGAGTCCATGCTGCCCGAGGCCATAAAGAGGCCGGAGCGGCCACTGCCGGTGGTAAGGTTCAGTCCTTGCTTTTGGGGCGTATCGTTGAACGTGAGGCCGCCGCCGCCGCCCGTGCGCATGCCAGAAAACATGCTTTCTTCATTGTCGGAAAAGCCCGTTTCGGGATTGTTTAAAGCACCAGAAATAAATGGCTTGTCAGGATTGCCGTCCACAAAACCCACAAGGACTTCTACCCCTGGTGCCAGGGGAAAGGACGTGCCATAGCCCACACCTACAGAGGGTTGCACGCGCCGTAGCCAGCACGAAGCCCTGCCGTCACTTCTGCCTGATGGATCGTGGGGAAAAATGACTTTGTAACGCCCCAAGCTGTCAATTTCTGCCATGGGAGAGTTGGATGATGAGTCAATAAAAGCATGAAGCATGCCGGGAATGCTTTTGCGTACTGTTTTGCGCTCGGGACGAAATTGTACGTGCTCGGGTATGCACGTAAAAGTGTTACGATAATACAGTTTGTCGGAAGCATACTCTAACGTGACACCAAGGACAGATGAAAGATAGGCTTCTTGACTGCCTTCATGGGTGACATGTGTGATAAAATAAGAGGCGTTGAACGCTGCGTCATAATGATCGTGCAGGCTAAAAAGGTAGCCGGGACGTAGGCTAGGCACGGAGCTTGTGCCTGTAAATACTTTGCTGCGACAGCGCAGAGCTTGTGCGCGTATATTTGCTAGGCGTTGCCCTTCTTCTTCTGTAGTAAAGCCGTCTCCATAAAAAAAAAGTGTGCCAAGACCATATTCGTCGACGGTGGCAGTGGCTTCCACGCTGAAATTGGGCTTTTGCCAGTCATAATCCCGCACAATGACGTTCTTGGGCAGAGGCACTTGGTTCATCACAAAAGAAATGATGATTTCGTCTGCATGGTCGCCTTCAAGACCAGATGTGGGGTAATAGCGGAGTTTTGAGTTGCCTTCAAGATAAGTGTGTGAGATGGGCGAGTCTGTAAATACGATGTTTTCTGCATCTTCGTTTTGTTCAAAGAAGTAAT
Source organism: uncultured Desulfovibrionaceae bacterium (assembly GCA_964371965.1). Taxonomy (GTDB): domain Bacteria; phylum Desulfobacterota; class Desulfovibrionia; order Desulfovibrionales; family Desulfovibrionaceae; genus CAYJAD01. The sequence continues at coordinate 7,575 of CAYJPE010000081.1, forward strand.
AGATGCCGTCACGTTCTAGATGAAATGCCATGAAGTCCAAGACATTTTCATTGTATTGCATGCTGAATTCGTGAGTGGGGCAGGTTTTGTGCAAAAGAAATGTGTGGGAAGGTTTCATGATACCACAGCTATCGAAGGCTTCTGCCACAATATCCTTCGTATTTTTTTCAAGGTAAATATGGTTTTGTACGATGTGCTGCAGTTTGGCAAATTGGGGCTGAAGGGTGAGGGTGTAGAATGTCCAGCCATTCATGTGACCTTTTTGAGAGATGGCAATGGGGTAGCCATGGAAGACGATAGCTTTGCTATCGCCACGGTCTATACGCAACGTGGCGGGGGTGACAAGGAGTGTTGTTGTGTCAAGTGCCTTTCCTTCGTGTATTTGGCACATGAGTTGGATATCAAAGCTATACAGCATGTTGAGTCCTTCTGTGCCGGCAAATCGTATGACTTTGCACGCTTGGTCATCTGGCAGAGCACGCGAATGAAAACTAAAGCGTTCTTTGAGAGACGGTTGTGGATTGCGCATGTAAGCTCCTGATATTGCTGTGTTAATATCGTGAAATGTAGTGAGTAGTCTTTTTTACCTGTGAATGTGGATTATTTAAAAAAGCTTCGTTACCAAGACCGTATTGCGCTGTCTTGCCGAGGCGCACACCAGCATGACGTATGTCGGCACGTGGGTGCAACACAAGGTCGTATTCGAGAGGGTCAAAAATGAATTGGCGCAAAAAGTATACGAGGCTTTCGTGCTTTTTTCCGCGCGGGCTGTAATCGGCAAGATCCGCAAGGTCAACATCATGTAGGTGAATATGAAATTTTCCTTCAATATCATGTATATGTAGGCCGATGACGGCATGTCCCAAGAAGGCTCCCGTACCGCCAAGGGTGCAGCGTTGTTCGTGGGGGATGGGCATTTTTCTGGGAATACATTCTTCAATGTGAATGTGCTGTATGCCCGTATGCAGGATAAGTGCTCTTTGCAGAGCATGTGTGGAGCGTTGTTGCTTGGCAAAAAAACCGATGTAGCGCAAGTGACTATGTTCGACATGGGCATCGCGACGCAGTGTTTCGCTTCCAAAGCCCAAGAAGCAGTATTGCATGTGCAGGGATTGTTTGTCGTGCTGCTCGATGCTTCTAAAAGGCAATTTGTAGTGATTGAATGCGCGATAATAGAGCTCATAGAGTGCTTGGTTAAAAATATTGAGAAAGTCGCGGCTGGCACTGAAGTCGAGCCGCGCTTCTTCGATGAGCTCCTCTGTGTAGAATGTTGGCAATGGACTTGAGGTGCCATAAAGAGCAAGAAAGGTGGCTGTGAGCTCATACAGAGGGTGTTTTTTCACCTTGTCCGTAGGCGCTTCTTGACTTTCGTCATCGTCCACTTGCGGCAAGGGGATGAGCTTGGCTATGTCTGTGCTGGGGTGACCAAGTGTCAGCTCTGGAATGATCCTGATACCAGATTTTAAAAAGCCCCGCGTGCCCTCATAATCATCGGTTCCATAAGCATGTGCAAAATGCAATGCCATGAGCCGTACGGCCTGTACAAAGGAATATTTGCGGGGTTCTCTAAGAAGAGCGTCTATTATAGGAGAGCTTTGCTGCCTAGTCTCGGATTCCATGTGAAAGTTTCTCCAGAAAGTGTGTCGCGCATATAGAGGCGAATAAAGGTGTTTAGAGGGGCACAGTGACCCAAAATATGCTCAAGAATTCCACCAAATAAATACATTTCGCCCAAGGAGGCGAAACCTGTACTGTCGCAATCAAGGAAAATGCGTTGTCCGCGCAAGAGGCGGCCTTTGTAGAGCATCTCTTCAGGGCTGACAGAAAAGTTTTTTATGGATTCAATGCGTTTTTTATTGATAAGATAGTTTGTTGTGTCCGAATCATTTATGGGCGCATAAAGGCGTAGGCATTCTTGCAGCGATTTTGCTGAGGCCAATGGCAAGAGGTTTGTGTGTATATGCGAAAAAAGTTGCCAGAGAATATGCGGATTACTGGGCGGCGGCGTGGGGACTGTGGGTTTTATGAGGTTGGTAAAGTTTGCCATGGCTGGTGAAGAGTCTGTGGGCACGCGTACATTACCTGCCATGAGTACGGCCGGCATTGTGTGGTGATAACAAAGCAGTTTTGCCGTAAGGCTTTCATCTTCCAGCAATTCATCCTTTGATTTGTGTAAAAGTCCGATAAAATATTCCTGCTGACCGTTGATGATGGATGTGATGCGGCGTAACGAGTAAGTATTGCCTGCGTTGTTATTTTGCTCATACGACGAATAGGGGCTATATTTACGCATGTGCCCGCCGCGGCGGATACCTGTGACATCACGCACTTGATAAATGCTCATATTGCGTTCACTATCCCCTTCGGGCTGAAGAGGGTAATCTTGTCGTGTGTGCGAAATGAAAAAGGGTAGCGCCGTATGGGGAAAGACATTCATGGCAGGTACTGTGTTGACGAGCAGCAAATTAGGCGATACGTTGTTTGCATTTTGCGTGATGGCATCGGGCACATTTTGCAGGTGCAGGTCAATGCGTAGGTTTGTATCGGAGCCATGAGTCATCCCTTGTTTTATATTTGTCAGTGTCACATATAAGAATTTTTCCGGAAAGGCGAAATATTCACGTAACAAGGCAAAATCAGTGGCAGGTGAGTGTTGTGCAAAAGGGTTTTGCGGCGGTACGGTAAAGCGGAAAGACTTTGCCGGCAAAGACAGGCTTTGTCCGCCACTTGTGAGGGTGATGGCACGTACATGCTGTAGAAGGAGCATGTGCCACTGGCTGGCCGTGGTGTATGGCGCGTTGATATAAAATGGAATATCGCTGTCAAGCCATGTATTTACCAGTGAAGGCGATGTGAGAGTTATGGAAAGTGTGCCTTCCTTGGGGCGTGAGCTTTCAAAGCGGGTATGGGTGGAAGTTATGGGTAAGATGTTTAAAGGCCGCATGACAGTAAAGGGACAGACGGTGTTGCCAATGGGGTCGGAATTGAGCTGTACGCCTGCACTGACGTGTTGCACCCCCTGTACTTGCGGTAGGGGAGTGAATTGAACAATGGTTTGCGATGGAACGGGCAAGAGCACATGGGGTGCCACAATTTCGAGAAGGGTGTGTACCACTTCTGGAAAATTTTGGTCAAGGCGTTCTTCAATGAGGCCACATAAAAAAGCCGTGCCTTCTAGTATGCGTTCAACGTCTGGGTCGGCACTTTGGCTGTTCAATAAAGGCGCAATGGTTGGGTGCGTTTCGGCAAAGCGAGCTCCGAGGGTGCGTAGCTGCTCCAGTGCTGATTGATAGTATTTCTTCATGGGATGTTTGGGCTTCTTGTTTTTTGTGCGTTCATGCTAGGCGCTGTCGTCAAATGCGTCTTTTCGCCCTTATCGAAGCGGGCTCTGCGTCAGACTTCGCTTGCTTTTTCAGTCAAATACCATAAGAGTATATTCCTTCAAAGCAAGCTTTTCTTCCTTGATATAACACAAAAATTCGCAATTTGACGACAGCGCCTGGGCTGTCTCTAAATAAATTCTTTTGCGTTTTGTTTCTGCTCCGAAGGGGTCAAACGGTGTTTTTTGCTCACGTTACGAATGCCTGTATACGCGCCTTTCGCAAAAAAATGTGTTTTCCTTGGCAAAAAAACAAATTTTTTTTATTTGAAACAGCTCCTAGGGCTTGTCTACTCTAAAAGCTGTGATGGCATTCTATGCATATTACCATGCTCTACAAAATCTTTCCTTCTTTCCCAAGTAAAGAACTTCGGCATACATGCGGACTTATTGGTTTTTTTGAAGGGGGGTGTGGGGGGAAACTTTTTTTTCC
>CAYJPE010000082.1:0-11287 GCA_964371965.1 uncultured Desulfovibrionaceae bacterium
AACTCGCTTTCCTTGTTAGAGAACAAAAATTCTATTTAATCAGCGTTTCCCTAAAGAAAGAGATTTTATGTTTTTTGCCAAGGAAAACGTGTTTTTTGCGAAAGGCGCGTATACAGACGTACGTAACTTGAGCAAAAAACACCGTTTAACCCCTTTGGAGCAGGGGCAAAGCGCTAAAGAATGTATTTAGAGGCAGCCTCTAGGCGCTGACGCAATAAAAAAGCAGAATAACTCTCAAAGTATTTATATTAACAAACCTGACAAGGCATATGTGTGAAGGCAACACATACCACATCTCAGCATCTCTTCTTGCTGTAAACATATGGATATATTGAGATAAGGGGTTTTGTTGCGCATATATGCCGTGCATAACTTGAGGGAGGAAACTCTTGGACGCAGGCTCCGACAGTACACTTTGGTCCCGCTTTGCGAAGTTTTTTAGGCGGGACGAAGAAGAATCATTGGAAAAAGCTATTCTTGAGGCACGCGCAGAAGGCGAAGTGGCAGCAGACGAAGAATCTATGCTGCTCAGTATTTTGCGTATTGACGACATGCAAGTGCAAGATGTTATGACTCCACGCACTGATATCGATTGTGTGCCAACACAAACATCGCTCTTGGATGTGGCGCGCTTTATCATGGATTCCGGGCATTCACGCATCCCCGTTTTTCACGATACTCGAGATAACATCATTGGCATTGTCCACGCTAAAGATCTGCTCCGCAGCCTTGTGGATACAGGCATACAAAATGATCCTGTGGATAATATTATGCGTGAGCCTTTTTTTGTGCCAGAAACAAAGGGAATACGTGAACTCCTTCAGGAATTTCGCACGCGCAAACTCCACATTGCCATTGCCCTTGACGAATACGGCGGTACGTCGGGCATAATCTCCATTGAAGATGTGCTCGAAGAGATCGTCGGCGATATTGAAGACGAGCATGACACCCCAAAACAAGAAGACATTCGCCAAGTAAACAACGAGGTCTATACCCTCACGGGCAGAGCATGGCTCGAAGACTTGGAAGATCTTGGCGTAGAACTTTCCTCCGATGAAGTAGACACCATTGGCGGTTATCTGAGCCTACAGGCAGGCCATGTACCCATTGCAGGGGAGGTCTTTCATTTGGCGGGCTGGTCATTTACGGTGGAAGAGGCTGACGTCAAGTTTATTCGACGTATCCTTATGGAGAAACTTGTCGCCGATAATGCAGGGACTGAAGAACTTGATATGTCAAAAGAATGACGTGTCGTGTGCGCATGCCTCCTCTCGCTGGCATGCCATGAACGCACTTATATCGTCACCCGGAGTTTTTCTTCTTGGAGTAGCTGGCCTCTGGCTTGGTTTTCCCAATGATGTTTTGCATATACCACCACTTGCCCTACTTTATCCCGCCATGCTCGTGCGTATGGCTGTGGCTGCACGAACGCCATCGCAGGCTTTTCGCCAAGCGTGGTTCATGGGTACGGTTGCATGTGCTGCGGCTCTGTATTGGCTGGCTGTCCCTGTCCACGAAGTGGCTGCCCTGCCATGGGTTCTGGCCTTGCCGTGCGCTTTAGCCATTGCGGCCTATGTGGCCGTTTATGGAGCGGTATTTTGTGCGGGCGCCCATGTGTTGCACAAAAAATTTCGTGACATCCCCTTTGGAGTCGTGCGCTTGTGTGTGGCGCTTGCCTGTCTCTGGTATGGGCTTGAATGCGCACGCGGATGGGTGTTCACAGGCTTTCCGTGGCTTGTCACAAGTGCAGCCTTTGCCCCATGGCCTGTCATGATTCAGGCGGCCTCCGTGGTGGGTGCCTATGCCCTTTCGGCCATATATGTTTGTGCGACCCTCATGCTGCAGGAAGCTTTTGCCCATGAGTATACTGTGCGCAAACGTGCCGCCTTGCTTGCGGCAAGTAGTGCCATAGTGTGCACTGTTGTACTTTGGGGCTTGTATGTTTTAGAGAGCACACCTCGCTCATATGGACAAGGTGACGCTGCGGCGCGGGTCATCATTGCAGAAGGCAATATTAATCAAAACCAAAAATGGGACTTGGCGCTTCAAGAAAAAACACTTGATATTTATATACAACTCACGCAAGATGCCTTGATGCAAAAAGCAGATGGAGCGTTACCGACAATTATCCTCTGGCCTGAAACCGCCATGCCTTTCTTTATAGAGCAGCATCCGCACCTCGGAAGAAAGTTATTGCGCTTTACACAAAGTATAAAAACACCTATTGTCCTTGGGGCACCGGGTGCCGCCGCAAATAAAGACAACAAAACAGGCCAAGTCGATATTTTTAACCGCGCTTATGTCATTAATGAACACGGGCAGTTGGCATCATTTTATGACAAGAGCCATCTTGTCCCCTTTGGAGAATATGTACCCACGTGGCTCGCATTGGATTTCTTGGCACCACTTTTGCAAGAAATAGGAGACTTTACTCTGGGGCGTCAACAAAAGCCTTTGACTGTGGGGTCGTTGAGCCTTGGTGTTCTTATTTGTTACGAAGGCGTGTTTCCCGAACTTGCCCGACAAAGAGTGGAAGACGGTGCCAATATTTTATTGAACTTGAGTAATGACGGCTGGTTTGGAGATTCTTCGGCACCCGAGCAGCATTTGCAGCTCAGCCTTATGCGCGCCGTGGAGCAGGGTCGCTGGCTTGTGCGCAGTACCAATACAGGCATTTCGGCCATTGTGGACTCAAATGGGCGCTTCTTGCTCAAGGGGCAACAGTTTCAACGGCAAAGCTTAGAGGGTTATGTGGAGACGAAGGTAGAAAAAACAATTTTTTATGCCATACAGCCTTATTTAGTACTTGTGTTCTTGGGGCTTTTCGTTCTATCATGTTTTGCACCGCGACCCATAAGACTTGTGTAAGGGCATACGGCTCCTCGGGTCTGGCTTTCGCTTTCAAAAAATATGAGAGAAATATGCTTCAGCTTTCAGAATTACGCACACAATGCCAGTCACTTTCAAAGCGCTATACAAGTCTTTGGAGGCGTCTTTGACTCTGTACACGATGAAGAGCGACTGGCACAGATTGAGTTGCAAATGGCACAGCCGGAAGCGTGGGTCAATCCCACAGCCATGACGCCCTTGTTGCAAGAAAAGCGTCGTTTAGAAGAAAGCGTCGACCGCGCAAAAGCTTTGCAGCAAAGTCATGATGATATGCACGAATGGCTGGCCTTTGCCGAGGCGTGTGACACACCTGCCGAAGAAGCGGAATCTTTGGAAAATTTGACAGTGCAAGTGCAACAGTTTGCCGCTCTTTTGGAAGCAACAGAAATGATGCTTCTCCTCTCAGCCGAAGAGGATGCGAGCAATGCTATTTTGGAGATACATCCCGGTGCCGGCGGTACCGAATCACAAGATTGGGCAGAAATGCTTTTGCGCATGTATAATCGGTGGGCCACGACACACAAATATGACGTTGAAATGCTGGACTTTTTACCGGGGGATGAAGCGGGCATAAAGAGTGTGACATTGCGCCTTAGTGGGCCAAATGCCTTTGGCCTTTTGAAGAGTGAACGAGGTATACACAGGCTCATTCGTATTTCGCCTTATGACGCATCCGGCAGACGCCACACGTCATTTGCCTCGGTGGATGTGATACCGGATGCGGGACAGGATATTGTTTTGGACATAAAGGATGCGGACTTACGCTTTGATACATTTCGTTCCAGTGGCCCCGGGGGGCAGAGCGTGAATACCACAAGCTCTGCCGTGCGTGTGACGCACATTCCTACGGGCGTAACTGCCCAGTGTCAAAACGAAAAATCACAGCATCACAATAAGGAATCAGCTCTGCACATTTTGCGAGCACGCCTTTATGCCCTTGCCTTACAAGCAAAAGATGCTGAGCGCAAAGCGCAATACGCCGGTAAGGATAGTATTGCTTTTGGCAGTCAAATACGAACCTACACCTTGCACCCGTACAGGTTGGTGAAGGATCATCGTACTAACACAGAATTGGGGGATGTGGACGCCGTCCTAGATGGACGCATTGATACATTTCAGCGCGACTACCTCCTCCTCCAACATGACAAAAGTCGTTGATGATGGCATGAACAGTACTCATATTTCTGACATACATATTCTCATGGGAGAACTTGCCAAAGCGTACCGACATATGCTGTCTTGTGGTACGGAAGAGTCTTTGCCCAAGACATTACATCTTGTCTCAAGGCTTGTGCCGCATCTTGACAAAGAAAGTTGGAATGCACTGCGCGCGCGTGCACCGGCCATGGGCTGGTGTGCTCTTGAGTGCTCTTTTGAGAACGGCCACTTACGCATCCACGTACCCGATGTGAACGCTGCGGTGCCTGCTGACATTGTGGATCGTAATGCGAAACAGCGTGCGAATAAGGCATGTGTTGGGCACCAAGATGAAGGACAACATGCAGCACAAGGTGCTGACTCAAGTCATGAGCCACATCACAGCACACACCCACACGAAGATAAACACGAAAGCGACAGCACCGATATTCTTGATGAATTCTTAAAAGCACTCATTGAGGTGCCTTTTTTGAAACAACTGGAACAAGAAATAGCTCGAGCAGCACGAGGCAATTCGCATATAGCCGTTGTGCATCTTGCCTTTCAAGCTTTTGTTGAGACAGAAAATAAGACTGACCCACATCCTCATGAAGATGTGCATGGTCCTGAGTGCAGTGGCAACAAAGATTGCAAGGTATGTACGTCCAGTACACGCAGTAAAGAGACCCATTTCCCCTTTGCTGCCGTCGAGCCCTCAGAACCCGACGTAGGAGACGATATTTTCTTTGAGGCCGAGATTTTGCGTGCCGAGCTCGCAGCCGACACGCGTCAAGAGCGTGGACAAGAGCCAAAACAAGACCTTACACCACAAGCACATATTGATCCTCAAGACTCTGCTATCACAAATAGGCTGCTTCCTGTTGTTCGCATGGCTTTGCGCCTTCACGCGAGCTCTTGCGACACCATAGGAATCTATCAAGGGCGCTTAGTCTTGATTTTGCCAGGCGCTAAAATATTTACCGCACAAAACTTGGTGGAAGACATATTGCACTACTGCAAGCAGGAGGGCTACATGCTTTGCGCCGGAATAACAGGTCACACAGGCTTGCACTGCACGGCTCAAGGATTACTAGAGCAATCGGCAAGCGCCCTGCAAGATGCGATTGAGCAAAAAGTTGCCGTAAGGCTCTATAAAGAAAATTTACTCGTACTTGATGCCAGACGTACCTTGGTACAGTCACATGAAAAACGTTTTCTCTTTGGCGCATTATAAGAGTTTTAGAAGACAAACTAAGCGCTGTTTGAATGCCGCTTTTGTCCTTTAACCGTGTTGGGCTCGCGTTGCGAACATTTTGATTGAATGTGTTAGATATGCAGTAAGTTTCTCTGCGTGTGCCTTGTATTAAAGAGCGGAAAATTATTTGTGCTAGGCGTACTGAGGCTATATCAAGAAATTTTTTCGTTTTTTGCGAAGGCGTGTATGCCGACCGCGGATAGTGAATAAAAATATCGTTTAACCCCTTAGAACAGGCGAAAAACGCAAAAGACTTGATTGAAAGACAGTTCATACGTGTAATATATCACAATTATGACTGGGTGCCATTTGTCGTTGGCTGCGCCAGTTGTTACGTTTTTTTGCATTAACTCATAAGGAAAAACCATGTCCAACACGACACTAAGTATTTGCATAATGAGCGGCAAGGGGGGCGTAGGCAAAACGAATTTAAGCCTGAACGTAGCCTATGCTTTGCACAAAATGGCATTCCCTACCTTGCTCATGGATTGTGACATGGGGCTCGCCAATCTTGATGTGCTGCTCGGCATTACGCCCGAGGGTAATATTCAAGATGCCTTGCTTGGAGATGCTGACATCAAGGATGTCCTGTACGCCCTAGAATCGGGAGAAGCGGGGAGTCTTGACATTTTGCCTGCAGCTTCAGGCGTACCAGAGCTTGTGGAATTAGACAGCGACCAGCGCACGCTCTTGCTTAAACGACTCAATCCTGTTCTTGGTAAATACCACTATGTATTTATGGATCTTGGTGCAGGTATAACTGACATGGTGCAATCTTTTGCGGTCATGGCGTCGGTGCGTATTGTTGTGGTGACGCCTGAACCTACGGCACTCACAGACAGTTATGCCCTCATAAAAATTTTGTATACCAATTATGGGGTACGTGATTTTATGGTGGTGGTCAATCAAGTGGAAAGTAAAAGGGATGAAAAACAGACATTTGAGAAGCTGCGCACGGCCTGTCAACGCTTTTTGGGCATTGAACCCATATTGCTTGGTTCTGTGCGCAGTGATAACCAGCTAATGGAAGCTGTACGTCGCCAAGACCCACTTATGCGTTGGGCCGCTGGCAGCCCTGCCGGTGTGGATATGGAGAATATAGCAAAAAACATCCAAAAAATACGTCTAAGTATGCTTGATGTTTTAGAAAATCGAGCTGTGCTCGAAATTCCTACATAGCCTGTTGCTTTTCTACCAAAAAGCCTTTACACTTACAAACGTATCAAGAATGTATACTGCTTAACGCTTTGGAGATATTATGAATAAAAGTGAACTCATCAAAACGCTTTCAGAAGAAGCAGAGCTACCTCTTGAGGATGCTTCTATGGTCGTGAATACATTTGTAGAGAGCATGAAGGACTCACTTCTTGCGGGAGAACGTGTAGAGATTCGTGGGTTTGGAAGTTTTAAAGTGAAAGAGTACGAGGGATATACCGGACGCAATCCCAAGACAGGACAAAGTGTTGACGTTGAACCAAAGCGTTTGCCCTTTTTTCGTGCCGGTAAGGAACTGAAGGAATACCTCAACAAATAACTTCAAGGCCTTGCTGCATTGCTTTTTGCCTTATTTTGTTAGTGCATGTCATGTGCATTCATCTTTCACCTATGGTTTAAGGATAAATTATGCTATTTTCTGGAGCATTTTCCGCGTTGGTAACACCTTTTCACAAGGGACATCTTGACGAGGCGCGCTACCGCGAATTTATCGAATGGCAAATTCAAGAAGGCATCGATGGTCTCGTTCCGTGTGGCACCACGGGGGAGTCTGCCACGTTAAGCCATGAAGAGCACGAACGTGTCATCGAAGTGTGCATAGACCAAGCTCAGGGGCGTGTACCTGTGCTTGCCGGTGCAGGTTCCAATAATACGGCGGAAGCTATTCGTTTGACACAATTTGCAAAAAAAGCCGGTGCAACTGCTGCCTTGCATATAACGCCGTATTACAACAAACCTACGCAAGAAGGTTTGTATCTCCATTATAAAGCCATTGCTGAAGCTGTTGACATCCCCCTTGTGCTCTACAATGTGCCCAGCCGCACAGGCTGTAATCTTTTGCCGGCAACCGTGGCGCGACTTGCCAATGAATTACCAAATATCGTAGGAATTAAAGAGGCCACGGCAAACCTTACTCAAGTTTCTGAAGTTGTAGAGCTTTGCCCCGCATCATTTTGTGTTCTTTCGGGTGATGACTTTACTGTTCTTCCATTAATGGCTGTGGGAGGCTGTGGGGTAATCTCGGTCACGTCGAATATTATGCCCAAAAAAATGGCCGGACTTTGTGCAGCGTTTAAAGAAGGTAATCTGGAAAAGGCGCGTCAATATCACTTTGACATGATGCCTCTTAATCGCCTCATGTTCGTGGAAACGAATCCCATACCTGTAAAAACGGCACTGGCGCTTATGGGAAAAATGAACAGCGAAGTACGTTCGCCGCTGTGCCCGTTGAGCGCATCAAATGTGGAGCTTTTGCGTCAGGCATTACAGGACGCAGGGCTTGTAGATTAGGTCGGCTGTCTCGTTTTTTTGTGGGGGGAATTTTTTGAAGAAAAACTTTTCCCCAAATCACCTTTTAAAAACAATGGGCTCACGTAGCATGTGTATTGTATAACATATTACGAGTGCCTTATACACGCAACATTACATCCTTTTTCCACTTGTGTATAACATGTTATTGTAAAAAAGTGAGGTACTCATGGATCTTTTTGAGACCATCCACAATAGATATTCGTATCGCGGTGAGTTTTTGGATGATATGCCCACAGAGGCAGACATACACGCCATTCTTGACGCTGCCATTGCAGCCCCCGCTGGAGTGAACATACGCACAACGTCCTATGTTGTTGTTACAGACAAAGCTTTGCTCGAATCAATACGCGAAGTCACAAAGCTTCCCTTGCCCCCTCTTGCCATCTTTATGCTTTCTGAGAAAATCCCTAATAAATTGTCGCGTGACTTTCAAACAGAAAATTACTGTGTGGCGGCTCAAAATGTTCTTTTGGCTGTGACAGCCCTTGGCTATGCCACGGTACTCAATGACCTTATTTTTACGTATAGTAGCATTCATAAGGCCGTTCGCAAAATCTTGAACGTGCCAAAAGCAAAAAATATTAAGGCCGTTTTTAATATTGGCAAGCCTAAAAATCCGGGGCAACCTTTGCAGAAACCTGCCAAGGAAAGCCTTGTCCAGTATAATGCTTTTTAATGGTGTCTCGGTGCTGTCGTCAAATACGCTTTTTCGCCTTTATCAAAGCGGGCTCTGCGTCAGACTTTACTTGCTTTTTCGGTCAAATACCCTAAGAATCTAATCCCTCAAAACAAGCGAGTCTTCCTTGATATAACACGAAAAATCGCTATCTGACGACAGCGTCTCATGAATCACTGATTAAATAAAAGCCTATATAAAATTTACGAAAAAACAAACATCAGAAAAGAAATTCTCTTACTCAATGATTGAGGAAAACACTGATGAGTCATGTTTCTTGAGTATTGAGAGTGAGCTTTTGTCAAATCCTAAAAGTTTCCCTTCGCTCCAAATTCCGCCCACTTATTCCTTCAGGACTCTTTTATTACTTTTTTTTCATAAATTAAAAAGAGAAGCCGCATTCGCTGAGTAAGAAAAGTGCCTTTTTGGATTCATTTGACAGGTGGGATTCAGCGTTGCTCTCTGGAAACACTGTTTAAATAAAAGTACATATACAATTTACTATAAAATAATTTCAGAAGGAAACGTTTCCTCTTTCAGAGATGGAAGATTCCTCGTTTCAATTTTATTGAAAAGAGGAATAATTATAGCGCTTTGAGGGGATGGGGTGAGTTTGAGGGAGGAAGGAGAAGCTTTTGGGTTTTGGCACATCTCCCTTCCTAAGGGGAAAGTTCCCCTTCCCCCCTCAACAATATACTACATCAGCGATTCACCAAGAGGTAAAAAGCATGAAGAAGATGTTAAGATATGTGGCGAGCTGTCTTTTTACACGGGACATGCCGGAGCTTAGCTTAAAAATTCAGCGCTACATTCATAGTCTTGATATTGAGATTATTCGATGTTGTCTTCCCAACTATGCGGTCAAAGAATTTGAAGAAAGTATAAGAATAAGCTTCAAAGAGCATTGGAAGGCATTACCGCATTACAGGGAATTTCATAACAATGAAACTATGGTCTATGTGTGCCATACATGCAGTGCCATATTCGAGGAAAGAAAGGCCGAAACGGACAGAGTCTCTTTGTGGGAATTAATAGTACAGGACGACGCATTTCAATATAAGGATTTCGCCAACGAAAAAATTACAATTCAGGATTGCTGGCGTTCATTCGATAATGAAAAAGAGCAGAGTGCTGTGCGCCAAATTTTGCAAAACATGCAGATTGACATTGTCGAAATGGAAGAAAACAGAGAAAAAACGCAATTTTGCGGAATTTCAACTCTTGCCCCAACGCTCAAAAAAAATTTGGTGAATGCGCCTGTTCGATTTGTAGAAAATGCCAAGGGCAAATTTTTATCGCATACACAAGAAGAAAAAGATGCGCTCATGCAAAAACATGCTGAAAAAATTCCCACGGATAAAGTTATTTGCTATTGCAACGCCTGTTTAAAGGGATTGCAATTAACACGGAAAACATCCTATCATTTGGCAGAATTACTGTTTTGAGTTTGACTACTCCTCAATAAAACAATGCCATCTTGCAAGGCAGAAGCCAATACCAAGAAAAACCGACATGCTTATTAAGGACGTTTTTTACGTCGAAAGCTGAATTGATAGCGATGCATAAGCCAAAAAATACAAAGCGTGACAGCGCTGGCTACGCCCGTAATCCCTGCAATTGTGGCAAGTATGAGAAGACTCAATTCCCACTCGGCCACAAGTTGTTGCCATGATACGTCTATAAGCAACATGGTGGCAACGATCACAGTATGTACGAGCATTGCCGGTAATATGTGCCCGCTGAGTTTTACACCGACAAAACCCAATAAGAGAGAAAAAAAGAAGCTAAAGGTAGCTCGGAGTTGGAGGATGTACTGCACAGCTCCTTTCGTTTGCGCATCTTCCAACGCTGATTGTGTATAAAAATACAAAACTGTGTAAAAGATACCACAAAGTGCGGCAAGTATCAGATGGGGGCCAAAGCGCAATAGGGCAAGCATGATGCTCTCCTTTTTTGAATAAAAAAAGCATGCTCTCGACGAATTTTTTTGTTGGGTGGCATAATATGGAGCACGCGCCAGTGTTCGTAGGACAGCTCTTCTACGTGAGCAATAATAGCATCACTTTCTTCTTGTCCACCCTTTTGCCCCGTGTAGCTATGTATCCATAAAAAACCGCCCACGGCAAGAAGGTTTTGCCCCTGCCGGATGGCTTCAAGGCTTGATCGTGCGTCGGTGCATATATGCTTGTTTGAACCGGGCAAGTAGCCTAGGTTAAAGAGGATGGCGTGGACGGGCGACGTGACATATTGTGCCATGAGGCTATGGCATGCCTGTATATAGCTCACAGGTGCACGAGGTGCCAAAGCATTAGCGAGGCGTTTTTTCGTGCATTCAAGAGCGTTTTCTTGAATATCAAAAGCCCAGACATGTCCTTTCGGCGCAAGCTTTTGAGCAAGAAAAAGGGTGTCATGCCCATTGCCTGCGGTGGCGTCTATGGCCACAAGCGAACGTAAGTTTCCTTTGGCCTTTAAAGTATCAAAGGTATATGTCATGAGCACATGACCAAGGCTGTCAAGGCTAAAATAGGGCGTGAGGTCTTGTGGTGATGTTATGGGCATGGCAATAATGTAGCCCCCTTGCTCGCAGCCTGTTGAAAAAGTGCCATCTGCGGCGTCCCCTTCGGAGCGGGGATAAAAAGTCAAACAGCGTTGCTATCTGTAGCCCCAAGCCTCGAAGACTGGGCTAAGGGCTATGCTTCGCACCCTTCTGGCAGTCGCTCTTGTATGTCTCATGCAACGCGCGCCTTCACTTTTTTCGCTTCCTTGCAACCTTTGCAGACGGGTACTTTGTGAACGGACTGCTA